>CALCCE010000138.1 GCA_937899835.1 uncultured Flavobacteriales bacterium | reverse complement strand
TCTTCCTGCTCTTCCTGCTCTTCCTGCTCTTCCTGCTCTTCCTGCTCTTCCTGCTGTATTTCTGATTTGAGCGCTGGTTCTTCAATCGGAGATGCAGCTGCTGCTTGCTTTTCCTCGGCTTCGGGCTCTTGCTCCTCCATACTGGCAGCGGCCTCAACCTCCTCGGTTGTTTCTTCAGTGCTTGCTGCTTCCTCCACTACAGGATCGCTCTCTTGATCTTCTACCGCTTGTCCCCTTTCCTCCGGTTCTGGATTTTCCGGGACGGGTGAGGTGGAAATGACCGGCTCTGTGCTCAATACCGGAGGTGCATCCTGCACGTGGTCGTGCTCCTCAACATCTCCTAAAAACCAGTGCCTCAAAATGACGCCAGATTCATAGAGTTCGCGTACAATTTCTGTCAACTGCTCAGTCTGTTCAGGTGTGTAAGCACCATCTAAACCGGTAGGAGGCCCTACTCGATCCAGTTCATCCAAAAGCGATTCAATATTTTTTGACAGAAATAGCCCGGTGTTTTCCATGCTTTAGCGAGGGTTGAGGCAACCTTTTTACAAACGCAATTTTAGTTAGTTTTGTCTAATCGAGGCGGCCCAAAGGGGCAATAAAGGTATAATAAAACGGCTGAATGTTTTTAGAAAATCCCGACCGAATAGGCGGTTGGATCGAAGTCATTTGTGGATCGATGTTTTCTGGTAAAACCGAAGAACTCATCCGAAGGCTGAAACGGGCCAAATTTGCGCGTCAGAAGGTAGAGATATTCAAGCCTGAAATCGATACCCGCTACGACGAAGAGCAAGTAGTAAGCCACGATGAAAATGCGATTCACTCCACACCGGTCCCCGCCTCCTCCAACATTTTGCTCATGGCAAACGATGTACGGGTAGTAGGCATCGACGAGGCCCAGTTTTTTGATTTGGAGCTGGTGAATGTTTGTAACCAATTGGCCAGCCGCGGCATTCGCGTCATTGTTGCGGGCCTCGATATGGACTTTACCGGCAAACCATTCGGTCCCATTCCCGGATTGATGGCAGTAGCCGAGTATGTGACGAAGGTGCATGCAGTATGCATGCGGTGTGGAAGTCTCGCCAATCATTCGCACCGGATTTCAACGGCAGAAGACCTGGTGGTACTGGGAGAGACAGATGCTTATGAGCCCTTGTGCCGCCGGTGTTTCGACCATGCTCGAGAAAAAGATAAGACCAAGGCCATGTCTTCGGATGAAGCCCATTGATTCAAATGCCTTCCCAAGCTTACCATAGCGAAGCAATTTCTTCCCTACTCGAAGTTTCAGCCACCGGTTCCAATGCGTTGTCTGGTCTAAGCAGCTTATTAATCGACAGCCGTAAGTTATCCGATCCCGCCAGTTCCATTTTTTTCGCCATTCATGGAGAACGTCACGATGGACATCGCTACCTACACGATTTGTATCAAAAAGGAGTGCGTGCATTTGTGGTAGAGGAGTTGCCGGCTGATCTTGGTCCCTATTCTGAAGGAATATTTTGGCAGGTATCCAATTCACTGCGTGCGCTGCAAACCTTAGCTGGCAAACACCGTAGCCAGTTTACGCAGGCAAAAGTGCTGGCCATTACTGGTAGTAACGGAAAAACCGTTTTGAAAGAATGGCTTTTTCAGCTGCTTCGCGAAGACCTGGACATTGTTCGTAGTCCTAAAAGCTATAACTCTCAGGTAGGGGTGCCTCTATCGGTTTGGAACCTTCAGGAAACGAACGAGCTGGGCATTTTTGAAGCTGGAATTTCTCAACCTGGAGAAATGGCTTTCCTGGAAGCCGTTATTCAACCTGACGAAGGTCTTTTTGCGAACATTGGTAGCGCACACCAGGAGAATTTTGATCACCTGGGGCAAAAGGTGCACGAAAAACTTCAACTCTTCAAAAATTGTAAAACCTTGTTTTACTGCAAGGATCACGAATTGATTCATACGGCCGTTGAGCAAAACGATAGTGGACTTCGTTCTGATCTGGTTCGATGGACCTGGTCGAAAGTGGAAGCGGCTACGTTACGCTTGCTTTCTACCGAGAATGCCGATGATGGAATCAATGTGACGGTGAAATTTCGTGAGGAACCCACCTTTACCTATTTCATTCCTTTCAGTGATCAGGCCTCCATAGAAAACAGCCTCCATTGTGCTCTTTATTTGTTGGTGCACGGATACACTGCCAAAGTCGTAACTGATCGGATGGCGCGATTGACCCCCGTAGCCATGCGACTTGAGATCCGGCAAGGGGTCAACAACTGTACCTTGATCAATGACAGTTACAATTCAGATTTAGGGTCACTCACTGTTGCACTGGATTTACTCGATCAGCAAACCCAACATCCTGAAAAAGTAGTGATCCTCTCCGATGTCTTAGGGAGTGGGCAGCGAGAAGAAGCACTTTATGAGCAAATTGCTGACCTGTTGCACCAGCATGGAGTAGAGCAACTCATTGGAGTTGGTCCGGCCATGCACCGGCAAAGCGAAAAATTTCAATTACCACAAAAAATTATTTTCCGGTCCATCGCCGAATTTTTTGAGCACAGAAGCCAGCTTTTTTTCCAAAACCGAGCGGTTCTTATCAAGGGCGCCCGACCTTTTGAGTTTGAGCGGATTTCCCGGGTTTTGCAGCGGGAACACCATGAAACGGTTTTGGAGATCAATCTGGAAGCCATGGTTCATAATCTCAACCACTTCCGCTCCAAACTACAGCCAGATACGCGGGTCATGGTCATGGTAAAAGCGTTTTCTTACGGAAGTGGAGCCCATGAAATTGCCAATTTACTGGCCTTTCACCGCGTAGATTACTTAGCTGTGGCCTACACCGACGAAGGTGTAGCGCTCCGTCAGGCAGGGGTCAATTTGCCGATTATGGTGATGAATCCCGACCCTAACAGCTACGAGGCCATGATTCGTTATCGCCTTGAGCCGGAAATATACCGCTTGGATAGCTTTTTGCGTTTTGCCAACGACTTACAAAAAAGTCCCTTTTTTGAAGGTACACCATATCCAATTCACTTAAAGTTGGACACCGGGATGCACCGTCTTGGCTTTGAAGAAAATGAAATGGCTCCGCTGCTGGATCAATTGCCCCATTGGCCCAACTTAAAGGTGCAATCGATTTTTACGCATTTGTCTTCCAGCGATGATCCTGCGGAAGACGATTTTACCAAAGCACAAATACAAAAATTCGAAAAACTTACTGAAAAATTGACCGACCGCTTGGACTATCCAGTTATGCGGCATTGCCTGAACTCTGCTGGTATTCAGCGTTTCCCGGAAGCACAATTCGACATGGTGCGCTTGGGAATTGGCTTACACGGAATCGGTGTGAATTCGACTGAACAAAGTTTTTTACAACCAACCGCTACACTGCGAACGGTAGTTTCACAAATCAAGACCCTGCCGGCTGGTGCTTCCATAGGCTATGGTAGAGCAGCCATCACAACCGCTTCCACCAAAGTAGCCACCGTAGCCATTGGGTATGCTGATGGTTTGAGCCGGCAGCTGAGTAAAGGAAAAGGCAACATGTGGGTGAACGGAAAGCTCGCCCCTATCATTGGAAACGTTTGCATGGACATGACCATGCTGGATGTGACTGGAATTGACGTTTCTGAAGGAGATGAGGTAGTGGTTTTTGGGCCAGCACATCCTATTACTGCAATGTCTACTACCCTTGATACCATTCCGTATGAAATTCTATCTGGTATTTCGCACCGGGTACGAAGGATTTACTTTCAGGAATAGGCACAAAAAAAGCCCCTGCATCAGGAGCTTACAAATGAAGTACTTATTACTTCCTTATTGGTCAGACGCTTGACTGGACACTCCAGGTAGATTTTGATGTCCTGGAATTACGATGAAAGTTGCATCATCATCGTCATCGTCTTCGGTATCATCTCCATCCTTAATTTGATCGTCGTCATCATCATCTTCAGTGTCGTCTCCATCTTTAATGGTTGGATCGCCACCTCCGGGATTAGGATCGCCAGTACTTCCACCGTTGGATTGGCTGGAATACCCACTGGAATGATTTCCTTGATAAGTTCTCAAGCTGGCATCATCTAATCCGTTGGCAGGATTAAACATGTCTTCATCCTTTTGGCATGAGCTTAGGAAAACACCTAAGGCCATGATTAGGAGAAGTGTGCTTAATATTTGCTTGATTGCTTTCATCTTACTTTCAACTGTGCAGTCCACAGAGAACAAACGAAAATACACATTTTTTTATTTTCTGTCAACTGCTTTTTAAATTCTCTGATAAGTCTCGTCAATTGGCAGGACTATTTCTACGCGTGTTCCCTTCGGATAGTTTCCAGAATCGTGGATTTCATAGGGACCTTTAACAAATACTTCGCGATTCGACATTTTCTGCATCAGGTTGATTCTCCCTTCAGTGATTTGCATCCCTTTAGAAATGTGCCCCTGATCAAAGTCTTTCTTGTTCCGGCGACTGGTATTGATGCCAATTCCATCGTCTTCGATAACAAAAGATATGCCATCTTGCTCGTAGCGATCTATGCTAATGGAAATGGTGCCCTTCTCTGCTTTGGGTAAGATGCCATGCCAAATGGAGTTCTCGACATAGGGTTGTAGCAGCATAGCGGGAATCATCACCCGTTCGGCATCAATGGAGCGGTCAACATCAATTTGGTATTCGAACTTATCGGTGAACCGCATGTGTTCGAGGGTGAGGTAAAGGCGAAGCCGTTCCAATTCTTCGGCAAGGCATACAGTAGCCGTTTGTGAACTGTCCAGGTTTTTACGGATCAACTCCGCAAAATTCGACAGGTACATGTTGGCAGCAAGCCGATCCTGAGAGTTGATGTAGTATTGAATAGAATTGAGCGCATTGAAAATAAAATGCCGGTTCATACTGGCATTTAAGGTCTGTTGCTCCAGCTTCATCATTCTACTGGAATACACCAATTGCTGGGTTTCTTTTTTGCGCTTTCGAATACCTTCCAGCCATTTAAATAGTCCAAACCCGATTCCAATTAGAAAAAGGGAGCAAATTGTGAAAAACCACCAGGTTTTCCAAAATGGGGGAGCGATGTAGAAGCTAAAGGTGGCAGGGGATTCCGTCCAGCCGCCCACGCCGTTTGATGCTCTTACTACAAACGAATAGTCGCCATCGGAAAGGTTACTGTAGGTGGCAAAAGTGGCATTCGTCATCGGAAGCCAATCCTCGTCAAAACCCACCAATTTGTATTGATAAGCTACTCGGCCCGGGTTGTGCAGTTGAATTCCGATGTAATCGAAAGTAAGGTGATTCTGGTTGTAGTAAAGATTTAGGTTGGTGGGCAGCCCGGTAGAGGAACTGATCCCTTCCGCATTGGCAGACCAATCGGTTTTTTGGAGCAACAGGCGCAACCCGGTAATGTGAATCACAGGTATGTTGGTATCAAAACCTTGACGTTTGTCGGGGTCGTATCGGATGGCTCCGGCGGTAGTTCCAAACCACAATTTGTTTTGCTTGTCCAGGTAGGTGGCATTGAGGTTACATTCCAGGCTGGTTACTCCGTCAGATCGGGTATAATGCACGAATTTGGCCGTTCGCGATTGCTTAAAAGCATCGATGTCCAATTGATAAATGCCATTGTTGGTACCCAACCAAAGCTGGTTTTGGTTGTCGGCTACCATGAAATTGATGGAATTTGAATTGAAGTCGTTGCCTACACGAAGCACAATGATGGAATCCCCATCGAAAAAGCTGAGTCCGTTGCTGGTAGCTGCCCAAAGTTGGCTCTGCGCATCCAATTCGAGGCTGTATACGATGTCGTTGGACAATCCGGCGGCTTCACTGTACAACTGAACTTCATTTCCGTTGAGTTGCAACACACCGTCATTGGTGGCTACCCAAATACTTCCATTCTGATCTTCGAGAACGTCTCTAACATTGATAAGCTCTTGGCCAAGAAACTCCTCATGGTAGGTGAAGGAGTCACCCTCTAAAATAATGACCCCATCTGTAGTGGAAAACCATAGTTTGCCTTCCTGGTCTTCAAAAATGGACTTCACATTTCGGAAGGGTTGTCCGGGAGTGGTGTTGATCGTTTGAAATGCGCCATCCTCATACCATGCCAGACCGCCTGAGGTGCCAAACCACATCCGGTTTTTGCTATCGTGGTAAATGGACCATACTGTATTGTTGGGAAGTCCGTTTTCGGTGGAGAAAACTTCTACCTGCTCCTCTCCGTTGGCATCAACCCAGTATTTACAAGCACCATTGCCATAGGTGGAAAACCAATAGTTGCCGAGGTGATCCTCGGCGATGGCCATGATCTTGTTGTTGGTTAATCCTTCTTTGTTGGTGAAGCTCACAAAAGCCTCGCCACTGTATCGGCAAATACCAGCTCCATCAGTACCAATCCAGAGGTTCCCCTCCTGATCGGTAAGCATTACTTTCAAATTTTGATCGGGCAGCCCGTCTTCCTGAGTAAAGTTGGTGAACTGCTTGCCATCGTAGCGGATGGCTCCTGCTTTAGTGGAAAACCAAAGATTGCCTTGAGCATCTTCGTTGGCCGATCGAATGGTGTTGCTCAACATGCCATCGGGAAGACTGTATTGCGTGAAATTGTTCCCGTCGAACCGAAAAACCCCATCTCCGAAGGTGCAGATCCAAAAATTACCTTTCCGATCGCGTGTAATGTCGCTGATACTCGCAGTGGCCAGTATAGGGTGGTCTACAATCGATATTTCACCGTTTTGCAGGTAGCCTAATCCCCGGCGTGAACCAAACCAAAGCAGGTTTTCATCATCGCAATACAAGGTGCGAATGTGTTCATGAGGTAGCCCGTCTGCCTCATGGTAATGCTTAAATTGACCGTCTTTGAAGTAGGCCAAACCACCGCGTTCAATGGCCAGCCACAAACCTCCGTCGGCACTGGATGAGAGGTCGTAAATAAAGTTGTCGCTGAGGTTCTCAAGAAAAGGATAGGTAATAAAGCGAGTGCCGTCAAACTGCATCAGGCCACCCAATGATCCCAACCAAAGGGTACCGTTCACATCTTCTGTAATGGCATTGACCTGATTGTACAAGAGGCCATCGTCGGTAGAAAAATTGGTGAAATTCAAGCCATCGAATCGGCTCACGCCTCCGTAGGTACCAATCCACAAATAGCCTTTTTGGTCTTGGTACATGGCCTGCACCTGACTTTGGGCCAGCCCTTCTTCAATCGAATACGAAATGAAGTTATATTGCTGTGCCAGGGCCTGCCTTTCAAAACAGAGTCCTAACCACAGCAGCAGCAAGGCCAAGCCAACTTTCAATCCCTTCATATCCTGCAAATATAGCCCTATCCTTTCCCGTTATCTAACCATTTGTAAGGCTATCCGCTAGCCGATCGAGTGCCTTGTGGTAATTCTCAAAAGCGATTGGTGATGCCTCGAAACGCGCACGGTCGGCCATTATTTTTTCAATGAGTTGCACCAATTCCTTGATATCAATTGGTTTGAGGAGGTAGTCGATGTGGTTTCGTTGCAAAGCGTCTACCGCAAAGCCTTTGAAAGCAGTGACAAAAACTACCTGAAGCTGTTTTTTTGGAATGGAAGTCACCAGCTCGAAACCTTCGGCTCCCGAAGGCATTCGGATATCGGTAAATAAAATATCCGGTTGATGTTTTTTTACCAATTCATAGCCAGAGGCCAGTCCATCCGCAGTATCTATTACTTCAATTTGCGGACAGTATTGTTCGAGCAGCAGCTTTAAATTTTGCCGGGCATGCCACTCGTCATCGACTAATACGCTTCGAAAGGTTTTCATAGTTGCAAACACCTACAATGTAATAAATCTGACCTATACCATCTCTGTCGTTCGCCCAATTGAAGCGGCAACAAGCCAATAATTTGCTGTATCATTGCAAGGTATGGACAGTCCAGCGACCACGCCCATCTCTGCAGTCATCATTACCCTGAATGAAGAAAGAAACATTGGTCGTTGCCTGGCTTCTATCCAACCGGTGGTAGACGAGATCATTGTGATAGATTCTTGTTCTACCGACCGTACAGCAGCCATCTGTGAGGAATATGAGGTTCGATTTATCAAGCGAAAATGGGCCGGATACGCCCAAACAAAAAACTTTGCCAACGGGCTGGCAAACCACCAATATGTACTCTCCATTGATGCTGATGAGGCGCTGTCACCAGCGTTGCAATTGGAGATAGAAAAAGCCAAAGGAAAGGGCTTGGAAGGCATCTACTCCTTCAATCGTTTAACCAACTATTGTGGCCATTGGGTGCGCCATGGCGGTTGGTATCCCGATGTGAAGGCGCGACTGTTCCCCAAGTCAGTGGCAAATTGGGAAGGAAACTATGTGCACGAAGAAATTCAGTTTTCGGGCAATCCCACCAAACAGCACCTGCAAGGCGATTTGTTGCATTACTCCATCTATTCGGTAAAAGACCACTTGGACAGGGTAGAGAAATACACCGATCTGGGCGCGCAGAAAATGTTGGCGGCTGGAAAAAAGGGTGGCCGCATTTCAGGAGTTTTAAGTGCCTTTTCAAGGTTTGTGCGGATGTACTTTTTGAAACTCGGATTCCTTGACGGGTGGGCGGGTTGGAAAATCAGCACCATTTCTGCCAAAGCGAGTTATTTGCGCTACCGTAAACTGGAACACTTGAGGGCCAATGGCTGAGCCACTTCCATCGGTTTTACACGTGGTTACTCCACATTCCTGGCGGGGAGGTGAGCAACAAGCAGCCTATTTAATGGAGGAATTACAGGCCATTGACGTGCGGCAGCACATGGTATGTAGCAAGGGTTCGGCAATGGAAAAGCATTGTCGGGAACACCAATTCCCGATGTCGGCTTTTCCCAGAAAAAGCAGCTTTAGCTGGTCATTCGCACGGCAACTTGCGCGTATTCAAAAGTCGTTTCAACCCACAGTGGTTCACGTACACGGTTCTCATGCACATACGTTTGCAGTGATGGCCGCCACCTTATTTGGGTGCAGGGCTCCCATTGTCGTTAGCCGAAGGGTTGACTTTCCAATTTCCAATTCGCTGCTCTCTAAATACAAGTACAACCACCATCAAGTAGCTAAAATCATCTGTGTTTCAGATGCTATTCGAGAAATCACCGCTCGTGGATTAAAAAATCCAGAAATACTCACCACCGTACATTCGGGCATTGATCTGAGTCGATTTCAACCGGAGCAAAAAGGCACCACTTTGCGCGAAACGTATCACGTTCCGCAAGAGCATGCGTTGATTGGCAATGTAGCCGCACTTGCTCCCCACAAAGATTACTTTACGTTCGTGGATACCGTGGAGCTTTTGGTTGCAGAAAACCTTCCAGCTACCTTTTTTATCATTGGGACAGGTCCAATGGAAGAGGAAGTGCGGAGTTATGTAAAGTCCAAAGGGTTAGAAAACGCCATCCTATTTACCGGTTTTCGAAAAGATATTCCACAGATTTTACCGGAGTTAGATGTCTTCCTCATTTCCTCAGAAACGGAAGGACTCGGAACATCCATATTGGATGCTTTGGCTTGTAAAGTGCCCGTGGTAGCTACCAATGCCGGTGGAATACCCGAAATTATTTTGCACCAAAAAACAGGCTGGCTGGGAAAAGTAAAAAATCCTAAGTCGTTGGCAGAAGGGGTAAAAACATTGCTCCATGATGCAGGTCTACGGCAACAGTTGGTTGATGGTGGTTGGCAACACTTGAAACAATTCGACAAGGCCACTACTGCTCGAAAAACCCTGGAGATTTATCAGCGGGTCATTGGAGAGTCGGGTTAAGCTGCCGAGCCCATTTTTCTATCAACAAAGTATTGTGATCCAGGGAGTTACTGAATCTTAACGCGTCACGTTGGCCCGGTTTTTAGTTATGCACTCCGGGTAACCGAAAGTAGTTGGGTGCTGTAGTCGGTTTGCCCGAATATGCTAATTGACAATGCCGGTGTTTCCTGCGCAGGCGCTTGCTGTCGGTCGACGATTAAATTGGGGTCAGTGTTCACAGGATGATCTCCTTCAACAGTATTGAAAACGAAACGATCGCCACCGAAATCATCTTCGTAAATGACCTGGGTGTCCAAAAGCTCCTGCTTCCGCTCCAGGAATTCTACATTTACGCTATTCAACTGAGGTAACGATTTTTCCCTGTTCGTAGCTATGCAGTTGTACAAGTCGGCCATCGTGGACGAAAACGATGGTTTGGAGTTTTTATCCAGATTAGATACTGAAACGCTCGAAGCAATCAAGGCATAACCAGGATACCTTCCGATAAGGGAAGTAGCTATCCTTGCAATTAGGAGGTTTAACTCAATTGTAGTCATGCCATCGTAAACTTCCTCCATCACTTTCTTAGAGAGCACAATCGGATCAACGGTTGAATCCAATCCATTGCACAGCTTGCTGATGTGTGTAGTAATCTTATCGAGTTGAATGGATTCTCGACGGCCGTCACGTTTGATTATGTACATATATGGCGTGGGTATGGCTTTTAATTTGGTACCAAATGATCACTGTTTAGCGCAATTAAAAATGCATCTCAGCGATAGTAATAGAAGCTAAAAACGCCAGCTAACAACAGTTCTGCTGGTGGTTTTGTAGCTTAAAATCAATTAGTTGTAAGTAGAATTCCCTAATGCGGTGGGATAAGCGAAAGAAATTACCCCCTGGAAGACGACTTTACAAAATTTGCTAAAAATGTCAGGGTAGTCAATTCAAATTAATCCACAATCGTCCTTAGTTTTCAACATGCAGATTTAGACTTGGGTGTTTAGAAGAATTTAAATTTTGGTAAAGCTTGCCGGCAAAAAGATGAGAACAAGCAGGGAACCAGAGGATCGTTAACTGTTTGGAAAATCTGAGGTAAAACCAGATTAATCCACCAAATTTTTAGCAAGCTCGTCGGCAGCTTCTAATTTAGTGTAGTACTCCTCTCCATATTTGCGGATAATGGCCGGTTTTAAAAACCGGTACACCTTCACCTCCAGTTGCATGCCGCAGCTGCGAGCAGGGTCGCAAATCTTCCATTGGTCATAATTCAGTGCCTCGAAATCCTGATATTTCGAAATTCGAATCGGGTACAAGTGACAAGAGATGGGTTTGTAAAAATCAACCACTCCTGCTCGGTAGGCTTGCTCGATACCACACAGGGCCGTGCCTTTATCGTCGAAGGTAACGTAGGCACACTCTTGTTCGTTCACCAGCGGAGTAACGTAATCTTCGTCGAATTGATCTCTGACCCAAGTTCCTTGTTCTTCGATGGCGGCAATGCCCTCGGGCCGTAAAAAGGGTTTTACTTTTTCATAGATCAAGTCCAATTCATCCCGTTCTGCATCCTCAAGCGGGGCGCCTTCGTCTCCTTCTACACAGCAAGCGCCTTTGCAGGCGCTCAGGTCGCACACAAACTTTTTTTGCAGCAACTCCAAGGAAACGATGGTGTCGTCGATCTGAATCATGAATTCAAAGTTACTAATCACCGGAGAGGAAAGGTGGAAGAATCCGAGTTCTATCTTGTCGGAGCATTGTTGGTAATGGTTACTTTTGGCTCCGCAAACAACCCTTTACCATGGCCGTATCTGAAGATTCCCTGAAAAAAATCATTGCACACGCCAAAGAATATGGATTCGTATTCCGCTCCAGCGATATTTACGACGGCCTCGGGGCAGTCTATGATTATGGACAAAATGGAGCCGAGCTGAAGAACAACCTTCGTCAGTATTGGTGGGCGGCTATGGTACGCATGCATGAAAACATTGTAGGCATCGACTCTTCCATATTCATGCATCCCAAAGTTTGGAAAGCTTCGGGGCACGTAGATGCTTTTAACGATCCGCTAATCGACAACAAAGATTCCAAGAAGCGCTACCGGGCTGATGTGCTGGTGGAAGAGCACATGGGCAAAATCGAAGCGAAGATTGCAAAAGAGGTGAAGAAAGCCGCTAAACGTTTCGGCGATAGCTTCGATGCAGAGATGTTCAAGGAAACCAACCCAAGGGTAAAAGGGTATCGCGATCAAATTGCCGATATAGAGTCCCGCCTCAAGGGAGTGCAGGAAAACAGCGATTTGCCCGGTTTCAAAGCTTTGATCGAAGATTTAGGCATCGCCGATCCGATTTCCGGTTCGCGCAACTGGACCGATGTGCGGCAGTTTAACCTGATGTTTGGCACCGAACTGGGTTCTGTAGCTGACGAGTCCACTACCATTTACTTGCGTCCTGAAACTGCACAGGGAATTTTTGTGAACTACCTCAACGTGCAAAAAACGGGTAGAATGAAACTGCCGTTTGGAATTGCACAAATCGGTAAGGCTTTCAGAAATGAAATTGTAGCCCGTCAGTTCATCTTCAGGATGCGCGAGTTCGAGCAAATGGAAATGCAATTTTTCGTGAAGCCGGGGACGCAAAAAGAATGGTACGACTACTGGAAGAAAACCCGACTGGCCTGGCACCATGCCTTGGGCATACAAGCGGAAGATTACCGCTTCCACGACCACTTAAAAACCGCCCATTATGCCGATATGGCTTGCGACATCGAGTTCCGTTTCCCAATGGGCTTCAAAGAGCTGGAAGGCATTCATTCGCGCACCGATTTCGACTTGACTTCGCACGAAGAGCACTCGGGCAAAAAACTGCAATTCTTCGACCCTGAAGAAAACCGCAACTACGTTCCTTACGTGGTAGAAACCTCCATCGGGCTCGACCGTTTGTTTTTAGCAGTGCTTTCCAATGCCTATACCGAGGAAACCCTCGAAGATGGCTCAGAGCGTGTTGTCTTGAAAATGGCGCCAGCACTGGCTCCATACAAGGTAGCTGTTCTGCCATTGACCAAAAAAGATGGATTGCCCGACAAGGCACGGGAAATCATGAATGCGCTCAAGATCGACCACAATTGCATGTATGAGGAAAAAGATGCGATTGGAAAGCGCTACCGGCGTCAGGATGCGATTGGAACGCCCTATTGTGTGACCATTGACCACCAAACATTGGAAGACAACACCGTTACGATCCGTGAGCGTGATTCCATGAACCAGGAACGCGTAGCCATTGCCGAACTACCACGAATTGTAGGCGAGAAGGTGAGCCTCAGCAAGCTGTTGATGCCTGCCGAATAATTTTATTGCATAAACATTACGGGAGGGAAAGCAATTACTTTCCGTTGAAATCGGACATGGTACGGTTCACACCAACGGTACCAAAGCTTCGAATAGCATCCCCGATTTTAGTCAATCTTTCAGGAAGGGCCTCGTTTTCTTCGTCGGTCCAGGCGTTGAGAACGTAGTTGATTTGTCGTCCTTTTTGAAAATTATTTCCGATGCCGAAACGCAAGCGTGCATAATCGTTTCGGCCCAAAACCTGGTTGATATTTTTCAGGCCATTGTGTCCACCATCACTGCCTTTGGCCCGCAGGCGTAGGGTGCCAAAAGGTAGCGCAAGGTCGTCGGTGATCACCAGCAGGCGATCGTGAGGGATTTTTTCTTGCTGAAGCCAGTAATTGATGGCCTTGCCACTTAGGTTCATGTAAGTGGTGGGCTTCACAAGAATAAAAGTGCGGCCTTTGAAGCGATAGGTAGAAAAAAAAGCGTGACGCCCAGAATCGAATGTGATTCCGGCGTCACGCGCTAATGCATCTAATGCTAAAAAACCAATATTGTGGCGCGTATCCTCGTACTCACTACCAATATTTCCCAATCCGGCGATAAGAAATTTCATGGATCAGAAAAACGGTAGACGGAACAAGATAATCGCTTAAGCCTCAGCAGGAGCTTCTTCTTCCTCCTCTTCGGAGTCGGCAGCCATCATCGCTTTACGCGAAGTTTTAACAGCTACTACCACGTTGTTCGGAGACTCCAAAAATTCAAGGCCTTCTACATGCAGCGTTCCAAGCTTTACCGATTGTCCGATTTTGAGCTTAGAAATGTCAACCTCAATGGCATCGGGAAGCTTAGCTGCTAAGCCTTTTACTTTCAGTTTACGAGAGTTGAGGCGGAGTTTTCCACCAGCACGTACACCAGGAGATGTTCCGGTAAGGATAACGGGAAGCGCTACCGATACGGGCTTATCTTCATGCACTGCAACGAAATCTACGTGCAAAGCGCGGTCAGTTACTGGATGAAATTGCGTTTCCTGCATCACACCTTGATGGGTATTACCACCAATTTCAATGTTCACCAGGAAAACATCCGGGGTAAAGAGCAGCGGATGAAGTGCGCGCTCGTCAACATAAAAATGGATGGTTTCTTCTCCTCCGTAGAGCACGCAGGGAACATTTCCCTCGTTACGAAGAAGCTTGGTCTCTTTTTTTCCAACCTGTTCGCGGGCAGTTCCCTGGAGGGTAATCGATTTCATAGTGAACGTGGTTTAGTGATTCTGCAATTAGATAATAAAGTGGGAGCTAATGGAGCGATGAGTTGCCACATTGTTGATGACTTTGGCAAATAAATCTGCTACCGAAAGCACCTTGATCTTTGGGCTTTGCTGCCGCAAAGGAATGGTATCGGTTACGATAAGTTCGGTCAATTTTGAATTCTCGATCCGCTCATAAGCCGGACCAGAAAGTACTGGGTGAGTACAGATGGCTCTAACACTGGTGGCGCCATGATCAAACATCATTTCAGCCGCTTTGGTCAATGTTCCGGCAGTGTCTACAATGTCATCTACTAAAACAACGTCTTTGCCTTCCACATCGCCAATTACGGTCATGTCTTCTACTACATTGGCTTGCTTGCGCTGCTTGTAACAGATGGCCATTCCTACATTGAGGTGCTTCGCATACGCATTTGCACGTTTAGTGCCACCCGTATCCGGGGCTGCGATCACCATGTTGTCAAGGCCGAGGCTTTCAACATATGGAATGAAAATAGACGAAGCGAAAAGATGATCTACCGGTACTTCGAAGAAACCCTGGATTTGATCGGCATGTAAATCCATGGTCATCACCCGGGTAACACCTGCCGCCGATAACAAATTGGCCACCATCTTCGATCCGATCGACACACGTGGTTTGTCTTTCCGATCCTGGCGGGCAAATCCGAAGTAAGGAATTACCGCAACAATGGTATTGGCAGAAGAGCGCTTGGCGGCATCTATCATTTGCAATACTTCAAAAAGATTGTCGGTAGGCGGAAAGGTAGACTGAATGACGAAAACATCACTTCCGCGGACGGTTTCCTCAAACGACGGCTGAAATTCGCCATCGCTGAACCGTTGCATTTTCACATTACCCAGACCTTGACCAAAACTATTGGCAATCTGTGTTGCCAGCTCCGAAGAAGCTGTACCGGCAAAAAGTTTGACGCTGGAAGCCATGAATGTCCCTGTATCTCACGTTAAAAGGGCTGCAAATTTATTGATTTTGAGTGTAATCTGCCAAAATCGCTCTATAAAATCTTGAGCCTTCGCGTGGATTTGTTTTGGCGCCTTCAAACAAATGAATAATTTTGCCCTCCTGTCTACAGCAGCACCACTTGCCCAGGTGGCGGAATTGGTAGACGCGCTGGATTCAAAATCCAGATCTGGTAACAGAGTGTGGGTTCGATTCCCACCCTGGGTACACAGCGGGAATGCTTTTCGAAGCGTTCCCGTTTTTTGTTGGTAAAAGCACCATAAAAAAACGCCAAAAGCAAAGCTGCTCTTGGCGTTCTTCATTAAAATCTTTTTGTAAACTCAGGCGCTGTTCACCGATACCACCAGTGCTATATACAATATGTAACCGATGGCTGCTGGCAGGTTACCCAAAACACAACCCAAACCAGATGAAACAGCAGCCGACTTATCGTTACCCGTGTCGACATAAACATAAATAACTGCAACAGGTCCGGCTACGCAACCTAAGCCTAACAACCAGGAAAGGCAGGTGGCGGTAGAAGTAAACCAGAATGGATTCATGTTGAGAATCGGATCCCGCCAGTCTCCGCTGTATTCCATTCCGTTCAAGCGGGGAATGTCCACACCTGCTAAAGTAGGGGTAGTCAACAATTCGGAGTAGGTCATGGATTGACTCAAAGCAAGGTTCTCCAGTTGGGTGAGTTCTGCAAATTCAGTTTCAAGAACCGCTTCGTCCACCTCAAACAAGGATGCTCCACTTGGAGTAGTGCCTGAATTGGCGTTGTGTTTTTTAGCGGCATGAGCTGGCTGAACACAAGCAAAGGCCATTAAAAGCACAAAAAATGTAACAATGCGCATAATAGGGATAATAGGTTAGGCTTCAAATTTAATCAAAGTGACTTAATCTGACTTATGTCAAGGGGTAAATGTATTCTTTTACTGATGGAAACGTTAAAACTTCCGGGCCGGTTGATTCACTGCGAAATCAAGGGATGGGCAGTATTGGAAGCCAAGTATTCTTAAATTTGCCGTTCTATTATTCTTTTGTGGAAACACCTTCTGTCATTATTTATTCCAAAGAGAAGCAAGCACGCTACGACCGGGCCTATCTCAAAATGGCCTTTGAATGGGCCAGGTTATCCCATTGCAAGCGCAAGCAGGTTGGTGCCCTCATTGTGAAAGAAGGCATGATCATCTCCGATGGTTACAATGGAACTCCCTCTGGTTTCCCCAATTGTTGTGAAGACGAAGCAGGCAACACGCACTGGTATGTGCTGCATGCCGAAGCCAACGCGATCCTAAAAGTGGCTCGCTCTACCAACAATGCGGTAGGAGCAACGTTATACCTAACATTGTCACCTTGTCGTGAATGTTCTAAACTTGTGCTGCAGGCAGGAATTCGCCGGTTGGTCTATGTGCGTCAATACAAAGACGATTCTGGAATTCGGTTTTTGAAAGAGGCGGGTGTAGAAGTCGTTCAGCTTGATTTAGATCCAAATGCATCTGCTTAAATTATGAGTCGCCCCCAGAGATCGGTTATTTATTCTCCTACCATCCTTTCGTTGGTTTTGATTGGAGGTATCCTCATTGGGAGTCAGCTCAACTTCAGAGTAGCCAAAGATCCCGAATCGGTGATCGGGTTGCGGGTAGACCGGGAATTTGACAAGATTAACGATGTCATCAATTACATCGACCATGAATATGTGGATAATGTGAGCCGGAAGCAATTGGTGGATGAAACGGTCCAACATCTGCTCCAACAGCTCGATCCACACTCCTATTATATTTCTGCCGAAGAATTACAGGCCGCCAACGAATCGTTGGAAGGACAGTTTGAAGGTATTGGGGTACAATTCAACATTCAGGAAGATACGGTAGTGGTCATTTCACCACTTTCCGGAGGCCCTTCTGAAAAGGTGGGCATTCAATCCGGCGACCGCATTGTAAAAGCCAATGGTGAACTGATTGCTGGAGTGGGCATTACCAATAAAAAGGTGATGGCTCTACTCAAGGGAAAGAAAGGATCGGAAGTAACAGTTGGTGTTCACCGCAGGGGCTCTGCAAATTTGATTGAGTTCTCCATAGTGCGAGACAATATTCCGATTGTTAGTATTGATGCGGCCTATATGCTTGCTCCTACGATAGGTTATATTAAAGTGAACAAGGTTTCTTAAGAACCAGCCCGTGAGTGTCGCGAGGCCGGGGAGATGCTGCGCACTCAGGGCCTGGAAAAACTGGTGGTTGATTTGCGTGGAAACGGCGGGGGATACCTTGAAGCAGCCACTCAAATGGCTGACGAGCTCTTGGAAGAAGGCCGACTCATTTTATATACTGAAGGTCGGGCGCGTCCCAGAGAAGTTTTTACGGCCACCGCAGAAGGAAATTTTGAAGCTAGCGAATTGGTGGTACTCATTGACGAAGGATCAGCCTCTGCCAGTGAAATTGTGGCAGGTGCTATCCAAGACAATGACCGTGGAATGCTGTTGGGCCGGCGGTCTTTTGGCAAAGGTTTAGTGCAGGAGCAATCCAGCTGGCCGGATGGATCGGCTACTCGACTCACGATCGCACGTTACTACACTCCCTCAGGGCGTTGTATTCAAAAGCCATACGACAAAGGAGTAGAACAGTATTATTCCGATTATTACGATCGGGTAGCCAAAGAGCAATATGCCAATTTGGACAGCCTTGATTTTCCGGATAGTTTGAAGCACGAGACTCTGGGGGGAAGAACCGTTTATGGGGGTGGAGGAATTTTGCCGGATATTCTCATTCCTCCCGATACTACCGGGCGTAGCTTTTATTTTACCGAATTGTTGTTTGAAGGGATCATCAGCCAGTTTGCTTTTGACTACGTAGACCAGGAACGCTCTGATTTAGGACAATATAGAACCGCAGAAGCTTTCACATCAGTGTTTGTGATGACAGATGAGTTGTTTGAGGAGTTCCTGAATTACGCAGAGAGAAACGGCATCCGTCGAAACCTTGACGACTTGAAGCGAAGTAAGTATTTAATTCAAAACCGGCTGACTGCACTTATCGCGCGTAACCTGTTCAGTACAGAAGGGTACTACCAGATCATCAATCAGCAAGACCCAACCATTTTAAGGGCCATTGAAGAATTGAAATAGTGCTATTCGGCCGTAGTGGAGTCGGTTTCCGAAGAATCGGCTTCTAAATCCTCAAAGCTAGCTTCTAATTTGTCGATGGCCGACTCTGCTTGCTCGTCTGCCATTTCCTCTTTGGCTTTTGCCTCGATTTCTTCCTGTTTTTTGTCTGCTTCGCTATCGCCTGCACTGCCACAGGCCGCAAGACCAAAAATGAGCACGCCAAATAGCGCGTGGATTCCTTTTTTCATCTTGAATTGCATTGAATCTGAATGGAGTTTTTAGTGTGCTAAAGATAGAAAATTAATGATCCGGGCAATCTGAACAAGGGTTCCCTTTGGATGTTATACCGTAAGCTCAAACCATGGCGATGTCCTATATTTGAACTGTTTATTTTTATTCCTTTCACCAATCAAACTAGTAAATCATGGCTTTTCAGCTTCCCGACTTACCTTATGCATTTGATGCTCTCGAACCACATATTGATGCCCGTACCATGGAAATCCACCATGACAAGCACCACGCAGGATACACCAGCAAACTGAATGCGGCTATTGACGGTTCCGACCTCGCCAATCAATCTATCGAAGAAATTTTAGGGAATACCTCCCAACACTCTGGCGGAGTGCGGAACAACGGTGGTGGCTTTTACAACCACTCCCTCTTCTGGACAGTGATGTCTCCAAATGGAGGTGGTTCACCTTCAGGTGCATTGGCCGATGCGATCAACGCAGCCTTTGGTTCACTGGATGGCTTGAAAGAGCAATTTAATAGTGCTGCCGCTACTCGATTTGGATCAGGTTGGGCTTGGTTGATTGTACAGAACGGTAGCCTTGCAGTGACTTCCACCGCCAATCAGGACAATCCCTTGATGGACATTGCTGAAGTGAAAGGAACCCCAATTCTGGGACTCGACGTGTGGGAGCACGCTTACTACCTCAATTACCAAAACCGCCGTCCGGATTACATCAATGCTTTCTGGAATGTGGTGAACTGGGACGAGGTTGCCCGTCGATTCGAAGCCGCTAGTTAATTGAAACGATGCGCGGAACCCGGATCATTCTCCTTTCCGCCTTCTTGATTGTATTTGGAGCCACCGACCTGAGTGCCAGCACTCGGGATTCGGTGGCTTTTTTGTCCCTTAAACTTGTCAATCACCACGCCGATACCCTCGAGGTATTGGTGCGCGACACGCGGGCAAACCGTAAATGGGTTCGGTTCGTTGACCGCCATCAAAACAATCAGAAACTCACTGCCATTGCTCTGGCAGTTGCCTTAGGTCCTTTTGGTGTGCACCGGCTTTACTTAGGCACAACTCCGGTAGTGCCAGTGGTATATACCCTTACGCTTGGCGGAGGATTGGGCGTCTTGCCATTAGCTGATATCATTGCCATTCTCCTAGCGGAAGACCTGAGCATCTATCAAAACAACGATAAGATATTTATGTGGGCAGGTTAACGCATTACTGATAAAGACACAAAAAAAGGCCCAGCTCGGAGAGCTGGGCCTTTTATATTTTGAAAGGTCGTTAGACTTACTTCACGTCCAATTTCTCTACCAATACTTCTTCGCCTACGCGTACTTTCACAAAGTACAATCCTTTGGCGAAACCTTCCACGTTAATGGTGGTGCGGTAGTCTCCTTCGGCTTGTGAGCCAGGAGTTTCGGTGTAAACAATAGCTCCAAGCGTGTTGTAAACTTCGATAGAAACTTGTTGGTTACCGGTTACGTGGTATACCAAGTTAGCTTCGTATGAGGTAGGATTAGGGAAAAGACCTACAATCTTATTGGTGTTTTCCTCTTCGATTCCTACGGTCCAACCGTTCTCATCCAATTGACGAGACAGATCAGACTGGAAGATAGCACCTGTAGTTTGGTCTTCTACCCAAACTACTACTGCCAGGTCGCTAAACTCTTCTACTGAGTGCTCAGTGCCGTGGGTAATTGGAGAACTTGCGTTTGCTGGCAAACGGAAATCACCGTTAAAGGTGTAGCTCAAAGACTCAGTGTGTGCAGTTCCGTCGGTCAATGCACCGATAGGAGTACCCGTTGATCCAGGTACCATTTTCTTCATCACGTAGTCAAAAGCAGTTTCACCGTTAGTACCTACGTTTTGGAAGGTTTCGTTTTCAATGATGGCTACCATCAAAACGTTGTTTCCAGGAAAGTCAGTTACCGGGTTGATTTCTACATCAATGTCAACTGACTGGTTATCCTCATCAATGAAATAAGTGGAGTTGATTTCCATGAAAGCGGGAACAGCTGCTGCATCATCGATATTAGCTTGGGTCAAGCTTTGAGAGTTGATACCCAAACCTGCATCTACCCATACGTTAGGTACAGAGTTAATGCCAAAGTAGGTACGACGATCGCCACCTTCAGCGGTGTAGTAAGGATCACCGGAACCTGGCCAGCTCATTTGGTACTTCACGATATTTTGCTTGTCTGGGAAAGCGTTGAAAATACCTGCCATGTTGATGTTTCCTTGTACACAAGGAGGACAAGTAGAACTGGTGAAAGATTCAACCAGTGGAATGCGTGGGAAAGCTTGATCGTAAACCGTAGTGGTTGCAGAAATCCGGTCGTTACTGGTATTAGCATCAGGATTTCCGTTGATGTTAGTAGCCCATACTTCAATGGTATAAACACCTTTGGCAGAAGGTACCCAAAGAGTAGTTGCATTGTAGTTGGTAGCAAGGTTAGTTCCAGTACCTCCGGGTGACATGGCGTCTACAACTGCAGCTCCACCATTTACGGTGTAGTTGAGGTCGTAAGAGTTTACCGGATTGCTACCGAAGTTTTGCATGATACCAGAAATGGTTACACCACCACCGTTAATGTCGATGTATTCTGGGAGAACCATGCTCACAGCATGCATGTCTTCACCTGGACGGTTACCATTTCCAAATTCATAGTAACGGTTATCATCAGGAGTGTTGTCTCCTCCGGTCATAGAACCTACGTTAGGAGAAGCAGGAACTTGATAAGCGTTAGAGGCGTCAACTTGAATTCCTAAGGTCAGGGAGTTAACACAGGCGTTGTTCCGACGATCAATAATGTAGACCTTGTCGGTACCTTCTTCGAACATGATGGCCCAATAGCTAAAGCAGTTAGCTGTACCAGCATCATCGGAGAAAGAGTTGAATTGTACCCAGTGCTGACGGTTAGGAGCCGTTCCAAGAGTTTTCCAGGCAACAGCATCATTTGCTCCGCTTCCCAACAAGCCCCAAACACAAACTGAATTGTCTGGAATAGAAGCATCAGGTAAAGCTGCATTTGCTGCTGTAGGAACAGAAGCGGGTGCAGTAGAGGTAAAAGTCAATACCCCGGTGTTGGATACAAAATAATCGGTGACGGCCACTCCGTTCAGGTTGAACGCAAAAGGCATCGTACCCATTTGAGACCAGGTTGGAGTAGGAGTGACTGCGACAGTTGAAGTGCTGCCATAAATTGGCGTCCAGTTCATTACGCTACCGTTGGCCAGCAACTCATCAATTTCAGTGTTGAGTCCGCCCGGGTTTCCGTACTCGGTAAGGGTGTAAGAATTAACATGGTATTGACTTGACCCGTAAAGGGTGCAGGCCAATGCCGCAACAATCGTAAAAAGTTTCTTCATAGCTAACTAATTGATCGGGTTGATTGAATGTTAATGGATAGAATGAGGGATTTGTGGTTAGTGAATGAAAATCAAGAGATTGAAAGTAAAAAAAACATTTCGTCACCGCCACGACATCTTTATTGAATTTAAGACCTCATTGGAATCCTAAATTCAGGCTACAAAACAAGTAAAATTATTGTTAAGGTTAAATTAGCCTCAGTTTAGGGCTTTTTTGCTGCTGTAGGGGCGTAGTTGGCTTCTCGTTCCAGTTTTCCGGCGTTGGTCCAAAACTTCCAATTGCCTACTGGTTGGTCTTGCTCCCATTGACCAGCATAGCGGATTTGGCCGTTGGGAAAATATACCTTGCAGGAGCCATGCCGCATTCCGTTTTGGTACTCGTATTCACTCCAGGTTTTCCCGTCATTGTACCAATAGGTCCATTTTCCTTCTCTCAGCGTGTTTTCGTTGAGTTTGCCATCCTGCTCTATTTGTCCGTTGGGATAGTACAACGTTTCCTGTATTTTCTGCTTTTTACCAGCATTGTCAACATATACCGCTACTTTTTTGGGTTTGCCATCAGGGTGAGTTTCTTCTACTACTTCTGTTCCTTTTTCTTTTTGGCTGCAAGCCGATACGAGAAGCACCAAAAGGAGCATCCAGGTATAACGTGTCATAAGCTCAAACGAGTTGGTCGAGGGCTAAAAATAGAAAGAAACCCGATGGCATTCAAGAGGGTATTCGGGACTTCAAATCGGTGACTTCCCGCTGCAAGCTCATCACCGTACTTGCAATATCGTCTTTTGATAGGTTGGGCTCGGGCAATTCGGAGCTAATGAAGTTAACAAACTTCCATACTTCCAAAACTTCTGAAATCGGAACTTCGTAGGGCTCGTAAAGTGGATTGGTAGAGCACAGTTGAAGGGCTTTTCGTTCGGCCAGCTTGTTGTACACCACTTTAAAAACCACTCCATCGTCTTTGGTCAGCACGATGTATGGATAACCGCTTTTGATGAAGTTCCAGTTTTGAAGAAATTCACCGGTGACCCATGAACCATGTGGAACGGGTGGCATGGAATCACCACTAATTTGAAAAGTACGGTATTTCTTGTTGCGGTCCAGAAAGGGCATCCTGAAGGTGGAAAGCACCCGAATGAAATCGGGGTCGGCATATCCGGCAGTATACCCGGCCTTTGCCTTGATAGGAACTACTTCGATGTTTTCTTCATTGTCTTCTCCAATAGTAGTAGCCAATACCCGCATCTTGTTTCCCTGGATGTCGATGTCGTAACCGCGTTCTATTTCTGAAAGCTGTAGTTCCGAAAGGCTATTCAGGTCAGTTTTTAGGAGTTTATCTAGCGTTACGTTGAAGTAACCCGACATTTTAAGCAAGGTATCAAAATTGGGTTCGGTAGAACCATTTTCATAACCACTTAGTGAAGAGCGCTTGATGCCAAGATTAACGGCAACATCTTCCTGCGAGCGCTTTTTGCGCTTGCGCATCAACTTAATATTAGAGGCGAAATACATGACATTTTTCAACTTGTTGTGTGCAAGATAACTAAAATGACTAAATTGTTGTCACAAAAATGACAACAAAGTTGACATTTTGAACGTAGCACCCTTCGTCAACACACCACAGCGACTACACAACCATGATCAACGAGGGAGACCGTACGGTGGTCCACATGGACCTCGATACCTTTTTTGTATCTGTTGAACGACTTCAGAATACCGCACTTGAGGGAAAACCCCTGCTCATTGGCGGCCAGAGCGACCGGGGCGTAGTGGCCTCTTGCAGCTATGAAGCCCGGGCTTTTGGCATACACTCGGCCATGCCCATGAAATTGGCCCGACGACTTTGCCCGGATGCCGTCATTTTGCGGGGAGACAGTGAAAAGTACAGTCAATATTCGATGGAAGTAACCGAAATCATCCGGGAACGGGTACCGGTTTATGAAAAATCATCCATCGATGAGTTTTACCTGGACCTTACAGGAATGGAGCGTTTCTTCGGTTCCTATCAACTGGCTTCTGAAATTCGCCAGATGGTGCGCAATGAAACGGGCTTGCCTATTTCGTTTGGCGTTTCGCGCAACAAAACCGTTTCGAAAGTAGCAACCGGAGAAGCCAAACCCGATGGGCAATTGCAGGTGCCGCAGGGTACCGAAAAGCCTTTCCTCTCTCCTCTGTCGGTGCGTAAGATTCCGATGATTGGTGCAAAAACCTACCACCTGTTGCGCAGTATGGGAGTGGAGCGCGTGCATACGCTGCAAGACATGCCCATTGAGTTATTGGAAAGCGTGCTGGGCAAGCACGGCATTGTAATTTGGAAGAAGGCCAACGGCATTGACAATTCGCCGATCATTCCTTATTCCGAGCGTAAGTCTATTTCCAGCGAGCGTACTTTCGATGCCGATACGATCGATGTGAAGCAATTGCGCGCCATTTTGGTGGCCATGACGGAGCGTTTGGCCTTCCGCTTGCGGCAAGAGCGAAAGTTAACCGCTTGCGTAACGGTGAAGTTGCGCTACTCCAATTTCGATACCCATACCCAGCAGGTGCGCATTCCGTATACCTCTTCCGATCACGTGCTGATCTCCCGTGTCAAAGAGCTGTTCGACAAACTCTACCAACGGCGGATGCTGGTGCGCCTGATCGGGGTTCGCCTTAGCCATCTGGTGCCGGGCGGTTATCAAATCAACCTGTTTGAGGATACCGAAGAAATGATCAGTCTCTACCAGGCCATCGACAAGATGAACCATCGGTTTGGGGGCAGTAAAAAGGCTGTGGTACAGCGGGCCGTGGGGCTGGGCTACCGCCACCGCTCTTTCAATCCTTTCAATGGTGTAGAAACCTGAACCGTGCACCTCAATTGTCACAGTTGTTTCAGTTTGCGCTATGGTACCATGCGCATCAAAGAGCTGTTGCAGGAGGCAGCCAAACGCAACATTCGTGCGCTGGCGCTAACGGATATTAATAATACTTCAGGTTGCCTGGAATTCATTCGGGAGGCTCCTTCATTTGGCATTCGTCCCATTGTAGGAGTTGATTTTCGCATCGATGCCACGCCTCGCTACCTTATGTTGGCCAACAACAACGACGGGTTCGAAGCCATTAACCGGCATTTGAGTGAATTGCTACATCCCAAACTCCATCCCGAAAGCCGTGCCCCGCAGCTAGAGAATACCGAAGTGATCTATCGTTTTGGAAGCCTACCACCCGATGCGGTGCTGGCTGCCAATGAATACATTGGCGTATGCCCTGCTGACCTCAATCGTTTTCGACTTTCGGGTTGGCGCAACAGACCAGAAAAATTGGTGATTTGCCAACCGGTGACCTTTCGGCAAAAACGGGATTTCAATGCGCACCGTTTGCTGCGGGCCATTGACAACAACACTTTGCTGAGTCGCTTGCCGGTAGAACAACAGGCCTCGCAAACCGATGGCTGGTATACCGAAAAAGAACTGGAAACCTGTTTTGCCGATTATCCGGGCATGGTGGCCAACACCAAGGCCCTCATGGAGCGGTGCTCCATTGGCTTTACGTTTGGCGAAAGCAAAAATAAGCGTCAGGTGAGTGCTACGGCCGCAGAAGACCAGGCCATGCTACGGCAACTGACTTACGATGGGCTGCGGTACCGCTACGCTAATCCTACCCAGGTCATCATCGACCGGGTAGAAAAGGAACTGGAAGTCATCAACAGCTTAGGGTTTACTGCTTATTTTCTGATCAATTGGGACATTGTACAGTATGCACGCCAACGTGAATACTTCTATGTAGGCCGCGGCAGTGGTGCGAATAGTGTTGTTGCTTATTGTTTGCGCATTACCGATGTAGACCCCATCGACCTGGATTTGTATTTCGAGCGTTTCATCAACCTGTATCGGAAGAATCCACCCGATTTTGATATTGATTTTTCCTGGAAAGATCGAGACGATATTACGGCCTATATTTTCGAACGGCACGGCCGTGAACACACGGCACTTTTAGCCACTTACAATACCTTCAAAGCCCGTTCGGTGATTCGCGAGTTGGGTAAAGTATTCGGTTTGCCGAAAACAGAGATTGACCAGCTAGAGAGCCAGCGAAAAGCATCGGAAACTCCCGATCAAATAGCGCATCTGGTGCAACGGTACAGCAGTTACATTCACGATTTGCCGAGTCATTTGAGCATTCATGCCGGAGGCATTTTGATTTCCGAAAAGCCCATTTATGCCTATACCGCAACGAGCCTGCCACCAAAGGGATATCCCCTTACGCAGTTTAGCATGATCGAAGCCGAGGATGTGGGCCTCTACAAATACGACATTCTCAGCCAGCGTGGTTTGGGCCACATTCGCGATACCATCCAAATCGTGCAGGAAAACCGGGAAGAGGTGATCGATATCCACAACGTTGCAGCTTTTAAAGAAGATCCTAACATCAAAAGGCACTTGCGCACGGGCAAGACCATGGGGTGCTTCTATGTGGAGTCACCGGCCATGCGGATGCTGCTCACAAAACTCCATGCCGATACTTACCTCGGTTTGGTGGCGGCCAGTTCGGTCATACGTCCTGGGGTGGCGCAATCGGGCATGATGCGGGAATATGTGCTGCGGTTTCGCGATCCGGAACGCCGAAAAAAGGCCCATCCGGTGATGTTGGACCTCATGCCGGAAACTTTTGGCATTATGGTCTATCAGGAAGATGTTATCAAAGTAGCCCATTATTTTGCCGGTTTGGGACTTTCTGAGTCAGACGTTTTGAGGCGGGGAATGTCAGGTAAATTTCGATCTCGGGATGAGTTTCAAAAGGTGAAAGATCAGTTTTTTGAGAACTGCCGCCAGAAAAACTATACCGAACAAACGACTTCAGAGGTGTGGCACCAGATTGAAAGTTTTGCCGGATACTCCTTTTCTAAAGGCCATTCGGCTTCCTATGCAGTAGAAAGCTACCAAAGCCTCTACCTCAAAGCCCATTATCCCCTCGAATTTATGGTGGGTGTTATCAACAACTTCGGAGGGTTTTACCATACCGAGTTCTATGTGCATGAGGCAAGGATGTGCGGTGGCAACGTATTACCGCCTTGTATCAATCACAGCCGTTATTTAACGCACATCGAAGGCAAAGACATTTACCTGGGATTTGTACACATGACGGATTTGGAGAGGCGAACAGTAGAGCGTTTGGGTCTTGCCCGGCAGCAGGGAGGGCCTTTTCTCAATATGCCCGACTTCATGCGCAGGGTCGATGTAGCGGTGGAGCAGCTCCGCTTACTCATTCGAATCGGTGCTTTCCGATTTACGGGGCGTACCAAAAAAGAGCTGTTGTGGGATATTCACATGGTGATTGGTGCCGAACGCAAAACCACTCCGGCACAGGAATTGTTCCAAATCGGACACCGGGAATTTCAGTTGCCTGCCTTGAATTATGACACGTTCGAAGACGCCCTGGACGAAATTGAGATACTCGGTTTCCCCTTGTGTTCTCCATTCCGCTTGTTGCGGGATCAAAACCGAAAAGGGGTGCGGGCAGTAGATTTACCGGCTATGGTAGGCAAGTCGGTGGAGATTGAGGGCTACATGGTAACCGTGAAAAATACCCGGACAGTTAAAGGAGATTACATGCATTTTGGCTCTTTCATCGATTTTGACGGTCATTTTTTTGATACCGTCCATTTTCCGCCTTCCGCTCGTGCTTATCCATTTCAAGGCAGAGGGGTATATCGCATGCAAGGCAAAGTGGCTGAAGAATTCGAATTTCCCAGCATCGAGATCGATTACATGAAGCGCTTGCCCATGATTAGTCGTGACGACTGAGTTCAATCAAAAAGACCGGGAGAAGGTTGATCATAGTGCACATGGTCGAGCAAGCGCGGATCGTTGTTTCGAGGAGTGTTTACAGCTTTACTAACGGTATAGTAATCCATGGCATCTCCAGGAAAGCTGACCATGAGCTCGTTCAATTGAGAAAGGGGCAGGTCAGGATCGAGCCAAAGCCGCTGCTGCTCGGGGGGGAGAATCACCGGCATGCGGGCGTGAATGTGGGCTACTTCAGCGCTGGCGGCACACGTTAGGACGGTAAAGGAGTGAACATGTTGTTGTTCCTCATTTTTCCAGGTGGTCCAAAGCCCGGCCATGCCAAATGCTCCGGTGGACTTCAGGTGAATGAAGTGAGGAACTTTTCCGCTGGCAGTCGGCTTCCATTCATAATATCCCTCCGCCGGAACGATGCACCGATTGTGGGGTAAAAGGTTGCGAAAAGCTGGTTTTTCGGTTACCGTTTCCGAACGGGCATTGATCATTTTGTAGCCAATTCGGTGGTCTTTTGCCCAGAAAGGGATCAAGCCCCAACGCAATAGCTCAAAATACCGTTGATCACTTTGCCGCAGTACCGGGAGCAATTGGGAAGGTGCCGCATTGAAGTTGGGAGCGAAGTCTTCCTCAAAAATCGCATCGAATTGTTCGATGAGCTGTTGGGTACTTTTGCTAATGGAATATCTACCGCACATACGATCAGGGTAAAAAGAATCCTGCCCTTGTGGAAAGGGCAGGATCTAACACAAACAGAGGAATAGCAAAGGTGCTATTCGACAACAACGCGTTGGTTGATCACCAACTCGTTTTCAGAGATCACTTGTAATAAGTATACGCCACTTTTAAGATCGGCAACTGGAATAATACGTTCTTGAGGTCCACCGACTCCTTCAATTTTTTCTGAATACACTTCCCGACCATCCAAGGTGAGTAGCTGGAGTTCGTAATTGTAATTGCCATCGAGGGCTAAGGTCAACCGGACAACATCCCGGCTGGGATTGGGGTAGACCGCCACTTGTTCCCGAATGGAAAATTGCGTTTCAGCTGCACAGAGATGGGCATCGGTCACCGTGAGGGAATATGTCCCTTTGGCAAGTCCAGAGGCAAGTGGGCCGGTTAATCCATTGCTCCAGGAATAGAGGTAAGGAGGCGTACCGCCAAGCACCTTGGCTTTGGCATTGCCGTTTTCTACACCAAACCGTCCTACCGGTTGCGTGTGCACCGAGATGTCTAATGGTGCCGGGGCACCAATTTCAATAAAGCCGCTAAACCGACAATTCTGCGCATCTACTAATTCATAGCTGTTGACTCCATCCTGCAGGTTTTGAGGAGTGGCTCCGGTCTCGTTGTTCCACCAAAAATATTGGTAAGGAGCAGTACCACCTTCAGCAACCATGGTGGCTTTGCCACCCTGGCCACCGCTGCAAAGCGCATCTTCCCCAATGCCAGAAACCTGAATTGGATCAGGCTCGGTAAGGAGATAAGTAAGCGTGATGGCACAGTTGTTATTCGCATCGGTTACGGTAGCCAAATAAACACCAGCAGCAAGGTTGGATACGGTCGAAGTCGTTTGGCCGGTAGACCAGAGGTAATCGTAGGGAGGAACTCCTCCAGTGATAGAGACCTCTAATTGACCATTGGCATCACCGTGGCATCGAATCTCCTGCGTAGCAACAATGTTGCTCTGTAAAACCATGGGGGCACCAATCACCACGTTTTGGGTTTGAATACACCCGTTGGCATCTTCAACGGTCAATTGGTAAGTTCCCTCGCTAAGGTTGGTTGCCAGGGCTCCGGTTTGACCAGAACTCCAACTGAATTGATACGGAGCTTCTCCGCCGGTGGCACTGGCCAAGGCACTTCCATCATTGCCGCCGTTGCAATTCACATCGGAGGTAGAAGCATTCAATACCAGTTGTGTTGGTTGAGCGATCGATACGGTTCCGTTGCTGGAAGTACCATTGTTGTCTTGAATGGTGAGGGCGTAATTTCCTGCTACCAGGTTGTTGATGGTGGTAGAAACGGTTAAACCGCTGTAATGCGCAATGAATAGATCGGAACCGCCCTGGGAAGAAAGGGCAATGTTGCCAATGGACATGCTTCCGGTAAACTCACCCACCAAAACGGCATTGCCTGCTGGCGTAGAAGCTACGTTCAATCCAAGGTCAAAGCCAGGACCTCCGTTGGTGTGAAGGGCCATTGGTGTGCCCTGTGGCGTGAGCTGAAGCAGGAAGGCATCAGAGCCGCCGTTGGAAAAGGCATTGAGGCCACCCACTTGTAATGTATTTTGAAAGTGGCCTGCGACCAAAAGGTTTCCCTGTTTGTCGCTGGCAACAGCATTACTCCATTCGTTGCCCACACCACCACCAGCTATCAGCCAGTTGGTTGCTCCTGAGGGAGCCAACTCCAAAAGGAAAAAATCAGTCGCTCCGTTGGCATTGGCAGTGGAACTACCCGAATTCATTGAACCGGTAAAGGTGCCGGTAACCACAATATTACCATTGGGCACTACCGTTAGATCAGTTCCATGATCATCGAGATTACCACCAGCTTTTTCTACCCACAACTGATTTCCTGATGCATCATAACGCGCAACAAAAACATCGGAACCCCCGGTAGCACTTACGGTTACGTTGCCAAATCCACAAGATTGTTGAAACTCACCCATGCAGTAAACATGGTCTTGTTCATCGACGAAAAGGCCGGTTCCTCGGTCCAGGCCAAAGCCTCCGCCATGGCGCATCCACATGAGGTTGCCATTGGGGCTAAATTTGGCCAAAAATGTGTCGAATGAACCGGCGGAAGTAAGGTTCATAAAGTCAATGGACAAGGAATTTTCAAATCCTCCGGTGAGGTAAACGTGTCCAAGGGCATCCGATTGAAGGGCTCCGAAATCAATGTTACTCCCCAATCCACCGATGGTTTTGACCCAAATTAGATTGCCGTTCGGATTGAACTTTGCCATGAAAATATCGGCATTGCCCATGGCATTAATCGACTGGTTTCCGATAACCATATTGCCCGAAAATTTCCCTGACAGGTAAATGTTTCCAAGCGCATCAAGGCTTACGCCAAGTCCGGCATCGTTCGTGCCACCTCCCATTGAGATGGCCCAAAGCAAGTTGCCGGGAGCATCAAATTTAGCCAGGAAGGCATCAGTTCCACCGTTAGAGGTAATGCTAGAACCTCCCAAGATAGCGGTTTCGCGAAAGCTTCCGGTAATCACCACTTCCCCGCTTACCGGATGAATGGCGGTGGAATTGGCCCGGTCGTCGTTGGAGCTACCCCCTGAGGCGCGTGCCCAACCTACCAAAGGCTGGTTGATGATTTGTGGAATTCCTCCATTGAGGGAATACGTGTAAGGGCTGGTTCCTCCGCGCACCATCAATTCAATGGTGCCGTCTGCATCTCCAAAACAACTGATGTCGTTGCCTTGCAATTGCAATTGGGGACTTTGCGCCAAAGAAAAGCCGGAAAAAACGAGAAGGAAAAGTACGTTGAGGGTAGAGGTTTTTATCATAAGCAGGCTCGACTAAGGCATGTAGAACAAGGTCGTTCAAAACGAAGCAGCCAATTAAATTAGCAAATAAACCCTGCCGTGTCAACTCCCTGGACAAAAGAGTCAGGAATTTTTTTGGACTTCGGCCTCTAAAACCTATTGAACCACGATTCGCTTGAGCTCTACACCCTCTTGTCCAACCACACTCACCAGGTAGAGTCCTTTGGCCCAATCGGCAACTGAGATTTGGTAACGATCCTGCCTGTACCCCGAATTTAAATCGATACGGTGCACCAGCTGGCCGAGGTTGTTCCAAACCGCGATTTCCAGAGGTGTTTCAGGAGCATCACTTACCTCGAGGAAAAGTGATGACCGCACCGGGTTTGGATAGAGTTGAATACCATAGGAGGCTTCGCTTTCTGCCACACTTACTATTCCAATGTAGATAATAACAGTAAGGGTATCCGTACAGCCATTGGAAGCGGTTTCAACAACGGTGATACTTCCGTTTGGTCCGGCTCCCCAATTGATAGAAGCCACGTTATTGGCTTGTTGCCCAAGAGTACCTCCACTGGCAATCCACTGGTAGCTCGAGCCACTGTTAGGGTTTACCTGATACACATAGCTCTGGTTGGGCTGAACCACAATCGGACCGGTGATGCCACCAATGTTTGCCCCGGAAGTAACCGCTACGAATTGTGTATCCGATCCGCTACAACCGTTGGTGTCGCTGTAGTTGTAAACAATCATGAAGGTACCTATCCCAGCAGAATCAGGAACAAATTGGTTGCCAACAATTCCGATTCCAGAGAAACTTCCTCCGGCAGGAGATCCGGTTAGGGTTGCCGGTGGGTCGCTTTCACAATAACCGTTAGGGTCCAACCCACTGAAGGAAACCACAATGGGGCTGTTTGTCACAGATACAACATCAGAGCCGGTACATCCATTGGCATCGGTTGTAATAACGCCGTATTGCCCCGGTACTCCAACATTGAGTGTCGGGCCTGAAGCTCCGCCAATCGGGTTGCCGTTGAGGGTCCAGATATGACTTAGCCCAATAGCGGTGTTTACCGTGAGGGTGACCGAAGCACCTCCACAAAGGCTGATAGGTCCCGCAGGAGCAATGGTAGCAACGACAGGAGTTGGACTGTTCAGCGTTACCGAGTCAATAACGGTACATCCACCGGCATCGGTTACGGTTACCGTGTAGGTTCCACCTGAGAGTCCCGATAAGGAATTGGTGCTGCCGCCATTTGACCAGTTGAAAGTATAAGGAGTTACTCCACCAGAAATTAAGGTAGCAGCATCACCATCGTTGCTATTGTCACAGGAAGGGGAGTTGCCGCTTACATTCAAAACAATGGGAGCGGGCTCTGTTATGGTAGCGGTAAGTGTATCGCTGCACCCCGTCGAATCCGAAACAAATACAGTGTAGGTTCCAGCTGGTAACCCTGAAATCGAAGGCGTGGTTTGCAGGCTGGACCACAAATAAGTAAAAGGTGCGGCTCCTGCACTAATAGTAACCGTTATATTACCATCATTGGCCCCATTACAGGTAATGTTGTTCGCATTCAAAGTAGCCAAAATGGAACCTGCACTTGTTGCAATTAATCCCCCTTGTACCGCTGTACACCCGTTGGCATCGGTTACAGTAGCCGCATAAGTTCCGGCAGGCAGGTTGGCCACAGTGGCGGTTGTGTCACCGGTGGACCATACATAGCTGTAAGGTGTGGTACCACCACTGGCGCTCAATGTTCCTGAAGAAAAGTTGCATCCACCCGGGTTGACAATAGTTCCTGTAAGGGAAAGGGCAGTAGGTTGGGTAACAGTATAGTTGGCCGTTGTAGTGCATCCATTGTTGTCGGTAACGGTAACCGTATGGGTGCCGGCACCATAATTCATGGCGGTGCCACTCCCCGACATGCCATTGCTCCAACTAAATGAAACCGGAGCAGTACCACCAAATACCGATGCTGTTGCACTGGCATCATTGGCCCCGTTGCAAGAAACATTGGTATTGTTGACGTTGACATTGAGCGCTCCGGGCTCGTTGATTACGGCAGTGTCCTGCCCTTGTAAGCCATTGGCATCGGTTACTGTTACCGTGTAGGTTCCCGCAGCAAGACCGGTGAGGGTAGCCGAACTTCCTCCATTCGACCACACGAAGGTCATTGGAGGAGTGCCTGAATTCACGGTAACGGTAGCACTACCATCAGCCAAACCGTTGCAACTGGCATCCACGGTTGCCATGGAGGTGTTCAAACTGGGTTGAGAAACATTAAAGTTTTGAACGAGTACGCACCCGTTGGTATCGGTCACTGTCACGGTGTAGGTTCCTGCCGACAGGCCATTTAGATCTTCAGAAGTTGCCGCTGTGTTCCACACGTAAGCATAGCCGGGCGTACCGCCACTTACCGTTATATCGATAGCGCCATTAGTACCTCCGGCGGTAGTTACATTCGTAACCACATTGGTAAGGCTTAGGGCTGATCCGGGCTGGTTAATTCCTGCAATGGCAGTTTGAGTACATCCGTTCGCATCCGTCACCGTAAGGGTATACAAACCTGCGGTAAGGCCATTGATATTGGCCGTGGAGGCCCCGTTGGACCATGAAAAAGTATAAGGCGGAATACCTCCACTGGTAGTACTGTTGGCAGCACCAGTGGCATCTCCAAAACAGGCAACCTGTGTAATGGTGGGCAAGGTTACGCCTAAGGCAAAAGGTTGAAGAATGGAAACTGATCCTACAGCAGTAGCACCGGCTCCGTCGGTCACCGTTACATTGTAGCTGCCTATAGAAAGGCCCGTAGCGGTTGCATTGGTGTTGCCATTGCTCCACGCATATGTGTACGGTGTTGTGCCTCCGCTGGCGTTTGCGGTACCCGTTCCATCATTACCTCCATTGCAACTAACGTTGGTAAATGAAGTGGAAAGCGTCAACGGGCCTGGTGAAGGTTGGGTTACGGTTGCAGTGTGGGTTCCGGTACACCCATTGGCATCAGTAATGGTAACGGTATATACTCCTGCTACTAAACCAGTAGGGTTTTGAGCGGTACTTCCTGATGACCACGCATAGGTGTAAGTTGGTGTGCCACCAGTAGGAGTTAGGGAAATAGACCCGTTGGATCCTCCCACTGTAGTAACGTTAGAGACCGTAGAAGAAGCTGAAATAAGCGCTGGTTCCGTAATGGTTGCTGTGATGGCATCGGTACATCCGTTGGCATCGGTTACGGTAACCGTATATGAACCTGCAAAAAGACCATTCAAACTGGTATTGCTCGCTCCGTTCGACCACGCATAAGTATAGGTAGGTGTTCCACCGGAAGCATTGGCAATCACTGCTCCGTTAAACCCACCATTGCAAGATACATTGGTGCTCGACATGATCATGGCAGTAACACCGGTGGTTGGTTGAGCAATAGTTACTGTAGTGGTTTGGGTAGCGGCTGTAGCATCTGTCACCGTTACCGTGTAGTTGCCGGCAGCAAGATTAGAAATGGTAGCCGTACTACCTCCATTGCTCCAGGCATATGTGTACGGAATATTGCCATTGCTGGCAGTTACCGTTGCTGATCCATTATTGCCCCCATTGCAAGTCACATCGGTAGTGGTAGAAGACAAAGAGATAGAAGCAGTAGAGGCAAAAAAGACGGAAAAATCTTCAATTTGCCCGTATTGGGGAGCATAACAAGAATTGGCGATGGTATTGTTCACCCAGTCCGCGATGACCCGCATCCGCAAATAAGCTCCAGTTGTCGGGTTAGCCGGCGTGGTATAGGTCAAGGTATGCAAGGTGTCATTGGTAGAAGTCATCACTTGCTCACCCGGATCGGTAAAGTCGTTGTCATTGTTGTAATCAATGTACACGTGCACATCCTGGTTGTTGGTAGTACCCGTAAAAATGGAAATGTTGTAAGGCGTGGATGGGGCCAGATTGGCGGCTTGATTACACGTGTTGTCTACGTATCCACCATCATTAACGGCATTGGAAGAAGTGACATTTAAATCGTGGAAGGTCACGTTTCGGACACCCATCCCAAAGGAGTTGCTGAGGTTGGTGGTTTGCGGGCTGCAAGCAGCGGTTCCCGGAGGAGTTGTCGTTACCGGTGTACAACCCAAAGAGCTTAATAAACTGGCCCGAGGTCCACAAAGAGCGGCTCTCATCCTCGTTTTTTGGTCGGCCGTAAATTCGTCTGCACAAGTTTGGCTGGAGTAATCCATGTAGTTATTGACCACGCTGCCAAACATGGCCGAGGTACAAGTATTCATTCCCGAAGGGCAATTGCTGGAAGAACGTTGGTGAATTTCAGTATCACCACAGCAGTCGCCTACTCCAGATCCACAGTTATTGCCAGTAGCCGGACATTGGGTACCGCCATTGTCACCTTCGAAGGTGTGATAGAGGTTGAAATAGTGCCCCATCTCGTGGGTAAGTGTACGGCATAAATTGTTGAAACTGTTGACGGTTCCAAGTGTTCCAAATGCAGTATGCATGATAACAATACCATCTACACTTGATGAAGCACCGGGGAAATAGGCATATCCTTGAATACCTGAGCCTCCATTGTTGTTCTCAATTTCGGTAACAACCCAAATGTTGACATAATCGGTGTTGGGCCACCTGCTCAGAGCTTTTACGTCAGTTTCACTGGCACCTGCACTACCTCCTGCATTGATGCCTTCCAAAGCATAATCCGTAACGCTGCTCCCGTTCACCCGCACTATTCCGGTAGTGGCGAGGCAATTGGGGTCCCGTTGTGCCAGGCAAAACTCTACCTCCACGTCTACTCCTCCGGCATCGCCATGCGTTCCAGGTGTTTTGCGAAAACGGTCGTTCAAGGCAGTAAGGGCACTGTTGATTTGTGCCACTGAAATGTTGGCTCCTACGCCTACCGCCTGGCCGGTGTGCACCACATGCACTACTACCGGAACCGTCAACACACCAGACGTAGACAGCTGCTGCTGTCCGTTGGTTTGTTGGTTTTGAATCCAGTTTTGGATGAATTGCTCGTTTTGTTGCATCCTTTGAGCAAACCCAGGATCAGATTGCAACAATTGATTGTGGAGAAGGTGAGTAGCACATTGCTCAGTGTTTCCCTGTGCTATGAGGCCTTGAGGAACAAAGCAAACCAACAAAAAGAGAAAGGCAAGTAAAATTCGAACCATAGTAGTGGAGTTAACGGGGAATGTTATGCTCAAAGAATAATGGAGAGAAAGCCATTAACAAAGATACAGGAATCCTGATACGGTGCTGGTGTTCAGGAGTTTCCTTTCCACGATAAAATGTGAAAATGAAACGATTAATCGCGCGATGTATCCGAAAAACGGGAATCAGCAGCTGAACAGCGCATCGGCCAATGCACGTTCTGAAGGCTCCCAGGCAACTGTATAGGTTGAAATATCCAGTGCTTCCAAGGCAGCAGCGGTAGTTTTTCCAATGGCGATGATCTTGCTCTTGCCAGGCCAACCATTTACTTTACTAAGAGCCTTAGCGTTGGAAGGAGAAGTAAGAACCCAAAGGTCAGCCTTGGGAAGTTGTTGGGGTGGGGATTCTGCCGTTCGATAAATGGGTAGTTGAATCGCTTGATGGGGATACAAATGCCGACTCACGGTGGGTGCAGCTGAATCGGCTGCTGGAAATAACACATGATCGTCATGAGAGATCTCTTTTGCAAAAGCAAGCGCCACCGACTCAGAAGAACCTTGACCCAAAAAATCAACCCGCTTCTGAAAACTACTGACCACTTTTGCTGTGGCCTGACCAATGCAACCTACTTTCACTGAAGCCGGCAATTCAACTTGTTTCAGGAAGGTGCGTACCGCATTGGCAGAAGAGAAAAAGACCCACTGAGGCCATTGAGAAATTGAAAAAGGGAGGTTTTCGAGCCGAATAAGCGATTGGGCCTGAACAGCGATAGAATGTTGCTCACAGTAGGCCTTAAATTCACTTTCCGCGGTCAGTTCGCGGCTGATGAAGACGCTTGGATGGTCTTTTTTTTTAACTGAGCTACTGCTTTTTCAGCCAAACCTTCTGTGGTTTCAGCTTCCAGGTATAACCGCTTAGGAGGGTTTTCCCAGCTTTCGGAAGCGGCAACCCATAATTTTACTTTTTGGTCTTCCATTTCACAGTAGGCCCCAAGCGGCACCTGGCAACCTCCATGAAACGCTTTCAACACCGATCTTTCCAGCCCAATTCGGGTAGCAGTAGCACCGTGATTGAAGAACTGCAACCAGGTGGCCAACTCCTTATCTTTCGCCCTAATTTGTAGTGCCAAAACCCCTTGTGCCGGAGCAGGAATAAAAACCCTTGGATCTAAATGCATTACCTGTAAATCCTTCAAGTCAAGTTCCAGTCGTTTTACACCCGCTGCTGCCAATAAAATCGCATCATAGCCTTCATTGCGCAGTTTTTCGATGCGGGTAGGTACATTGCCACGCAGGTCTTTCAACTGTAGGTCTGGCCGTTCACCCAATAGCTGCGATTTTCTTCGGGCCGAAGAGGTGCCCACAACAGCTCCTTTTTTGAGTTGAAATTTTTCATCAGCAGCAATGGCTTCTGGCTTGGCCAGTAGTAACTCACGGGGATCTTCCCGGTCGGATACAGCACCGATAACCAAACCTTCCGGCGATGTGGTTTCCAAGTCTTTGTGGGAGTGAACCGCCAGATCAATTTCTTTGGAGAGCAAGGCCTGCTCGATTTCTTTGGTAAAGAAACCTTTGCCTTCCATTTTATCAAAACCAATATTTTGAATGCGGTCACCACGGGTTTTGATGATCTTTATATCTACCCGATGACCTTCGGCTTGCAGGCGGTCCTGCACATGATGGGCTTGCCAAAGTGCGAGTCGGCTGCCACGGGTACCGATAACAATGGTGCGTTGGCTCACGGGAGAAAAATTCTGGTTTGAGGGATAAAGATAGTCAGCTTAGCGATCGAGCATGATCTCGCGGGCCATCTTCATGGGAACACTGATGTATTTCTTTTCCATGTAGCTCAACACTTTTTCAAGTGTTTTACGGCTTTGGGGATCCAATTGCTGAATGTCTTGGGAAAATACTTCAGAGAGCGCAGTCTGTTTGATCTCTTTTACTTTAAGCGGTACTTGTTTCATCGCTACCTCAATCTTCCGAATGCGTACTGCCTCTTCGTATTCTTCAAGGTGGGTTTCCACAATATGATTGCAAGCGCTCAACTCTTCTTTCCGTGCTTCGAGGTTTTGAGCAGCTACTTCTTTGAGGTCTTCAATTTGAATTGACTGCGCTGAAAACCGGGAGACTACTGCTTCATCAATATCGTTGGGAATAGCGAGGTCTACTAAGACTTTGCGTCTGGTGTCTCCGTTCAGGAGTTTTTGAAAGATTTCTGGTGTCACTATTGGCTCGGAGGAACCAGTACAAGAAATCAATACATCGAAACCTTTACGGTAATCGGATAGTGCACTTAAAGGATAAGCTTGTCCACCGACTACTTCCACCAACTCTTCTGCTTTGGAGAGCGTTCGATTAAAGATAACAAAGCGGTGATATCCTTGCTTTTTCAATTTGCGTGCTATGGCGGCAATGGTTTGACCGGCACCAATCAAAATGATTTTACTTTCAGTATTCGGCTTCAATTCCCACAACCGGTAGCAAGCCAGGTTGACAACCGAAACTGGCCGGTTGGCAATGGCAGTTTCAGTAAAAACCTTTTTGGCGGTTTTCACGGCTCCCTGCACCAGAAGACGAAGGACATCACCAGCAAACCCCATTTCCTGGGCTTGCTCGTAGCTTTGCCGCACTTGAGTGATAATTTCTCGTTCGCCCACTACCAGCGACTCCAAGCTGCTGGAAACCCGAAACAAGTGACGTGCAACTTCCATTCCTTGAAGGTGAGTGCCCGACTTGGTGGCTTTCATGATGGAAGCAGGGTCCCAATCAGGATAAACAGTTTGTAAAATTTGGGCTGGGGTTGGAGAATTTTCCGCTACCCAGATAAGCGCTACGCGATTGCATGTGGACAGAAACATGACCTCACTACACTCCAACTTCGAGAGAAGTGGCTTTAGCCGCTTCTGCCGCGTTTCTGCCTCGAGGTGAAACTGACCAATTTCCTCCAAAGACAAATTTTGGTGGGTAAAAGTCAGAAGGTTTAAATGTTGTAATCCGTTCAACATGCTTATATCTCTAACTACAAATTTCCTCTAGGATTTTCTTGAGAGTGTCATGTAATTGTCAGACTTCCTTATTTAGAATCAATCCAAATAAGCTCTCAAGGCCGATTATCCCATCCAAAAAGGAAAAAGCAGAAAGGAAAAACCACCAGGGTGACCCCCGCCTGGGTCTCCAAAGTGTCTTCGCTCAGCATGCTGATGAGAGCGATGCTTAGGGCCACCATGAAAAAGTAGTTCAAACGGTATTTTCGGAAGAAGAAGGGCAATAGAAGGGTGCCCATGAAAAAGACTAAACCAACCATTCCGAAAGTGACCAGAATGGTGAGGTATTGATTGTGGGTGCGCATCCGATAGGCCTCAGAAAGCTGTGATGCACTGGCAGCATATTGGGCGTCAAAGGCCTCTTGGACATCTCCTGTGCCTACGCCAAACCAAGGGGAATGTTGGTGAATTTCCCAAGCGGTTTTCCAAAATTCCAGCCGCATAGTGATGGAATTGCCCTCAGGGTTCATTCCGGAAAAGTAAGAATGTAACTCCCAAACAATGCTATACATGCGGTTGTCGAGGCTATTGGGATTGTTGAAGAACCTAACATTGGCAATGCCATTTTCGATGGCTTGTATTTCTTCATCGCTTAAGCTGGCCACCCCCTGGGTGTCTTTCCGAAGGTCTTTCGAAGTCAGAAACCGGATAAGAGTCCCCACCACAGGGTTGCCTTGGCCGTCGGTTCCCCGAAAAGGAACGGAACTGCGCGCCTTCCAACCGTTCTCCAGTTCGGTCCAGGCAATGTAAAGCCACACGTAATTACCGTTTTCAAGTTGAGTTTCTTCCAGGTAGTGCCCGTAGGTATGGCCTCCTTCGGTATGGGTGTCCAACTCTTCCAATACTACGGGAGCAACCGAAAAGTTCTGTGCTATTGTGCGGTATATCCAAAAGCCGGCAATAGAGGGAATGGCCAACAGCACGGCTACCAATAAGCCCCGATAAAGCAGTTTCTCCTGTTTCCAAACCAGGTACACCAGCAAGCCAAGTGAGGTGATTCCCCACGCCAGTGCTGCTGAGACAACCTGAATTATGGTGAGGAAAACCAGGAACCAAACCATGGTCAATCCACCGACTGCTCTTAACCAGCCAGGCCGTGCCGAAAAGGCAAAATAACCACCTATAAAGAACCCCAGCGTAGCCATCAAGGCCAGGCGAATGTGAGAAATGAAGGGGGAAAGCGCCCGCAGGTCGTCAGGAACCGGACCAAAGGCTCCCCAGGCCAGGAGACTGGAATAGCCAGAGAAGGTCCACAACGATAGTAGAAACAGCCCAAGCAGTTGCTCCAGCTCTTTTCGGTTCAGTAGAGGACTTGAGGACAACACCAAGGGAATGACCAACAAAGGTAATTTGATCCGAATGTCCCTAAGGCCATAGGCCAAGTTGTCACTGTAGAGCAAACCAATCAAGTGCCATACGAACAGGCCTACCAAGGCCAAAGCGACCTTGTCACTAAAAAAACGTTGAAATTGTTGAGCAAGTTGTCGTTTAACAATCCCCTCTAACAACCAATTCCCTACGAGCACCATTTGACCAATGCTCATCATGGGATGTGAGAAGGGCAGGCCCACAAAAATCAGGGCGATGCCGAGCTTTTGAACGGCTCGAAAAGGAAATTTTTGAAGGATGCTCAACCGGTTGGTCACCAGATTAGCCAATCAATTGAAAAGAACACATTGCCGTTGGAAGATTACTTTCCGGCAACCGTTCCTTCGAGAATGGAAGCATACAACTCGGTGTTATTTAACACCTTCAAGGCTTCTGCTACATCGGGATCGCGCGACAAAGAAGCTTCCACACGGCCCGATTGGTAGTAGTACCGGGAAACGATCTCATTTTCCAACAATTCGGTGATCTCTTCCTGATACGTATCGAGGTCGTCGGCTTTTTGAGCTTCAATTTGACCTTTAAGCGCTTCAAATTCAGTTTTTACTTCGTCAAAATACTTTTCCGCCTTGGCTACCTTTTCGAATGATTCGAGTGATTTTTCGCTGCTGGTAACGTAGTTGTATTCTTTTCCTTCCAAAAACTGTTTAAACGTATCGTATTCTTCATTCGAAACTCTATAGGTTTTGGCTGCAGGAAGTTCATTGTGTTTCCGCTGAAATTCGTTGTCGTATTCAAAGATCAGATTGTTGGTCACAAGGCTAATTAAAATGTTGCTGGCCTCCGGTACGGGCACTTCCCGGTCTGGGTTAATGCCGGCACCATCATACACCTTACGTCCATTGCGGGTTGTAAATTCAGTAATCAATGAATCGGGAACTTCGATTACTTTCCCACTAGCATCCCGTTTAGAATAGTCCAGCCGTTGTATACAGCGACCACTAGGAATGTAATATTTGGCCACCGTGATTTTCAACTTTGCGTTGTAGCCCAAGTTGTGGGTTTGTTGCACCAATCCTTTACCAAAGGATTCTTGACCTACCACCACTGCCCGATCCAGATCTTGCAAAGCGCCCGAAACGATTTCACTGGCGGAGGCCGACCCTTCGTCAATCAGAACTACCAACGGGATTTTAGTATCCATAGGGGCATTTAGAGTGGTGTGCTCGCCTTCCCAATTCTTAGACCTTCCGCGGGTTTCCACTACCGTTTCGCCTCGCGAAACAAACAGGTTAACAATTGAAACCGCTTCGCGCAGCAAGCCGCCTCCGTTACCTCGGAGGTCGAGCACCAATTTTTGAACCTGATGTTCGTCCTTCAGGTTTTGAAATGCTTCTTTCACTTCTCTGCTGGCGGTTTCTGTAAAAGCATTGAGTTTGATGTAGCCCGTCTTTTCATCCAACATGCCAAAATAAGGCACGTCATTCATCTTGATTTCCTGACGCACCAACTCGATCTCTGCGACACTGCCGTCAGATACGCGCTTCACTTTAAGCAAAAGACTGGTACCGGGTTGTCCCTTCAACACCTTACTCATCTCTTGAGTAGTTTTGCCTTCGGTTGATTTACCGTCAACGGCTAATATCAGATCACCCGCCTGAAGGCCCGCTTTTTGAGCTGGAAAGCCTTCATAAGGTTCTGCAATTACGATGTGGTCTTCGTACCGACGAATGAGTGAACCAATGCCACCGTATTGCCCTGTAGTCAGGAACCGATAGTCTTCAATGTCCGATTCAGGGTAGAAATTCGTGTAAGGATCAAGTGAGCCAAGCATGGCATCAATCCCGGTTTTCATCAATTCCCCCGGATTGGTATCGTCAACGTAATACTTGTTGAGGTTTTCGTAAACATCAATGAAAATCTCAAGATTCTTAGAGATGCCAAAATAGTCTTCTGCAAAGCTGTAGGATAGGAAAGACAGCGTGCCAATGCTAAGAATGACCAGATAGACTTTAGCCGAATGAAGCAGTTTCATGTTGGTGCTTGGTTTGGAGATGATCTAAGGTACGGGATCGTGCCCAAAGCCACCCCAGGGGTGACAAGAAGCGATCCTTTTGAGGGTGAGCCACCCTCCTTTTAATGGACCATGCTTTTTTATAGCCTGAATACCGTAGTTGGAACAAGTAGGGTCGTAGCGGCAAGTACTCGGAAAAAGAGGAGAAATAACTCCTTGATAAAAACGGATCAATAAAATAAAAATGCTACTGATTACCCTGCTCATACTCCCTGATCAAACGTTGTAAAGATACGATTATTTTATCTTCAACCTGGGTGTAGTTGGTGCGTGGAGAGCCAATGTAAATAAGCATTAACGCCATTTGGTGGCCGTTTTCGGACAGTGGAGAATACACTATGTCCTTGTTTTTACGGTAGGCCTCCCGCATCCATCTTTTGATTTGATTGCGTTGCACAGCGTTTCTGATTTTTCGTTTGGGAACCGCTATGGTCACTTGCACAGGATAAGGGCCATCTAATGGTGCAGTAAGGTACATGATGCGAAAGGGAAACTGGTTGAAAGACTTGCCCTCGCTGAACAAGCGGTCCAACAACTTCTTACTACACAATCGTTCTTCTTTTCGAAAGGTGGCGCGCACTTTGCAAAACTAACAAGTTTGGAGCAGGCGCTACTAGGGTAAGTGGTGCAGTGAAATCAAAAGGCTGCCTCAAACCGGAGGCAGCCTTAGAAACAATTTTACTGGGGTGGGGAATGATCGATTGGTCGAGGCAGGTAATAAGAGCAAAAGACCAGTAACCTGTTGCTCTAAATGCGTTTGGGATAACTATCTAACGTGAAAATAGAGCAGTAGTTAAGGTTCTACAAGGACTCATGAGTGAACTGCCGGTTTTCTTTGGTCAACGCCATAATCGGGATAGTATCCGTTGTCTTTCCTTAGATCAACAATTGCCTTTTTCGCTGATCGCTGGTCAAATTCTTTTGCCAAATCGTGTTGTAGCACAGTTTACGAAAGCAACAAAAAGGCACATTGGTAAATTAAAGTCAAGGCCCGTTGCGTCAAATGCAGAGATCGGTGTATGAATGGAGTAATTGGGTTAGCGATCCGTTAGCCATCAGGCAAAAAAAAATAGCCGCTTCCTTGCGAAAGCGGCTATGCCTATCGTTGAAGAGGAAAAAGAACTCAGTCTTTGTTCACCCGTTTTATGTATTGATCGATGGCCATCGTCATAGACGGGGCATTGGGACTCGGGGCGGCAATGTCTACCACAAGGTTGTGATCCTTAACTGCATTGCTGGTCGTATTGCCAAAAGCAGCAATCCGAGTGTTTTTTTGCTGAAAGTCGGGAAAGTTTTGCATCAATGACTTGATACCAGACGGGCTGAAGAACACCAAAATGTCGTAGTACACATCCGCCAGATCCGACAAGTCGCTACATACCGTGCGGTAAAGGGTCGCACGTTGGTAGTTGATCTTGTTTTCTTCCAACAGCTTGGGAATGATCGGCTTGAGAATGTCACTTGACGGGAGCAAAAACTTCTCCTGCTTGTGCTTCTTAATAATGTCGATCAGGTCGGCAAAGGTTTGCTTACCGTGGAAGATCTTGCGTTTGCGGTACACAACATACTTCTGCAAGTAGTAAGCAGTAGATTCAGAAATACAGAAGTATTTCATACTGTCGGGAACCGTGATCCGCAACTCGTTGCACATCCGGAAGTAATGGTCGACAGCATTACGACTGGTGAAAATCACAGCACTAAAATCAAGGATGTTGATCCGTTGTTTCCGGAACTCCTGAGAGGCTTCACCTTCAACGTGTATGAACGGCCGAAAGTCGATTTTCAGATTATATTTTTTGGCCAAATCGAAGTAAGGAGATTTGTCTCCTTCCGGTTTGGGCTGGGAAACCAGAATGCTTTTCACCTTCAGGTCTCTCTCAGTCAATGGTTGTTTTGAAGTATTCGTTGCCATAGCGTACTCGCTTCCTAAAAGTCTGTTAAAAAGGGTCTAAGTGGCTTAGCTAGAACAAGCAAGGGTAGGATTTCGAGGCTGCAAATGTACGTAATAATGTAAAACCATGAAAAATTTGTGGAGGTGATTCCCAGGTAAATGCCTTTAAATAAACGTCCTACGAGAAATCCGAGGCTCAGAATCGCACCTGTTACGACCATAACGGTAGGATTCTCCAAATCCAGATAAGCCATAGCGGTTACAATTGGTAGCATAACCAGGCCTTGAACGTTCGCAAATAGCTGAAAGTTATAAAGGTATTCTTCTACCGCATCAAGGGAATTGAACAACCAACCAGCCACTTGAAAAAGCACAAATTTGAACAGGTAAATGGCTGCCACTCCCCCAAAGCAAATCAGGAATAAGACAGGTTCGAATTGCAACCAGGTGATTTCCGTAGCAATATCTCCCAACCAATTGCCGGTATAGAGTTGTACGAGAAACAAGGCTGTCACCATCCAATAATTAATGGTAAGCAAAACCGAAGCTCGGTTAGTAAAAGCCTGATCTTCGCGCAACAGCTGTCGAATAAAACGATTACTCACAAAAGCTTCTACCAATTGTTGCAATCGTTTGTTGCTGGTGGTGCGGAGGTAGGCCAACAAGCCAAGACTCATTAGCAAAATCATCAAAACCCAGTCCGATTGAAGCTGCTTAAAGTTATTATCGCCTTTTTCGTTGTGTCGTTCCGGGGTAACGATGCCTTCGTGGTGAGACAACACGACTTTGGGTGGAGCGGCTTCAAAAGTGATGGTGTCCGGTACTTCCCATTTGAGGAACCAATCTGAATGGTAGCTGTTTTCCGTTGAATCAAGTGGAAATGGGTCTGAATCCAAAGTATTTGGAGTCGGAGCATCAGCTTCAGGAAGCAATTGGGGTTTCACTTCAGACCAGTAGATTTATTAGCATCGGAGAAGCTGCAAATATACGCTTTGTCAGCGGGTGGATTTTAATAAAATTACTAGACAGATCAACGCATGCAGGCACCGGAAATAAGGAGCAAACGGGGATTACAACACCACTAATCGAAGCGTAGTAACTGTTCCATTTTCCACTACCTGAACCAAATAGGTTCCCGGCTCCCAGGTTGAAACGTTGGTTTCCGATTGGCCGTCACCAAGATACTTCCAATCGGTGTTCCTGCGTTGGCCATTGAGGTGGAATACCGTTAATACAGCATCCGTTCCATGTTTCAACACCACGCGCTCATTAGAAGGGTTGGGAAACATCCATAGTCCGGTTAGTGCATTTCGAATGCTCTGAACCGAAACCGTGAGGTCTTCAGAGACTTCAAGCGAAGAAAGGTAGATATCGTCCCCCGATGGGCTGCTGTTGCTGTTAGCAGCATTGAAAGCTCCGTAAAAGGTTACAGTTCCGCTCCCCGAACTGGGTGCTACCCATTGAAAATCCCAGGTGAGTGTGCCGTTGCCGGCAGTGCTGGTAGAAAGGTGGGTGATGTATTTGTTGCTGCCCACTAACTTGGTGGTCGGGTTACTCACCAATGTCCCCGCAAGGTTGCCATTGTTGTCCTGTGGGGAAATCTGAAATCCGAACTTCAAGATACCGGCCTGGCTGATGGTCGCAGAAATGTTGTACACCTGACCGGGGACATAGCCTCCGGAAGGAATATCGGAAGTAATCATGTTGGACTGGAAGGTAGCCATCCCTGCGTGGCAGCCCGATCGAGCGCACGACTGACCATCAGCGGGTGATCCGGTGTTGCCGGCCACTGCACCGGTGGTGAAGGAGTGCACCGCGTTGTTTTGCCAGTCGAACACCATTCCAGCAAGGGAAATGAAGACGATTAAAAACAAGAATCGTTTCATTGGAATCGATGATTCTGAATAGGGGAACAAGTAATATTACGCTCTGTCCGCAGGACCAATCAAAGGTAGCGGATCAGGATTGGCAAACAAAGAGACGATTCTAATCAATTATGGGACTTTTATTTCTCAGTTTTTGTCCTTCTCTTTCCATTATTCGCGTTTTTGAACGGTCGAATTTCTATAGATTTGTCACTTACAAATTCTTTTAAGATGGCGACCAGCGATAGATTTCAAGCCCACGATTTTTACCTGATGGATGAGCTCCTTTCCGAGGAGCACCGGTTGATCCGAGAGAGTGCACGCGCCTGGATCAAAAAAGATGTTTCTCCCATTATCGAAGACTATGCGCAACGCGCAGAATTCCCCAAACAAATCCTTCCGGGATTAGGAGAAATTGGAGCCTTTGGCCCCTACATTCCTACCGAATACGGCGGTTCTGGATTGGACAACATTGCCTACGGACTGATAATGCAGGAGTTAGAGCGTTGCGACTCTGGTGTACGTTCTACTGCTTCGGTGCAAAGTTCCCTGGTGATGTACCCCATTTGGAAATACGGCAACGAAGAGCAACGACAAAAGTATTTGCCCAAGTTGGCAACCGGTGAAATGATGGGTTGCTTCGGATTGACCGAACCCGATTACGGATCCAACCCGGGAGGAATGATCACCAACTTCAAAGACGAAGGCGACTATTACCTACTCAATGGAGCTAAAATGTGGATTTCTAACTCACCTTTTGCAGACATTGCTGTGGTGTGGGCCAAGAATGAGGCCGGTCGTATCCACGGATTGATCGTAGAGCGTGGAATGGAAGGCTTTTCCACTCCGGAAACCCACGGAAAGTGGTCGCTACGGGCTTCTGCCACCGGCGAATTGGTGTTTGACAACGTCAAAGTGCCCAAGGCTAATTTGCTGCCCAATAAATCCGGATTGGGTGCTCCACTCGGTTGCCTCGATTCGGCTCGTTACGGAATTGCCTGGGGAGCGATTGGTGCTGCCATGGATTGCTACGACAGTGCCGTCCGCTATTCGAAAGAACGAATTCAGTTCGACAAGCCAATCGGAGCCTTTCAACTGATCCAAAAGAAATTAGCAGAAATGCTCACCGAGATTACCAAGGCACAAATGCTTACCTGGCGGCTCGGTGTATTGAAAAATGAAGGCCGGGCAACCACTGCTCAGATTTCCATGGCCAAGCGAAACAACGTAGAAATGGCGTTGAACATCGCGCGTGAGGCCCGCCAAATACATGGAGGCATGGGCATCACCGGAGAATATCCGATCATGCGCCACATGATGAACTTGGAATCAGTCGTCACCTACGAAGGCACGCACGACATTCATCTCTTGATCTTAGGATTTGATATTACCGGCATTCCTGCGTTTAAATAAGTAGAATCCTCCTATTGAATGGATAAGGCTGTCTCGCAAGGGGCAGCCTTTTTTAATGCTCGGTTCTTAAAAGTGTGGACCTATTCTGGCCGCAATCGCTTTCGCGAACAGCAAGTACTGGCAAAACAAATTCATCCAAGCCTTGAAAGTTTTTGCTCCGGCGTAAGGAACAAGAAAGGTTGATGCTTGAATTGGAGAAAGAAGAAAGTTATTTGTTGCGGTTCACCGTATAGCGAACCAGGTGTTCCAGCGAATTTCTTGCAGGTGTTTCTGGGAAACCAGATAAAATTTCCAAAGACTTGTCCATGTATTCGTGCATCCGCTGGGTAGCGTACTCAATGCCCCCGCTATTGATCACAAACTCAATGACCTCATTCACTCGCTTAGGGTCTTCGTTGTGGTTTTTCACCGAGTTGATGAGCCACCGTCGGTCTTTCTTATTGGCCTGATTGAGTGCGTAGATCAAAGGAAGGGTGGTCTTCTTCTCTTTAATATCAATGCCGGTGGGCTTCCCAATTTTTTCTCCACTGCCATAATCAAAAAGGTCGTCTTTGATTTGAAAGGCAATGCCCACCTGAATGCCAAAATTCCAAAGCCTTTCTACCATTTCTTCATTGGCTCCGGTAGAAGTTCCTCCACAGGCACAACAGGCAGCGATCAGAGACGCAGTTTTTTGTCGAATGATCTCATAATACACCGATTCGTCGATGTTGAGCTTTCGGGTTTTTTCAATCTGCAGTAATTCGCCTTCGCTCATTTCCCGCACTGCACGGGTTACAATACGCAACAGTTGGTACTGATTGTGGTCCATGGCGAGTAATAGTCCTTTGGAAAGCAGGAAGTCTCCGACCAACACAGCGATCTTATTTTTCCAAAGTGCATTGAGGGAGAAAAATCCACGCCTTTCGTAAGCATCGTCTACTACATCGTCGTGCACCAGTGTGGCCGTATGCAGCAATTCGATGAGCGAAGAAGCGGTGTAAGAAGGCTCCTTTATGGGTCCAAACATTTGCGCAGAGAGAAACACAAACATGGGTCGAATCTGCTTTCCTTTGCGCTTAACAATGTAATGGGTGATTTTGTCAAGGAGTGGAACCTTGCTGTGCATCGAATCCTTGAATTTGGCTTCGAAGATTTCCATCTCCTCCCTGATCGGGGCTTTGATCTCGTTAAGGGAAGGCATCAAGGCGAATTGTGACTCCAAATGTAGAAAAAAGTAAGAGTGAAGCAGTTACATTAACGGTCAAATCGAAGTCGGCCAAAGGCAAATTCTTTCCTCCCTCGTCCATAAATAACCATCTCACTATCGGAAAGGTTTAAAAAGGTTTGTGGAGCAAATGTGAAATCGGAGTTGCCATTGGAAAAAAGCAGCGCTCGACTTTCCATACCCTCCTGGGTGAGGAAAACTGCACGCACCACCGATCGTCTTGGATTAGACATGTATCGTAGGCCATTGCGGTCCTGCACCAACTTTTCATTCTTGGGATGATCGTTGAACACCACCCAACATTGGTCTGGCTCCAAACCAAACAAGTAAGAGCCGTAAGGCCCCCCGTTATCGTTGATGGAATACTGCGACTTGAAAATGGCCCGGTTCCACTCCGGTTTGCCGGTGGAATCAAGGGCGGCCAATAGCAAATCGTTAAAATAATAGTGCATGTTGCAGTTGGTAGTACCGGTTTGCGGATCGGTGGTACATACCTCGCGCTTATAATATTGTTCCGCCACCATGATGACGCTCCCATTATTCCTGAGCCCAACGTGGCGGAAGTAGAAATTTCCGGGTTCTTTGCCGCGCGCTACCTGCTTCTCGTTCATCAGTTGTAGCCGAACGCTGTTGTCCAAGTCTTGGAAATGCCGACCCACCAGGGTCCTCCGTTCGCTATCTAGGCGAAGAAAGAAAGTACCTCCCACTTCGGTGGGGTTGGAGGCGAGATTGGAATAAAAGCCCGTAACTACAATGTCGCCGTTTTCGGCCAATTGAGCGGTTACCCCGGAAACCGAGCGTTCTGGCAAATCGATCTTAAATTCCTTGAGTTGTTTGAATTTTGGCTCGTAAACGATCAGGGTGAAATAAAAATTGGGATTGCCCCGCGACCAGCCCCGGTCGGTATCAATCACTTTACCTAAGGCAATGATCTCCCCCCGGTTGCCCAATTTGAGTTCTTGCAAGCGAAAACGTTCGCGTTTGTGGGGTAGCTCCAGGGTATCGGCAATCACCAATTGGCCAGAAGCATTTAGCAATCGAAGCGAAAGTTCTTCCGAATAAGATGATTCCAGGTCTTCCGATCCGGCAAAAAGGATCAAAGAGCTATCGGGTGACGTGGCGTATCGAAAAGCCCCCCTCTGTTTCAAACCAATGGCCTTAATCACCCCTACGTCAAGCGCCAGGTCTTGCTGAATTCCCTTGCTGGTAATGGGGTAGAGGTAGGCCCGGTTGCGCTTCACCGATTTTTGGTACCCGGAGGCAAAAAACCACAATTGGCCATTGAACCAAATCAGGTTTTCGTAAGTCACCGTTTGTATTTCGACTTTTGGAAGAAACAGGTCGATTTTTGATTGTCGTTCCAGGCTTTTTAGGGAAAAAATTTCCAATTGAAAATCTTCGGGGAGCCCAAGATCATCTTTCCCACTGCGCAACACAAAAAAAGAGCCCGTATCGGACGCCAGCAATTTCTTAATCGGCAAATCGCGACTTAACTCCTGGGAAGGTCCCCAGCTAAAAGTAGGTTGTTGGCCGAAGAGCCCTCCTATCAACCCAAAAAAACAGGAGAGAAGCAGCAGTGTTTTCATGCATTTTCTGGCTGAAATACCTGGTTTTTATTGGCCAGTTGTCCGCAAGCAGCATCAATATCCTTGCCACGGCTACGGCGAATGTTCACCACAATATTTTTGGATTCCAGGTAGGCGGCAAATGCATCTACTTTTTGAGGATCAGCTTGCTGAAACTCGCCTTCATCAATGGGATTGTATTCAATGATGTTCACCTTACAGGGGATGTGCGCACAAAACCGGGCCAATTCCCGCGCATCTTGCAACTCGTCATTAAAGGCATCGAAAATGATGTATTCGTAGGTCACCTTTTTGCCAGTTTGCCGGTAGTAATACCGCAATGCTTCCGCCAACGCCTCCAGGGAATTCTGTCGGTTGATTGGCATGATCTTGCTGCGCTTGACATCGTTTGCCGCATGCAGCGAAAGTGCAAGGTTAAATTTGGCATCGTCGTCCCCGAGCCGTCGGATAACTTTGGCGATGCCCGCCGTAGAAACCGTGATGCGCTTGGGCGACCAGTTCAAGCCTTCCTCACTGGTAATGTAGTGCACCGATTCCATCATTTCACGGTAGTTGAGCAAAGGCTCGCCCATGCCCATGTAAACAATGTTGGAGAGGGGTTGCTGGTAGTGTTTTTCCGCCAGGTTACGAATACCGATTACCTGATCGTAAATTTCGGCGGCAGTGAGGTTGCGCAAACGTTTCAAGCGGCCAGTTGCACAAAATTTGCAAGTAAGGCTGCAGCCTACTTGTGAAGAGATGCAGGCGGTCATGCGCGAATCGGTAGGAATCAAAACCCCTTCTACCACGTGCCGGTCGTGCGACCGAAAGGCACACTTTATGGTGCGATCGGAACTAACTTGCTCGTCGGCAATGTGCAGCGGCAGCAAATCAAAATTGCTCGACAGCATTGCCCGGGTAGACTTGGACAAGTTGGTCATGTCCTCAAACCGGCGGGCCGATTTTTTCCAGAGCCATTCCCACACTTGTTTCGCACGAAAACCGCGTTCGCCATTGGCCACAAAGAAAGCTTTCAGTTCTTCGAAACTTAAGGTGCGAATGTCTGTTTTGGCTGTAATGCCGCTCATTTCGCAAAGATAGCGCTAATTTTACGGCTTACCCGAAGCTATGCGCAGGATCACCGCCGACTACGTTTTTCCACTTTTCCGACCACCGATCGCCAATGGTGTGGTAGTAGTAGATGCCAATGACCAAATATTGGCCGTAGAGGCAGAAGGTGAAGGAGCACCCGCCACTGAACGGCATTCAGGTGTTCTGTGTCCGGGGTTCGTCAACACCCATTGCCATTTAGAACTGTCACACCTTTTGGGGAAAGTTCCTAAAAAAACGGGGTTGCCGGGTTTTATCCGCGATTTGAATCGTGTGCGCGAAGCCGAAGAACACGAGGTGAAAGCCGCAGCTTTAGCCGCTGAGCAACACATGTTGGACCAGGGAATAAAGGCAGTGGGCGATATCAGCAACGGTTCAGTAACTTTCTCTATCAAGGCGAAAAGCGAACTGACATACCACACCTTCGTTGAACTTTTTGGCATTGCAGAAGCGCGTGCATCAGCCACTTTTGAAAATGGCCAACAGCTGCAAAAGCACTACCGGGAAATCTTCGCTTCGGCCCACCGGCAAGCTCGGGTTTCCATCGTTCCCCATGCACCTTACAGCCTTTCTAAAACCCTACTACAAGCTATAGGAGCACAAGAAGAGAAAAGCCCAGTCAGTCTGCACAATCAAGAGAGCGATGCCGAAACCCAGTTTTTGCGCCATAAAAGCGGGCCGTTTGCTGAAATATTTACCGGTTTCGGAATTGATCTTTCTGCATGGAACGCTCCTGGATTAAGGTCGCTGGCAGCGGTATTGCCGCATTTGAATGCTCAAAGGCCGTTGCTGTTGGTCCACAATACCTTCACCGAAAAGGAAGACATTGAGGTAGCCCGCCAATTTTCCGATCAGGTATTTTGGTGCTTGTGTCCCAATGCCAACCAATACATCGAAAATCGATTGCCGGATGTGCACCTGCTTCGAGCAGAAAAGCTGTCGATCACTCTAGGAACAGACAGTCTGGCCTCCAACCATCAATTGAGCATTTTATCCGAAATGCTCACCTTGCAAACCCATTACCCCCAGTTGCCATTAGAAGAAATGTTGCACTGGGGATGTGGAAACGGGGCCCTTTTTCTAGGGTTAGCTGATCAATTGGGCACCTTAGAAAAAGGAAAAACCCCAGGAATCAATCTGATCACCGGGGTTGATCTTGCAACAATGCGTTTGACCGAAGCAAGCAAAATCAAAGTGCTTGCCTGAATAACCTACCAATCTTCACCAGCACTTTCGGCAGCCACACTCATGTCGGCTTTCAAATCCTCAATCAAGGCTTTTACCTCTTGGTCTACTTGTGCTAAGAAGTTGGCGTATTGCCAATTGAATTTCTTTTCATTTTCGTCAATCCACTTCTTCATGGGGAATGTTGACGCTTGTTTCCACTGAATATCGGTGATTTCGTAGCGGTAACGACCATCCTTAAATTGAATGGTAATGGTGTATAAAGCAATGCCACCCGTCTTGATTCGCTCTCCGGTTTTGGGGTCGATGTCCCAGAGTTTGATCCGACCGCGGCCAGAAATCACTCCTGCTTCCATGTCTTGTTTCTTGATAACGCTGGATGGGCTTTTGTAATAGGTATTGAACCATTTTTTACCCTTTTCATACAGTGCGGTCTTGTCTCCGGTTTCGGTAACCACCTCATTGTAAGAAACCAGGTTCGTTTTCTCGTCTCGAGGAAACTCGGGCAGCTCCAGGCTTTTTCCTTTTTTCTGGGCCATTCCTGCGGTAGAAAGGGCCAATAGCAAACAGAGGGAAGCAAAAATTTTCATCAGTCAATAAATTGGTTTCGGATTAGTGAGTCGCTTCAGATGGCGGCCTGCCTTGGATAAGACAGCGTGGCGAGGGGTTCCATCAAGAACGGTCGAAATTACGACTTATTGGGTGCTGGCTTGTGTCGCGGGCATAGGAAGTTATCAACAGCTTATCGGTCGGTGAGCGCTTTGGGATAGGATATTGCGAGACATGGACGCCAATGGCTAAGAAGTACTCAGCTTGGAAAGAAGACCTTTACAACAGTCATCTTCTATGGCAAGCAGGTGAAGCTTTTTAGGCATGCATTAGGTTAAGCTTACCGTACGAAGACAAAACCTTCTTGGATAGATGAATTGGAAGGCAAGCCACATGGCCGCCCACAACGGTCACTATTGAAAAGTTGACCGAGACAGAATTATCAAATGATGAGCATGGCGTCTCCGTAGGAGAAAAAGCGATACTTCTCCTTGATGGCTTGCTGATACGCTTCCATGATGAGGTCGTAGCCACCGAATGCCGCCACCATCATCAACAGAGTAGACTCTGGAACGTGGAAATTGGTCACCATCGCATTGGCAATGCTAAACTCATAAGGAGGGAAGATGAACCGGTTGGTCCACCCTTCATAAGGCTTTAAAAAACCATCGGTAGATACCGAAGATTCGATGGAACGCATGGAAGTAGTACCCACAGCGCAAACTCGTTTCTTGGCTCGCTTGGCAGAGTTTACAATGTTCACCGCATCGTCTCTGATGATCATTTGCTCCGAATCCATCTTGTGCTTGGTGAGGTCTTCTACCTCTACCGGACGAAACGTGCCCAATCCAACGTGTAGTGTGAGGTTGGCAAAGTCAACCCCTTTCAACTCCAGGCGCTTCAACAATTCGCGGCTGAAGTGCAACCCGGCGGTAGGTGCAGCAACGGCCCCTTCCTCTTTGGCATATATGGTCTGGTAACGCTCTTCATCGTCCGGATTTGGATCGCGGTTGATGTATTTGGGAAGTGGCGTTTCGCCGAGCGATTCGATGGTTTTTTTAAACTCTTCGTAAGGCCCGTCGAACAAGAAACGCAAAGTACGCCCGCGCGAAGTAGTATTGTCTATTTCCTCAGCAACCAACAAGTCATCCTCGACAATATAAAGTTTGTTTCCAATACGAATTTTACGAGCGGGGTCTACTAAAACGTCCCAAAGTCTACTCTCACGGTTGAGCTCCCTCAAAAGAAATACCTCGATCTTGGCTCCGGTTTTTTCTTTATTGCCGTACAAACGAGCGGGAAACACCTTGGTGTTATTCAGGATCATTACGTCCCCATCGTCGAAATAATCGAGAACATCGCGAAAAACCTTGTGCTCAATCGAGCCCTTTTCACGGTTCACAACCATCAAACGAGACCCGTCACGAGCTTCGGAAGGGTACTTAGCAATTAACTCAGAAGGAAGCTCGAATTTGAATTGGGATAACTTCATGTGCGTTTAAGACTTTACGCGGATGGGTAAAATTGTCGGCAAAAATATGAAAATCAAATAATATAAGACTACAATCCTTTTTCAGATGCATCTACCAGCAAAGCCTCGAAATGAGCAGTCAAATCAGGGACCGTATCCGCATTTTCGACACGGTACTCTCCAATCCGCGTTCGGCGAAGTGCGCTGAGGTAAGCCCCATTGTTTAACGATGCTCCGAAATCCCTTACCAGCGAACGAATGTAGGTCCCCTTACTACATACAATTCGAAAGGCTATTTCAGGAAATTTTGAAGTTTCGATTTCAAACACCGGAACTTCTACTTCCCGGGCTTTTAAGATTACCTCTTCGCCACGTCTCACCTTAAGATAAGACCGTTCGCCGTCCACATGCATGGCCGAGTATCCCGGAGGAATTTGCTGAATGGTTCCGGTTAAGGCTTGTGCTGCCTCGAGTAATTGTGCTTCTTTCAATCCCTCCAGCGAATAGCGCTGGTCAATTTCTGTTTCCAAATCAACGGATGGAGTAGAAGCCCCAAGGCAAAATGTACCCGTATATTCCTTGTCGAGTCCCTGGTATTCGTTTTGACGTTTGGTGAATTTGCCCGTGCAAATCAGCAGCAAGCCAGTAGCCAAGGGATCAAGCGTACCAGCGTGTCCCACTTTGGGCTTTTTCACACCAGTAGCTCTTTTTACAGAGTATCGAAGCTTGTTGACTACATCAAATGAAGTCCAGGTAAGCGGCTTGTCCACCAACAGCAATTCACCTCCTAAAAAGTTGTACTTCGGTTTTAGCATAACGAGTTAGGCGGAAAGACTGAGTACAACTGCGAGGGCACCAACGGCAAAACAATACCACGCAAAGTATTGGAGCTTTGCATTTTTCACAATGCGAATCATCCAGTTGCAGGCCAGCAAACCAGATAAAAAGGCGGCAAGAAAGCCCACTGCCAGCGCAGCAGGACTAAAAGCACTGCTAGGCTCCTCGATATAGTCTTTGACCTCAAGTAGCGTAGCGCCTAAAATCGGCGGCAAAACCATCAGAAAAGAAAAACGGGCGGCATTTTCTCGACTCACTCCTGCCAATAGGGCAGTAGAAATCGTAGAGCCCGACCGAGAGATGCCGGGAAGAATGGCCACCGCTTGCGCCAAACCAATCAGTACCGCTTTGCCAAACGTGACCTTTCCGGTTGGATTACCTGCCTTTGCCGTGAAAAATAGCAGCCCTCCGGTAAGAATCAACATAAAACCCACCAAAACCAGTTGGCCTTCGAACAAAGCCTCAATGTGATCTTCAAAACCAACACCCACAATGCCCACTGGCACCATGGACAACAAGATCATAGCAGCATAGCGGGTAGAATCGTTCCATCGGAATTCGAGTAATCCCTTGAACAAATCGATAATCACCTTTCGGAAAACCACGATTGTACTGAGCGCAGTAGCACCATGTACCAGGATGGAGAACAGCAACGCGTCTTCGTTTTGGCCGAACTCCAGCAAGGCTTTTCCCAACTCGAGGTGGCCGCTACTGCTCACCGGCAAAAACTCCGTCAAACCCTGGATGATGCCCAGGATGAAGGCTTTCAACAGTTCAGAAAAATCCATAAAAGGAGTAAAAACTTAGAGCTCTGCTTCTTCCGCTTTGTTTTCCGGGGCCTTAGTTCCGCCCTTAGGCTTACGCAGAATACTCATCAACACTACAATGTAGCCACCAATCACAAATACAGGGCCCAGGGTGATTCTTCGGAAGGAGAAAACTTCCGGGTTGTAGACGTTTGGATCATCCGAAGCTCCACCAGACATGAAAATGAAACCCAACAAAGAAAGCAACACGCCACCAATAAGCAGCATATAATTTTCCTTGCGCATGGGGAAGGTCAGGGTCGATTTTTGGTTTTTTTTATCAGCCATCTCCGGTGAATTGAAAGTCTAATAGTACAATCGATCAGACTTGATCCGTAGAAATTTTCGGACCGCTAAGGTAGTAGAAATCCAGGAAATGAATAGCCCAAGGCCAATCACGCCCCCGAAGAGGATGAGGTAAAGATCCCGATCGTGGAAACGCTTGAGGTCAGGCCATTCGCGTTGCGCCAGGTAAATGATCAAAACCAAAAAACCAATAGCGATCAATGCTGCCAGAAAACCATTGAGCAAGCCCTTCCAGATGAAAGGCCGCCGGATGAAGCCCGGTGTGGCCCCGACCAGCCGCATAGAATTGATGAGAAACCGTTTCGAGTACACCGCCATTCGGATGCTGTTGTTGATCAAAGCAATGGCAATGGCCATCATCAAGGCCGTGAAACACAAAATGATCAAACCAAAAGTGCGCGTATTGCGGTTGACTTTGTCCACCAGGTTGCGCTCGTAGTTCACTTCTTTTACCAGTTTGTTGGCAGCCCATTGCGATTCTAACACCGCCAAACTGTCTGGGTTGGTCCAGGCCGCTTTGAGACGCACCTGCAAACTGTGTGGTAAGGGGTTGGAGTCGAGAAAAGTGGTAAAATCTTCTCCCACCTGTTCCTTGTAAATGCGTGCAGCCTCTTCCTTGTCTACATAAGTGGTTTCCAAGGTATAGTTGGAAGCGTCCAGTGATTTCAGAAAACGTTCGATGTCCACCGTTTTGGCCCGCTCCTTCAAAAAGATTTCCACCATGATGTTCTCCTTGAAATAGTCGGCAAGGCGCTGGCTTTGCAAGGTGAGCAAGCCCACTAAACCCAGCATAAACAGCACGAGGGAAACGCTAACGACGACTGAAAAGTAGGAGGAAGTAAGCCTACGGCGATTGATCTTTTCTTCGGAGATGTTCACAGGAGCAAATTGATGCGGCTAAAATAAGAAAATGTGCCTTACCGAATAAGTACAGGTGCCGCATTCTAAAAGGGGATTTTCCTAACTTCGCGCCACGCAAAAAAGCCCGGCTCAGTCCGGGTTTTGAGCCATTTATAACCCTACGCAAGTCCACTTCAATGGAATATAATTTCAAGGAAATCGAAGCCCGCTGGCAAAAATATTGGAGCGAAAACCATACTTATCGGGCCGAAAACCAATCCGATCGACCGAAATATTATGTGCTCGATATGTTTCCCTATCCCTCTGGAAAAGGCTTGCACGTAGGGCATCCCCTGGGATACATCGCTTCCGACATTTATTCCCGCTACAAGCGGATGAAAGGTTTCAATGTGCTACACCCCATGGGGTATGACGCCTTTGGCCTTCCTGCCGAACAGTATGCGGTAGAAACTGGCCAGCATCCTGCCGTTACTACCGAAGCCAACATTAAGCGCTATAGGGAGCAACTGGACCGCATCGGATTTTCCTTTGATTGGAGCCGTGAAGTACGCACCAGCGATCCTAAGTTTTACCGGTGGACGCAGTGGATTTTCATGCAACTCTTTCAATCTTGGTACAACCAAGAAGCAGATCGAGCCGAATCGATCGATACCCTGGTGCAACACCTGCAAGCGCGCGGGACCGAAAATTTGAAAGCCGCTACCGACTCCGAAAAGCAATTTTCAGCCTCTGAATGGGCTGCCATGAGCGAAAAAGAGCAACAACATATTTTACTAGACTACCGATTGGCTTTCCTCTCCGAAACTTTGGTGAACTGGTGCCCCGCTTTGGGAACCGTATTGGCCAATGAGGAGGTAAAAGACGGCCTTTCAGAAAGGGGGAATTACCCGGTGGTACGCAAGCAAATGCAACAGTGGTCACTGCGGATCACGGCTTATGCCGATCGGCTGTTGCAAGGTCTGGAAACCATTGACTGGCCCGACCCACTCAAAGAAATTCAACGCAACTGGATAGGCCGTTCTGAAGGAGCGAGCATTCATTTTGGAGTAAAAAATCACGACCACTCGATTGAGATTTTTACCACCCGACCCGACACCATTTTCGGAGCTACCTTCATGGTGCTGGCACCGGAACATGAGTTGGTGAATACCATCACTACCGATGCGCAACGTGCCGAAGTGGAAGCATACGTAGATTTTGCTGCCAAGCGATCTGAAAAAGACCGCATGGCCGATGTGAAGAGCGTTACCGGAGCTTTTACCGGGGCCTTCGCGATGAATCCAATTACCGGCGAACCCGTTCCGATTTGGATCAGCGATTACGTATTGATCAGTTATGGTACCGGAGCCATCATGGCCGTTCCGTCGGGCGACCAACGCGACTGGAATTTTGCTCGTCATTTTGAGTTGCCGATCGTGCCGGTGATCGAAGGTCAGGATGTGAGTGAAGGAGCCGATGAGCGCAAAGACGGTGTGCTCATCAACTCAGGGTTCTTAGATGGCAAGATGGTGAAAGAGGCCATTGCCGCCATTTTAGACAAAATAGAAACCGATAATCTCGGCCAACGGAAAGTGAATTTTCGAATTCGGGATGCGATCTTCAGCCGTCAGCGGTATTGGGGAGAGCCTTTCCCGGTCTACTTCAAGGACGGTGTTCCTGTATTGATGAAGGAAGATCAATTGCCATTAGAACTGCCTGAGGTAGATAAATTTCAGCCTACTGAAGATGGTGACCCGCCCTTGGCACGGTCGGCCAGTTGGAAAACCGAAGATGGTGATCCGATAGAAGCCAGTACCATGCCCGGTTGGGCTGGATCTTCCTGGTATTACCTAAGGTATATGGACCCCGAGAACGACAATGCCATTATCGATCCTAAGGTGGCCGACTATTGGGGCCAGGTAGACCTTTATATGGGTGGGGCAGAACATGCTACCGGGCACCTCTTGTACATCCGTTTCTGGACCAAGTTTTTGAAAGACCGTGGATTCCTCAACATTGAAGAGCCTGCGCAAAAACTCATCAACCAAGGAATGATCCTGGCCGAAGACGGTCAAAAAATGAGTAAGCGCTACAACAATGTGGTGAACCCCGATGACATTTGTGAGGCTTATGGTGCCGACACACTGCGGTTGCACGAAATGTTCTTAGGGCCCATTGAGCAGAGCAAACCCTGGAATACCAAAGGGATTGAGGGCGTCCACCGCTTTTTGAGAAAGCTCTGGCGCTTGTTTGTGCAAGACGGTCAATTGGTGATTTCGGAAGAGGCCGCCAACGACAAAGAGTTGAAAGCCTTGCACCAGGCCATTAAGCGGATCACGGAAGATGTAGAACGCTTTTCTTTCAATACACCGGTGAGCCATTTTATGGTATGTGTCAACGAATTGACCGACCTGAAATGTAACAAGCGCGCCATTTTGGAACCTTTGGTGTTGCTGTTAGCGCCTTATGCGCCACACATTGCTGAAGAACTCTGGCGGCAAATGGGGCATTCGGAGAGTTTGACCCACGAAGCCTATCCGATGCTTGAGGTCAAATACCTGATAGAAAACTCCATCAGTTATCCGGTTTCATTCAATGGCAAAATGCGGTTTAAGATCGAATTACCGGCTGATATGGGCAAAGACGACATTGAGAAAGCGGTATTGGCCGATGAAAATGCAGCCCGCTGGTTGGATGGAAAAACTCCGCGAAAAGTGATTGTGGTACCTAAGAGAATTGTGAACGTAGTCGTTTAAGGCTTTATCGAATCAGGGTAAACGACCCCTGCGGATATTGAACATCGCCAAAAATCGTCTGTATGCGCAGTCGATAAACGTATACCCCTTGAGGAGCGGGAACAGAATAGTGTTGCCCGTCCCAGGGTTGGTTTTGACCCACGAAAAGCTGCTCTCCCCAACGGTTAAATACCTGAAGTTCATAATCGGTTATGCCATCGGCGATGGGACCAAACCGGTCGTTGTCGCCGTCTCCATTTGGACTGAATGCATTGGGGAGATAATACGCTAAAAACTTTACCTCTACGAAGGTAGAATCCCAATACCGACATCCATGGGTGTCTTCTTGCCAAAGCGTAATGGTGTGGCGGCCATTTTCATTGAAGGTGTGGTAAAACTCATCAGTATTGGCGGTGCCGCCATCACTCAGCACCCACTCGAAAGGGGCATTGTTTTCCGATAGGTTTTGAATGAAAAAAGGATCGAAGGGAGAACCTTCTTTCGGAGATGCACTGATTTTCGGTTGCAGCCTTGCCGGAATTTCTACCCAAATAGAATCAATTATCGTGTCGCAAAGGCTCCTGGCTTCTAACCAATACCAGCCCGTTGAATCGGGCACCAAGGTGTCGGAGTTGGCTCCGGTAGACCAAATGATGTCAAAGGCATTCTGAAGCTGAGGACGAATTACGAACGAAGAATCCGGGCAAACGACAGTATCGTTGCCCAATTCCAACACAATGCTGTCGCAAGAATAGCATTCGGTATTTTCCAGAAGATTCAGGTTGCTGATGGTGAAACTTTCCGTTTGCATCGGAAAGGGAATTGTTTGCACCGTTGTTGTAGTTGGGGTCAAAAACGGAACAATGGAAGGAGTAGTTGCGGTATCCGGGGTATCGGAGCACCCTACTTCCCAGTTGGCATTGGTCTTAACCATAAACATTGGTCCTGCGGGGCTTGAACCATTGGTTCCACAGACCACCACACCACCGTCTGGATGCAAAGCCGTATGGGTATTTCTATAGCCAAGAGGTGCGTTGAGGTTGTTGAAACGGTTGGCCTTCACAAATTGACCGTTGGGGTCAAACTCCGCAAAAACCAATTCGTTGGTAGTGCCAAAGTTGTAGTTGCCAACCACCAATAGATTGCCGGTGGCGGTTTGTACCAAGCGATGGGTTTCGGTGACCGAAGCGGCTTGGCTGCTCCAAAGCAGGTTGCCCGTTTTGTCCATTTTTACCAGCGACCCAATGCCGCCACCATACCATGGGTAAATGTAGCCGTCGTTCACCTCAATGGGACTGCCGGTTGGCGAAACATTCGTATTCAGTCCCCAATCCAGGCTGCCGTTGGCGGCTACTTTGTAGATTAGAACACCCGTTCGGCAAAGATATCCACCATCGCTGGTAGCAATCATCTCTCCCCAAATGCCGGCCTGAAAGTAGTGGTTGGACCATAATACATTGCCCTGGCGGTCTATTTTCACAATAAAGCCTTTCCCGTTGCTGCTGGCATTGGGTCTTTGAATACCAAAAATGGCAAAGTTTCCGTCGGTAGCTTCTACCACCGAATAGGTGAACTCTTCCTCCTGGGTTTGGCTCACCCGGTGCCACAGCAAATTACCAGTAGAAGAAATGTAGGCAAGGAAGGATTTGAAGGGAGCATTGGAGCCATAATAGCCAGCCACAAGGTAATTGCCCCTCGAATCGACCTTTAGGTCGCTGAATTGCAACCCATCGTTGGGAGTTGTTAGGGCTCTACTCCATTTCAAATTGCCATAGCGATCGTACCTTAAAAGTGCTACGCCAATGGTGGTGCTGCCTGGAGGGGAGCTACCTGCAGCTGCTACAATCCAGCCCCCATCGGTAAGTACTTCAATGTTAGGAAACGGCCCGATGTTGTAGCCAGGGAAGGTTTTGTGAAAGCGAACCTGGGCTTTGCATTCATCCAATGAGCAACACCAAATGAATCCAAATACAAAGCCTATGAAGATTCGCAGGAGACGAGGGTGAGAGCGCTGCTGCATCTTATTCTAATTGAGGTCAAAAAACGACAAATGGTTGCTTATGCCGACCTTCAATTAGATTACGGTTGGAAATCTTCCTTTTTAGGAGGAATCGAATTAGTTTTGCAGCCTCAGTTTAAAGCCGTTGGGTGTCCCTTAGCTGGATAGATTCCCTTCGTTTATCAAGTAATTCCGGCAGGTTTATTCCCACTCACTGGAAGCAGTTGACCGGAACGCAGAAATATGTATTCGCCAAGCCAAACCCTCTTAATTCTTGGATAAGATAGGATCAAAAATTGGTTTTACCCTTGCGGGTGTGGCGTTTATTACCCTCACCGCCCAGTTGGCTTTTGAATTGCCGGGAACCGATGTACCCATTACCGGCCAAACCTTTGGCGTACTGTTGGTAGCTGTGATTTTGGGGCCTTTGTGGGGAAGTGTTTCAGTAGGCTTATACGTTTTATTAGGTATTTTGGGCCTTCCAGTTTACGCCGGAGGAGCCAACGGTTGGGACGTAATAGCGGGTCCAACCGGGGGATTTCTCCTTGCCTTTGTGATTGGCGCGTGGGCGGTAGGCTGGACTTCCAACCGCGGAGATACCCGGCAATTTCCTTTTCCAATGCTGCTTTGGGGCTTAGGCCATGGTATCATTCTGGTGTTGGGTTTCACCTGGATTGCCTGGCAAAGGGGCAACCTCGAATTCGCGCAGTCTCTATTTGAAAAGCTGGCTCCGGGAAGTTTGATGAAAACCTTGGTGGGTGGATTTATTACTCAGGTCATTGCACTCAAATGGCGCTTGCCTTTGTTTCGGCAGAAAGCATAAAAAAAACCTGCCGGGGCAACAAAATCAACTGTCCGTTCGATTGGCCCGCTCGAACCTTCCCTCTTGGTTCAAAGCTATTTGTTCAGTTGACTGTGCCGACCCTGCAGGCTTAGTTAGCTATTGCTAGTTGTCGGGTTGGGTATTTCTTTAACTCTTTCTCTTGATCCGGCGGTTAGCACCCAGGCTTCCGGTCTTCAGGCTGTCGTCACTCAACCTTACTAATTGGCCCGGGGCTTTCCGCGGATACAGGAGGATGATGTTGTTGATGTGAATTTACGTTAGCAACTCTTGTAGGGCTACCACCGTTTAGAAAGTGGCAGCTTTTTGCCGGGGAGCGGGTTGATTTGTCAGTAAGTGGAAATGGCAAGGTTTCTCTCTCGAAATCAAAGCCATTTATAAGGTATGCTATTGGAAAAACACTAATAAAGCAGTGCATAACGTTAACGGTACAACAGCATTGTTCAGATAACCCTTCCTTGACTCGATCTTGCTTTTACTTTGTGCAGAAGTACTTATTCAGGCTGTTTTTACCTCCTCGCTTTTTACTTTAGAGATCGCTTATGAAAGCTTTGGCACACTGTTTGAAATTAAGCGGCAAAACAGCCGTCATGAAAACCATTTGTATCAGCCTCACATTGCTCTTAAGTCTTGCTTTTGGGCAGGCCCAGAGTGGCTCAGGAGAGCCAGCAAAAAAAACATCGACCAGTTTGCCCAAAGTGGAAAACAACGCTTTCATCAAAGGTGAAAAATTGAAATATCGGGTCCACTATGGATTGATTGATGCAGGTACCGCAGTGATTGAGGTAAAGAATGAGGAGCGCCAAATTGCAGGTCGAGACGTTTATCACATTGTGGGAACCGGCAAAAGCCGAGGTGCTTTCGATTGGTTTTTCAAGGTGCGCGATCGTTTTGAGACCTACATGGATGAGGAAGGAATGTTTCCTTGGTACTTTGCCCGTCAGTGCGATGAGGGAGGATACAAAATCAACCAGAACTACACCTTTTACCAACACAAAGAAGAAGTAGAGACCCAAAGTGGAGACGTGTATGAAGTGCCGCTTGGGGTTCAGGATATGTTGTCTGCTTATTTCTATGCCCGAACCATCGATTTCGAAAGCCTGAGTTTGGGCGATACCATCACCGTGCCATCATTTGTAGATAATGAAGTCTATCCTTTGTCGATTCGATACTTGGGTATTGATACCGTAAAAGTGAAAAGTGGAACCTTCAGTTGTATGAAATTTTGCCCTGTAGTGCAAGAAGGACGCATTTTTGCCAATGATGAAGACCTATTGGTCTACATAAGCAATGATGCCAACCGCATCCCCATTTTGGCGGAAGCCAAAATTCTGGTAGGGTCCATTAAGATGGAAATTACCGGGTGGGAAGGGCTTGCTAATCCACTGGCAGAACTCTGATTTCACAGTTTTTTGTTGACAATTGGCGCTTAGTCGCGCTATTTTCAGGTATTTTAAAGGGTATTTTTGACGCTGATAAAATCCCTTTATGGCTCTGGATCCGGAAATTGTTGAAAAAATAGAGCGGCTGGAAGAAAAGTATGCTGCCATGGGGCAGGACCTCAAATCCTACCTCGATGGGCTACTCTATGCCGATTATCTCACTTACTGGGATTACATTCACGTAGACACGCTGCTCAGTCTTCAAAATCCGAGGACGCCTATTCCAGATGAGGAAATCTTCATCATCTACCACCAGATTACGGAGCTGTATTTCAAATTGAGTTTGCATGAAATGAAGCAACTCAGTGCTGCTGAAAATTTAACGGCAGAGGAGTTGCTGATGCGCATGCAGCGGATCAACCGTTATTTCGAAGCGCTGACGCAGTCTTTCGAAATCATGGTGCAGGGCATGGACCAAAAGCAGTTCTTACAATTTCGTATGTCGTTATTGCCTGCCAGCGGTTTCCAATCGGCCCAGTACCGTACCATTGAAATTCTGGCTACTGATTTTCACAATCTGGTAGAAAAAGACGAGCGATCAAGATTTCAAGGACGTGGCACGCCCGAACGGGTATCGGAAATGTACAACTACCTGTATTGGAAAAAGGGGGCCACGGAACTTTCTACGGGCAAAAAGACCCTTACCTTACGCCAATTCGAAGAAAAATACAGCCAGAGTTTCATTCAGCACGGCGAGCAGTATTTTGATACCAACCTCTGGCGTTGCTTTGTTGGCTTGAATCCGGAGGATCAGCAACAAGAAAAACTTCGAAATGCCTTTCGAGCTTTTGATGTTAATGTGAACGTTAACTGGCCATTGGCACATTACAAATCAGCGGTGCGCTACTTGCAGAAAGATCCGATAGACATAGCCGCCACGGGAGGTACCAACTGGCAAAAATACCTGCCACCTCGCTTTCAAAAACGTATTTTTTATCCGCAGCTATGGACTGAAAAGGAAATGGACAACTGGGGAAAAGGATGGGTAAAGAAGGCCGTATTTAATCAGGATTAATGGAAAAAAAACACAAACTCTACCTTCTGCTGGGAGCTGGAGCACTGGCGCTATTCAGTTTCTTCACCCTGCAGCAACATAGTGACCAACCAGTGGCTTCTATGGCACCGCTTGGGAATGCTGAGATAGTGGTTGAGCCAGTTTCGGAAGTGGCCTTCGGCATTCGTGTAGATACCCTGCATTTGCACCAGGCCGAATTCAAACCCAACCAATTTTTGGCCGATGTACTGCTGCCACACCACATTTCGTATCCGGAAATTGACCGGTTGGTAAAAAAAGCCAAGCCCGTTTTTGATGTACGCAAACTTGCCGCGGGTAAAAAGTTCTCGATACTTACTGCTCAAGACAGTACTGCCAAAGCCCATTATTTCATCTACGAATCTTCTGCCACCCAATATGTGGTTTTTGATTTGCGCGATACCATGCGTATTTACAAAGGTGAGCGCGAGGTAGAGGTGCGCGAAGCCACTTCGGCAGGAGTGATTCAATCGTCGTTGTATGAAAGCTTGTTGGCCGCTGAAACCAGCCCGGCTTTGGCCATGGAATTGGCCAATATGTATGCCTGGTCGGTCGATTTTTACCGCATCCAGAAAGGAGACCGGTTCAAGGTGATCTACGAGCAACGCTTTGTGGAAGGGGAATTCATTGGTGTAGGCGCCATTAAAGCAGCTGTATTTCAGCACAAAAGCGAAGACTTTTATGGGTTCTATTATCAACAGGATAGCCTTCGGGGCGATTACTACGACGAAAAAGGCAACAGTTTACGCAAAGCCTTTTTACAGGCTCCTTTGAAATACAGTCGAATTTCCTCAGGATTCTCTCGTCGGCGGTTTCACCCGGTTCAGAAACGTTATAAATCACATTTGGGCACCGATTACGCAGCACCAAAAGGTACCCCCATTATGTCGGTGGGCGATGGCACAGTAGTGAAAGCCGGGTTCGGAAGGTTCAATGGCAATTATGTGAAGATTCGCCACAACGGCACTTATTCTACCCAATACCTGCACATGAGCAAAATTGCCTCCGGCATGAAACCCGGTCGGGTGGTGCGCCAGGGAGAGGTCATTGGTTACGTGGGCAGCACCGGACTGGCCACCGGACCTCATGTCTGTTTTCGGTTTTGGAAAAACGGGAAACAGGTGAATCACCGGGCAGAAAAATTACCTGCTTCCAAACCGATCCAAGAGGAGTACAAAGCTGATTACCTAGAGTGGTTGGAGGTGTGGAAACCGAAATTAGATCAGGTGACTTTTCCCGAAGAGGAACAGCTTCCTGCCTAAATATCCCTTGACTTAGAAGCCAACAAAGGCTATTAAATTGATTTGATCCCGGTTGAAGGTGTTGAGGAACTGATTCATGTATCCTGCTTCAAATCGAACGTGATTATTCAGTTTGTAGCCCAAACCTCCATAAAGCCGGTTGCGGTCGAACACCACGCGTTCTGAATTCAGGAAAATCTCGTTGTAGGTGGACAAGTACAGCGTCTTGTCTTCCATCTCCCGATGGTTGAGGGGCACATTTATCGAAAGGAAGTAGCGAAACCGCATCCGATAATCCGCTTCTACAAAGCGCTGCTCGAACCGGTAGCGGTGTTGCAATTTGATTCGGTTGGCCGTTTGTTTGGTGATGAACTGCTGGTAAATGCGGTGCTCGTTGACCACCACCTTGGTATCGTTGTCAGAAAAATAGTTTTCGCTGCGAATAAATCCGTAGCCCACCAACAGGTTGTGGTTGTTTTCAGTGAGGTTGTAGCCAATACCCGTACGAAGCAAAAGTTGCTCCAAATCACCAATGGCATTGTAATTACGGTATTGCACCTCATGGTGCCAATTGAAGCGATCGCCCAGCTTCTTGTTGCCGAAATAGATGAGCCAATTACCGAGGTTGCTTTCTTGTGCCGATACCAACAAGGGCAGGAGAAAAACCGCGATCAGGAGTAGCGGTTTGAGAGGTGGTGTAGATTTCATGTAGGGACCAAATGTAGGCACTACAGCTTACTTTTAAAACCAAAGCATTTGTGCTTATCGGGTAGCGAAAATGAAGCGGGTTTTTGGCTAGTAGGTTTTACAAGCTCTGCGCCCAAGAGTAAATCCAGGCAGCCATCAACAAAGGCATTACAATAAAAAACACCCAAACCAGTAAAAACGCGAGTTTTGACTTCCACGTTAAATCTTTGATGGGAGGAGGCAAGGAAATGGCTTTCACATGTGCGATGATTTGTTGCTCTTTCGCTGATATCCGATAAGGCTTTCCCGGAACATCTTTCAGGGTAGAAATGGACCGAACCAATACTTCTCGAACCCTCCAGTAGGTTTCATTGCTCATTTCGTCAAACGGCTGTTGGTAGTCCAGTTCCGACTGATCCAACTCTTTCCTGATTTTTTGGTGGCGCAACAACCCCATGGCTTGCAGCGCGAGAAAGGCCGGTAGGATAAGTAATAAATAGGCTTTTAAATACACCGCAATCACCGCCATAGCTATGGCTGAAATGGCCATAAAGATCATTTGTACGATGTCTTTAGAGCTGAAAAACAGCGTCCCAATCAACCGTCCACCGTCCATTGGAGTGATGGGTAACAAGTTGAAACCGTTGATGAATAAAAACATGCTGGCCGTCACTGACATGGTATTGTCGTCCCAACGACCGGCAAGGTAGAGCATGACCAAACCGATAATGAGTCCTGGAACAGGACCCGCCAGCAGAATAATGGACTGTTGTACCTGCGATATTTGCCGCTTCTGACCTGTAACCATAGCCCCCATCAAGGGAATAAAAAACATTTTGACATCCTGGTAGTTGAAGGCTTTCATGGCAATGAAATGGCCCATTTCGTGGATGAATAGGACCACCAACAGTACGTAGATGAAACTCAGATCGGTGTCAAAAAAAAGGTAATACGCGCCAACGAATAAAATCAGGCTTGCTGCCGATTGGATGATCGGGTTGTTCTTTTTCCGTTCTTCCGGCTTTTCAGGATAAAAGACTTCTTCTGTTTCTTCGCCAGCTTCCATGCCTTTGCTTGGATTGTGAGGTTTAGATCAGCAATTTAGGAATAGCAATTCAACCCGCCACAGTTATCTTTTTAAGGGAACTATCAGAATTTGGCGGATGCTTTAGCGGCCTCTTTTTCGATAAACGCGACTATGGTCTGCACCTGTTTGTCAATGTTTTTGATGCGCTGGATGCTGTAAATCAAACTGCGTTTTTTTCCATCGGTCAAAGCATCGAAAATCTTTTGTGCAGCTGTATCCTGTGAAAGAAAAACCTCTAGCACCTCTGGGATTTCTACTCCCAATGGATTGGGATCGGGTTGAATGTAAAACTTGACCGGTTGTCCCAGTTCCAGGTTTAACTTCTTAACGTGTTTGCCTGCGAGAATAATGAAGAAACTACCGTCTCCCGTGTGGTTGAGCCCGCACGAATAAGTGATTTGATCTTCTACTGTACACAGTAGCCGCGTGGCCTTTTTACGGGGGAGCTGTTCCACGGTTTGAGGATCAATGTGGAAGTAATAGTAACCTCCTTTGCGTTTTTCCAGCTGGTCGAGTACCTGCTCAAAAGTGAAGTCGGACATGATCAATGAATTGCCTTAAACCAACGCTTTTGATCCTTAAAAGTTGAGAAAACCTGATAGGAGCGCGGAGAACGAGGAAATACAGCGCGAGAACGAGAAGGAATAGTAGGGTGAGAGCGAGAATGAGAATGTAGAGCGGCTTCGCTTGAGGAAAATAGAGCTTTTTCCTCGTTCTCGCCTCTCATGCTCCCTCTAAAGTGTAGCCCCGCCAGGACTCGAACCTGGATCAAAAGTTTAGGAAACTTCTATTCTATCCCTTGAACTACGGGGCCTTGAAAGCAGGCTTTCAATTTGGGCTACAAAAGTGCGAATTTTTCATCTTCTGTGGTCGGCTGAAAGTGGTTGCTTGCATTTGTTCACCTTGGACCAACTTGAGTATTCCCTCCACCATGGCATTGCAACAAATTGTAACCCTAATCGGGAGTTGGCTCGGTTCACAAGCGGCTTCTCCGCCCGAAACACCGGAGAGTTTTTAAGCCCTGGCTAAAATATTGGTGTGCCTGCGAGCCTGGAACCAAAACTCCAATACGGACAATCTTAAAAAGTTGACCAATGTCCCCGAAAGTTTGTCGTTAGGGTCACGGGAAGCCATTTTTCGTTTAGCGGGAGAAGCTGCAGAAGCCCAATGGCGAAACGTATTGACTTTGCGTCAGGCTTACCGAATGGTGCAGCCGTTGCCCATGGCCTCTTGTGGAGTCACAAAAGTGAGTTTCCCCTCTGCATCTTCCGCCATGAGGATCATGCCTTGCGACAGCACGCCACGAATTTTACGCGGGGCAAGGTTGAGCAATATGCTCACTTGTTTTCCGACTACTTCTTCGGGAGAAAAATGCTCCGCAATTCCAGAAACTACCGTGCGTTGATCAACGCCAGTATCTACAGTAAGCTGCAACAGTTTATCGGCTTTGGGCACTTTGGTAGCTTCCAAAATGGTGGCCGTACGAATGTCGAGTTTTGTAAAATCGTCGAAGGAAATCTCGTCTTTCACAGGTGCTAAGTTGGAGGGTTTTGTTTGCTTGGCCAATTTGGCGATTTGAGCCTCAATTATTTCATCATCCACTTTTTGAAAGAGCAACTCGGGCTTGGCCAGCTGGTGGCCTGCGGCAATCCGGTTGAGGTGCCCGAGGGCTTCCCATCCGGCGTCTTCCAGATTCAGCATCCGGTGAAGGCGTTCGCAGGCATTGGGCAAAAAGGGTTGTAGGGCAATGCCCAGTTCAGCGGTAATTTGCACACCGAGGTGTAGCACATCACTGGCCAATCCAGGATTGGTTTTTACAGCCTTCCAAGGTTCGGTATCACCCAGGAATTTGTTGCCAATACGGGCCAGGTTCATGGCCTCCGCCAATGCTTCGCGAAACCGGTAGCGTTGCAAGTTGCTCGAAAGCTTTTCGATGCTGGCTTTGATTTGGGCACGCAGGTCGGTGACCACTGCACTTTCCAGATCGGTGCCCAATGCAGGAACCACACCACCGTAGTATTTGTCGGTCAGTACCAGAGAGCGGTTCACAAAGTTGCCAAGAATGGCTACCAACTCGTTGTTGACCCTTGCCTGGTAGTCCTTCCAGGTAAATTCACTATCGCGGCTTTCGGGCAGGATAGAGCACAAAACATAGCGCAGTTCATCTTGACGTCCGGGAAAATCTTCGAGGTACTCGTGCAACCAAACCGCGTGTTGGCGCGAAGTGCTGATTTTTTGCCCTTCCAGGTTCAAAAACTCATTGGCAGGCACATTGGTCGGCAGAATGTATTGGCCGTGTGCTTTGAGTATAATGGGAAAAATGAGGCAGTGAAAAACGATGTTGTCTTTTCCAATGAAATGCACCAATTCGCAGTCCTCACTTTGCCAGTAATCCTGCCAATTTTTTTGATGGTCTTTGGCCCACTGCTTGGTAGCCGAAATGTAACCGATGGGAGCATCGAGCCACACGTAAAGTACTTTTCCATCAGCATCCTTTACCGGCACTTTCACTCCCCAATCCAGGTCGCGGGTCATGGCCCGGGGTTGGAGTCCTTCTCCCACATCAATCCAGGAAAGGCATTGGCCCAGTACCTGATTTTTCCAGTCTTTGGGCAGGTGGTGCTCTTTTCCGTCCAACTCCCCCTCTTTGATCCAGGTACGCAGCCAATCGGCATGGTTCTGCATGGGTAAATACCAATGGGTGGTTGATTTGAGCACCGGTTTTTTCCCACTGAGGGTTGACCTGGGATCAATCAGTTGCATGGGGCTCAAGGTACTGCCACAGTTTTCGCACTGATCCCCATACGACTCTTTGTAGTCGCATTTCGGGCAAGCGCCTTTCACGTAGCGATCGGCCAGAAATTGTTGGTAATCTTCATCGAAAAACTGCTCCGACTGCTCCTTGGTAAACGCTCCTTTGGCTTCCAGGACCTTGAAAAATTCCTGAGCCGTTTCGTGGTGTAATTCCGAAGAAGTGCGGTGGTAGATGTCGAAACTCATGCCGAAATCGGCAAAAGCTTTTTTAACAATGGCGTGGTATTTATCTACGATTTCTCTCGGAGTGACCCCTTCTTTCTTTGCACGCAAGGTAATGGCTGCTCCGTGCTCGTCAGAACCACATACATACACCACGTCTTTGCCCTGGCTGCGCAAATAGCGCACATAAATGTCCGCAGGCAGGTAAGCACCGGCCACGTGGCCAATGTGTAGCGGGCCGTTTACATAGGGCAGGGCAGAGGTAATAAGGTAGCGCTTGGGCTGTTTCATGGCCGAACAAGGGGTTTGTATTGGAGGACAAAGATATGGGACTACGCCACTTTGTTTGTTATTTTTAGGATTGGGGATCGAAAACTTTCTTCAAAGTAAAAATTTGCAATGGCAGATCACAATGAGTTGGGCCAACAAGGCGAAGCGCTGGCCGAGCAACACTTGTTTAAAAAAGGCTACCGCATCCTGCACCGCAACTGGCGCTGGCAACGGGCCGAACTCGACATTGTGGCCCAAAAAGGCGACCTGTTGGTAGTAGTTGAGGTAAAAACCCGAAACTCGAGTTATTTCGGAGGAATAGAAAGTGCCGTTTCGCGGTCCAAACAGCGACAAGTGGTGAAAGCCACCCATGGCTACCTCCTGGAGCACGGGCTCGATTTAGAAGTGCGTTTTGACATCATTTTCGTGGTGTTGAATGCCCACACCAGTGAATTGCAACACCTCGAAGGAGCCTTTCGGCCAGAGTGGTAACCAATCTTGAAGGCTTTGTTACCTTTGCCCCGCTCATGAAAAAGCCTTTTCGCAAATTTCAAGGTGGTGGTCGTCCTCAGCGAGGACCCGTAAAACCTACCTTTCGCAAAAGCCAGGCAGCTACCGAGCCGGTGCGCCTCAACAAATACATTGCCAACGCGGGGGTATGTTCCCGTCGGGAGGCTGATAACCTCATTTTGGAAGGGCTCATTACTGTAAATGGTGAAAAAGTAACTACCCTGGGCACCAAAGTGCAGCTGAAAGACGAGGTGCGCTACAAAGGCGAATTGCTGCGAGCGGAGAAATTGGTGTACGTGCTGTTGAACAAGCCTAAAGATTACATCACCACTTCCGATGATCCACAAGGGCGCAGAACGGTACTCGACCTGGTGCGCGATGCCGGTCGTGAGCGGCTTTTCCCAGTCGGTCGTCTCGACCGAATGACCACTGGATTGTTGCTGCTCACCAACGATGGTGCTATGACCAAGGTGCTCACTCATCCGAAGCACAACGTGCGGAAAAACTACCAGGTGCACCTGAATAAGCCCTTTGCCGAAGAAGATTTGGCCAAATTGCGTTCGGGCTTTGAGTTAGAGGATGGGCCTATTAAAGCCGATGCGGCTTCTTATTCTGCCGGAAAGGTACACGACCCCAAATCCATTGGGTTGATTCTACACTCGGGCCGCAACCGAATCGTTCGCCGAATGATGGAGCACTTGGGCTACAAAGTAGTCCGTTTGGATCGGGTAGGCTTTGCCGGACTCACGAAAAAGGGCGTTCCACGTGGTAAATGGCGTTTCCTTTCCGAAAAAGAGGTCGGAATGTTAAAGATGATCTCCTGATCCGGTACGAAATTCACCGGAGTTCCGTTGATAAGTAGTTGCAAGGGGGTACACTATCCCTTGCCTTTTTGCGTAACATCGCATGTTGTTGCCTTTCAACGGGTTCCTTAACCGGTAGAACCGGGACCCCATCACCACACGGAAGCAAATAACAATTCAAGTTTCCAAGCATGAAATGGATCAAACGATTGGTGATCTGGAGCTTGCTGCTCTTGGGTCTGCTGGTGGGAACCGGTGTGTTGATCAGTGTGGTATTTGGCGATGAGGTGAAGCAGTACATCGTTGGCCAACTTAGCAAACAGCTCACAACGCCCGTCAACGTAGATGAAGTAGATTTTTCGGTATTCAAGCGTTTTCCCAATGCCTCCGTGGATTTTACCAATGTGGTGGCGCTCGAAAATTACGTTCGCCCCGAAGGGCCCGACACGCTTTTTGCCTTTGAGGAAGTATACCTGCAATTCAACATTTGGGACCTGATCAATCGCAACTACCGCATCACCCGTATTCAGGCTTACCATGGATTTGCCCACATTTTCATCGACAAAGAGGGCTACGACAATTTCCACATTTGGAAGTCTACTTCGCAGGATACAACGGAGTTCTTTTTTGAGCTTCAGGACGTGCAGTTTGAAGACCTCCGGTTTCGGTACGACAACGATTACAAGGGGGAACATTTTGCCATCGATGGGCAAGATGTGGCCTTTCAGGGCGCATTTTCAGAGAAACAGTACCAACTCGCGGTAGATGGCGAACTTTTTGTGCACCGCTTGCAAGTGCGCAAAAACAATTACATCAGCCAGCGGAACATCAAGGTGTCTTCTAAAATTGATGTGGACCGCACCAATGATTCTTACACGTTTGAAGGCGGAAAGCTCACCGTAGATCGGATTTTGAACTTCGAGATTGCCGGGGCATTGCACAGCAAGGGGATGGATTTGCACATCGAAGGCAAAGACCTCGATATTGTGTCGACCAAAGCCCTGCTCACCAAAGACATTCAAGCTTACCTGAACGGCTATGAAAGCGAAGGGTTTTTCAGTTTTGAAGCCGACGTAAAGGGCGCTTTTAGCAAAACGGAAGTGCCTTCCGTGGAGGCGCGCTTCGGCATTGAAAACGGCACCATCATTGAAAAAAGCACCGATTACCGCCTGGAAAAAGTAACGTTGAGGGGCTCCTTCAGCAATGGATCTCGCAAAACCGCTTCCAGTTCTACCATTGTGGTAGAAGAACTGGACGCAAGGCTTGGCCGAGGCCACCTCAACGCCAGTTTTCAGATGACCAATTTGCTCAAGCCCAAAGTGAAAGCCCACGCCAAAGCAGAGCTCGATCTGGGTGAACTGGCTGAGTTTTTATCGCTCGATACCATCAAGTCTGCCAACGGTGATCTGGACATGGACGTGACGTTTGAAGGAACCATTCGTGATCCCAAAAACATTACTCCGCGTGATTTTGTGTACGCCAACTGTTCGGGCAAGGTAGGGTTGGCCAATGCCAGTTTGCGCCTCGAAGATGACCCTCATCGCTACGATTCCATCAACGGAGATTTTGCCTTTCGCAACAACGACTTGTTGGTGAAGCAACTGAAAGGCGTTACCGAAGGTGGCGATTTTCAGGTGCACGGTGTTTTTCGCAACCTGTTGGCCTATTTGTTTCTAAACAACCAGCGACTGGCCATTGAGGCCGAAGTGCAGGTGCAACGCATGTTGCTGGACGAAATTCTGGCGGCAGGGCCTTCCGAAGAAGGGTTAGAAGATACTTACCGCTTGGAGTTTCCTCAAGATATTGACGTGAACCTGCGCATGAAAGTCGCTGAGATGCGGTTCAGGCGGTTTCGGGCCGAAAGGTTAACCGGGGTGGTCAAGCTCTTGAACGGCAGGTTTTCGGCCGAACCAGTGGCTTGCCATACCATGAAGGGTACGGCTCACGGCAAGGTGATTTTGCGGCCTTTGCCCAATGGCAATTTTCAGCTAAGCACTGATTTTAAAGTGCGCGACATCGATCTGCAGGCCATGTTTTACCAAATGGAAAACTTTACCCAGGAAGTATTGCTCGATCGGCATTTGAAGGGCCGGGCCAATGCCAAAGGCAACTTGTTCACGGAGATTACCCCCGGATTGCAATTGTTGGAGGAACCTTTAGTAGCTGGCGTAGACCTTAAAGTAAATGATGGCGAACTCATCGATTTTGAACCCTTGATGGGGGTGACGGACTACTTGCGCACCAAAAAACTGATGAGCAAGTTTTTACGGCTCGACGAAATGGAGCAAGAACTGAAACACATCCGTTTCTCCACCCTTTCTAACCACATTGGCATCCGCAACCGCACGGTTTCATTTCCCAAAATGGAGATTCGATCCTCGGTGATGAACATGGAAGTATCGGGCACACACACTTTTGACAATGCCATTGATTATGTGTTGAGTTTTAACCTCGCAGAGGTACTTTCGCTAAGTAATCCAGAGAAAAACGACTTTGTGGAAGTGGACGAAAAAGGCCGAAGTCGCATGTGGATCCACATGTTTGGTACGGTAGAAAACCCAGAATTTGAAATGGAGAAGGTAAAAATCCGGACTCATTTACTGGCCGGCGTAGAGCAAAAGGCAGAAGCGGTGAAAACGGCCGTGAAAAAGGAAATTGAAAAATTGAAGAATGGGACCCTTCATCCCGAACCCGTGGAACCCGAAAAGGAAATGGATTTTGTGATTGAATGGGAAGAGGACACCACCTTAACCAAGGCCGCGGCTCCGGCTCCAACCACCAAAGACACCCTCTCCTCCAATGCTACCCTCAACAAATTGCTCCACCTCATGGAAAGCAAGGAAAAGCAAAGTGACTTTGGCACCAAAGAGATTTCCGACGAGGACGACGATTACTAGTGCCCGGCCGGCACAATAATTCAAGGAAAATTTCATTTAACTTGCCAATAATCAAGGGGGATTAAAAGGTGAATATCTACTCTAAAAAACAGCTGTGGAAGCGAATTCTGGTCATTGTGGCCTTGATCATTGTGGGCGTTTCGCTGTGGTATACCAATGGATTGGTTCAGAAAATTGCTGAAGAAGAACGCCAAAAAGTAGAGCTATGGGCTGAGGCCATCCAAAAAAAGGCCAATCTGGTGAAGGTAACTGGCGAGTTGTTCGAACAACTGGGAGAGGAGGAAACAAAAAAGGTGAAGCTTTGGGTAGAAGCTACAGAAATTGCAGTTGACAACGATAATACCTTCACCGACCTCACTTTCATTTCGTCAGTTCTGCGCAACAATACTACCGTTCCGGTGATCTTAGTAGACGATGAAGGCAATTTCAAAGAGGAACGTAACTTAGATTGGGAAAACGTGACTGATTCTGCTCGCTATATTCATGAGCAGTTACAATTCATGGCCTTAGCCCACACACCAATACCAATAAGTTATCCGGGCGACTTTAAAGAATATTTGTACTACAAAGACTCCCGCATTTTTTCAGATTTAAAAAACGTATTTGATGACCTTCAAGAATCTTTTATCTCTGAAGTAGTGATCAACTCGGCTTCGGTACCGGTTATCTTGATCAACTCCGATAGCACGAAGGTGATTGGCTTTGGAAATGTGGATTCCTCCATCATCAAAGACGCAGACCTATTGGAAGATATGTTGGCCTCCATGGCAGACGAAAACGAACCCTTGAAGGTGGATTATGGAGACAATTCTACTTCAGTCATCTACTACAGCGATTCTTTTCTGCTGACGCAATTGAAGCTCTATCCCATTTTTCAATTTGCCATCATTGGCCTTTTTATGTTTGTAGCCTATTTGATGTTTAGCACCGCCCGACGGGTGGAGCAGAACCAGGTGTGGGTAGGCATGTCGAAAGAAACGGCCCACCAATTGGGCACACCCCTCAGTTCTTTGTTGGCTTGGATGGAACTCTTGAAGGACAAAATTGACCCTTCCGTCAGCAAAGAAATTGACAAAGACCTGTCTCGTTTGTTAACCATTACCGACCGCTTTTCTAAAATTGGTTCTACTCCGGTTTTGGAGCCTCAAAATGTGGCGGAAATCTTAGGTAATGCGATGGGATACATGAAAACGCGTTCTTCGAGCAAAGTGAAGTTTACCGTAAATGTGCCGCACGAAAAAAACATAATGGCCAAGTTGAATGTGCAGCTGTTTGAGTGGGTGATTGAAAATTTGTGTAAAAATGCGATTGATGCCATGGGCGGTTCAGGGTCGATCACAGCGGATGTGAGCACCAAATCGGGGCAAGTGATCATCGACATTTCAGATACCGGTAAAGGCATTCCTCCCGGCAAGCTGAAAACGGTTTTTGAGCCGGGTTACACCACCAAAAAACGAGGTTGGGGCCTTGGCCTGTCACTGACCAAACGGATCATCGATATTTACCACAGCGGAAAAATTTTCGTGAAGCGTTCCGAAGTCAACAAAGGCACCACTTTTCGTATCGTTCTCAACCAGTAAAAATGGCGGGGATTTACCTCCACATTCCGTTTTGCCGGCAGGCTTGCCACTACTGCGATTTTCATTTTGCCACTTCGCACCGGCAACTGGAGCCTATGGTAAATGCTTTGATACAGGAATTGGAAAGCCGGAAAGATTACCTGGAAGACGCTCCGGTAGAAACCATCTATTTTGGGGGCGGTACCCCTTCTTTGCTCGAACCCAAACACGTAGATCGCATTTTCGAAACCATCTTTCGACTTTTTCCAGTGGTGGAGCGACCTGAGATCACTTTAGAAGCCAATCCGGATGATCTTAAAGGCGAATACCTCAAGTTTTTAACCGAAAGTCCGGTCAATCGCCTGAGCATAGGAGTTCAGAGTTTCTTAGAGGAGGATTTGAAGACCATGAACCGGGCCCATTCGGCAGCGGAGGCACATGCTTGCATCGATAAATGCCGTGATGCAGGTTTTGACGACCTCAGCATTGATTTGATGTATGGATTACCGGATCGCACCAAGGCCGATTGGATCGAAAATCTGGAAAAGGCCTTGCAATATCGGCCGGAACACCTGTCTGCCTATTGCCTTACGGTAGAAACGGGAACAGCACTGGCCCATCAGGTGAAGAAGGGCAAAGTGACCCCGGCCGATGATCAGGCGGCCAAAGAGCAAATGGCCGAACTGACGCGGCAATTTGAGGCTGCGGGTTATGAGCATTATGAAATCTCGAACCTGGCCCGAGAGGGGCGCTACGCACGGCACAATACAGCTTACTGGTTTGGGAAAAGTTACTTGGGCATTGGTCCTTCGGCCCATTCCTTCAATGGGCAATCGCGGCAATGGAATGTGGCCAACAATGTACACTACCTCAAGGCTTTAAATGCTGGTGAATCGCCTGCCGAAAAAGAAGAGCTTACGTTTACCGACCGGTTCAACGAGCGGGTGTTGCTCTCGCTGCGCACCATTTGGGGTTTAGACCTGGAAAATATCGAACGGGATTTTGGGAAAACCGCCCTGCACCATTTGCGAAAGGAATCCCGCTTTTACCTCCAAAAGGGACATTTAGAGGAACGAGAAAACCGTTTCTTTGTCACCTCTGAAGGAAAAAGCATGGCCGATCGGATTGCCAGTGATCTTTTTGCCCTCGAAAACGACCTCCTATGATTGTTTACCTCCGTCACGGCGATGCCGATGTGCCCGTTGATCTCCACGATCCGATTGACCTGTCCATTCCGATGGTAGCGGGAGAGAATACGTTGAGGGCCTGGTACTTACCGCCTTTAACCATCGAGCCGGTGGTGATGGACGGATTTGTGGGGGATGTCAACCAAGGAGGATCGGTTAATTTCCGAAACATTGGATTCAACCCACACGGGCACTCCACCCACACTGAATGCGTGGGGCACATCAGTGCCGAACCCCATTCGGTCAATCAAGCGATGAAGCAGTTTTTCTTTGCTGCTCGGTTGATCTCTGTGGCGCCAAATGTAAAGGAGAATGGCGATCGCGTGATTGGTCTTGATCAATTGCAATCGATGTTGCCCAATGGAGTGACGGAAGCCTTGTTGGTGCGTACCTTGCCCAATGAACTGTCTAAAAAACAATTCAATTATTCGCACACCAATCCACCCTATGTGGAAGCTGAGGCAGCCACATGGCTTCGGGAACAAGGAGTGATGCACCTCCTTATTGATACGCCCTCGGTAGACCGGGAAGAAGACGGTGGCGCTTTGGCTGCGCACCGTGCTTTTTGGAACTACCCGGAGGCCACCGATACCCTTCGTACCATCACAGAAATGTTTTTTGCTCCTGCAGAAGTGGCAGATGGGGATTATTTGCTCAACCTGCAATTCGCTCCATTTGAGAACGATGCGTCTCCCTCACGTCCGGTTTTGTACAATTTGCCAAATTTTCTTTGGTAGAAATCCATTGCATCGCTAATTTTAGGCCGGTCAAAACGGGGATAATCCCTCAATTTTAGAATTTTATTCTGCATGGCTGACAAAATTGATGCGATCGACTTAAAAATCTTAAGCATCCTACAGGAGCGCGGTAGGATCACCAACCTGCAATTGTCTTCGGAAATTGGGTTGTCTCCGGCTCCCACCCTGGAACGGGTAAGAAAATTGGAAAAGCGGGGTTATATTCCCAGTTATCACGCCCAAGTCAATCACGAAAAGTTGGGCATTGGCCTCCAGGCCTTCATTGAAGTTTCGCTGGCACGGCAGCGAGAAAATGCCATCCACAATTTCATTACGGCAGTAATGGAAATTGAAGAAATCGTAGAATGTTACCAGGTGACGGGCGAATTTGATTACCAGCTCAAAGTGATGACCAAAGACATTGCGGCCTTCGACCAATTGATTACCGAGCGCTTGAGTACGATTGATGAAATTGGCCACATGCAATCCTACATCATCCTCTCTTCCATCAAAAGTTCACGTTCAGTTCCGCTCTTGAATTATGAACATTGAAGAATTTCGGGACTACTGCCTGCGTAAGCCCGGCACCACCGAAGGATTTCCATTTGACAATCAAACGCTGGTGCTGAAGGTGATGGGCAAAATGTTTGCCCTGACCGGTTTGGAGTATACCGATTTTCGGATGAATTTAAAGTGCGATCCCGAACGAGCACTGGAATTGCGCGAACAACATCCGTGCGTTATTCCGGGGTACCACATGAGTAAAAAACACTGGAATACGGTGATTGTAGACGGTTCAGTGAGCAACGATACTTTACGGGAGTGGATCGATCACAGTTATGACATGGTGGTAGCCTCTCTGAAAAAGGCTGATCGGGAAGCATTGAAAGAACTCCGTGAAAATTAAAAGCCGGAAGGCAGGCAAATTTTAATCGCCTCCCCTCCGGCACTGAAGTCGGAGAACCCCCATCTACCAAAGTTCCCAACCCCACCATCGGGCCAATCTTAACCCGAGTTATACCTTTACCCATACTCCGGATACCCATCGATGGCCACCGCCTCGAACCGCTACCCACCGGCCGGCCTGGTAGCGGTGTCCCGGGCGGGTGCGCACCCAGGTGCCTTCCACCCATATATAGCGGTTTCTACGTGCGTTGTATTTCCAGTGGCCTGCTACCCAGGTATGCCCTGCCCGCACCTTCACAGGTTTCACTTTTACTTTTGCCGGTCTGGCAGGACGCACCTTTACTACTACTTGTGCTTCGGCCATTTGATAGCTCAAAAGCGATAGCGATAAGATCAGGACGGAGAATAGGTGTTTCAATTTCATAAGGCCGATTGTTTTCTGGTTTTGAAGCTTTGACTGTTACATTTCACAATGGTTTAATATTGGCGTGCTAAAACTTTCTAATTTCGCCTCGCATCATGAAATCGATCTTCAAAAAACTGGGGAGTTACTTGTTGCAGGGCATCCTGCTCACCGTACCTTTTGCAGTAACGGTATACGTGATCTACCGTTTGTTTGATTTGATCGACGGCTTGTTTCGCGACTATCTACCGGAAGAGATTGGTGGTTTCCCGGTGCGATTGCCTGGTTTGGGTTTTCTCACCCTGTTGATTTTGTTGACCTTATTTGGAGCCCTTGGTTCCGCCCTTATTGCACAGCCTTTCATTCGGTTGTTCCAAAGATGGATAGAACGAACCCCTTTGATCAAAACCATTTATTCGGCGATCCAAGACTTGGTATCGGCTTTTGTGGGAAAGAAAAAACGGTTCAATCGGCCAGTGTTGGTGAAACTGAGCCGCGAATCGGATGTTGAAAAGTTGGGCTTTGTTACCCAATCCGACCTGGAAGATATTGGCGTTCGAAGCGGGAAAGTAGCGGTTTATCTACCTCATAGCTATGCCTTTAGTGGCAACCTGTTTATTGTTCCTTCTGAGAACATCACCCCGCTGGATGCTTCTCCGGCAGATGTGATGAAATTCATTGTTTCCGGCGGTGTTACCGAAATCGACTCGGAGGAAGAAAACAAATAGCCCGTTTTCCGGTTCCAACCGGAGAAATTCTAACCAGCGCTAAAATGATCGAGTGGCTCCGCCGGTACAAAAACTACCTCTACCTACATGGCATTGTAATCATCTTTGGGTTTACTGCCATCCTTGGAGAACTCATCACCTTGAGTACCGGCCCCAAAGTGCTCTACCGCATGGGCATTGGTTTTTTCGGTATTCTGCTTTTCCTGCTCTTTCGACGGAAATCGATTCGGGTAGGTAAAAAGCAACTCTTTCAATTGTTGGGTGCAGGAGTTGTCATTGCACTGCATTGGATTTTGTTTTTCGAAGCCATAGAAGTATCCAATGTTTCAGTCACGCTGGCGGCCATCTCCTCCGCCAGTTTGTTCACTGCCATCCTTGAACCAATTGTGTATCGCAGAAAAGTCATCGGTTACGAAGTCGCGCTCAGCGGGTTGGTCATTGTTGGCTTGGGTGTCATTTTCCAGGTAGAAGGAGGCTATCGCCTTGGCATGTTCTATGGAATTGTCTCTGCTTTTTTGGCTTCGCTTTTCACGGTCATCAACGGTCGATTGGTGAAACAACACGATGCCAGCACCATTTCCATGTACGAGTTGCTGGGTGGATTCCTGGCCATTGGAATCTATTTTGTGTGCACTGGAGGGTTATCGGTGGAGAGTTTTTCAATGACTACCACAGACCTCATTTATATGTTGATTCTGGGTCTGATATGCACTTCATTGGCTTTCGTTGGCAGCGTAGCAGTGATGAAAGAAATTCCTCCGTTTTCGGTATCCATGGCCATCAACATGGAACCTATTTATGGTATCTTGTTGGCTTTGGTAATTTTCGGTAGTTCCGAATTCATGAGCCCCATGTTTTATGTAGGAGCCCTTTTGGTATTGCTCTCCGTCTTTGGCAACGCCTATTTGAAAAACAAGAAGAAGCGCTCTGACATGAGCCCACAAGCAGCTCAGTAGTTTCAGTTTTTTTGGTTAAAAATCTGGTTCACAGAGACCACCCTCCTTATAAGCGATCAACGCCTTGATTAAACGGGCAAAAGAGTACGACCATTGGGTTTTCCCTATTCCATTAATCTTTCGGTAAGTTTGGTTCAAACGAATCTCGCGATTGTGGATATCGTTGGTTTTCCCGCTTGGATAATTGCCGATAGCCCCACCATTTCCATAGAAGCCGCTCTTGGATTGGTGTTGGCCATTACATTCGCCATTTTAGGGGCCATTGCGTTGCTGTCTTGGTTGGTGTTCAAAGCAGGGAACCATTGGGGCAATGCACCTCGAAAAGGGTTTTGGCGCACCTATTTGGTAGCGGTGATGGCCACTGCTCTTGCTGTTGTATTCATTGAACCTTTCACCCGACTGGGCATGCGCGAAGCCAGCTCGGCTTTGCCACTAATTGGATATGCGATGGTTGTATTGCTTGGAGCCTTGCTGGGATATCGACAGAGCCCTAAAAGGTAATTTGTTGCTTGGAATGCATACTAAAAACCTCAGTTCTTAGTTAACGCTATCGGCTAATGCAAAAGCCGGTGTTGATCTTTTTTTAAACGTTAATATCTGTGCCCTACAGGTTGCGAAAATGGGCGCGATTATTGGTGTGTTCGGGATGAGAAGTCCCCAACAACTTTTCAAATTATTCACCATGACTCGCCTCAATTGTAACCACTTTTTCCTGCTGCTTTTTCTCTTGGCTTTTCCTGCTATAGGTAGTGCGAACCTCATCAAAAATCCTTCTTTTGAGGGCCTTCGAAGGCCCCATCAATTGCCCTCCTGGGACTGGCAAGCTTGCCATTGGAAAAGTTCTCCCGATACCCAACCAGGGTCTTGGAACGTAAGCCTTTTTCCTTCTGATGGAGAATCATACATCACCATGGTAGCCCGGGGTAATGATGGAAACAATGCCAATACCAAAGAAGACGTACACTGCAGATTGTTTGAGCCACTGCCACAAGGGGAGTGTTACACCTTGCAGATGGACCTTGCATTGTCAGAAAACTTTGGCCACAACGGCGGTATCAACGGTTGGGTAGATTACAATAACCCATTGATAATCAAGGTGTGGGGCAGCACTACCGGTTGTGACCGCAGTGAGTTGGTGTGGTCTTCCGATCCGATTTCAAATACCAATTGGCAAACCTACGAGGTGACCGTACGGCCGATGAACAGTGATTTTGAGTTCCTGTTTTTTGAGTTGGAATACGTTTCTCTGCCGGAGTATTTTGGAAACCTCTGCATGGACAATTTTCGCCTCGTTCCCTTTCAGGAAACGCCAAGTTTCACGGAGCGGACAGTTCCTTATGGGGAATTTGTGGTGTTAGAGCCCTCCGCAGGTACTAATTACAATTGGATAGTTCCCGAAGACATTGCATGCCAGGACTGCCCTTCCAATTTGGTGGTGGTTACGGATTCCTCTTACTATGAAGTAGAGGTAATCGACTCGTTAGGGTGCCTCTTGGAGGAGCACTTTCAAATTTGGTTGGCCTTGGATATTCCCAATGTTTTCACGCCGAATAACGACCAGCAAAACGATGTGTTCTTTGTGCAAGGACTACGGCCCAACTCCGACTTCACAGTGCTCAATCGTTGGGGCCGCGTGGTTTACCAGCGGTCTAACTACCAAAACGACTGGCGTGGGACCCACCAATTAGGAGGAGAGCTTCCGGCCGGAACCTATTATTATGTGCTCGAATCGGCCACGCCTCGGAAAACCTATAACGGTACGGTGCAGCTGCTGCGGTAAAATAAGTTCAAACTCGTCTCCATTTTTCGGTTTCTATCGGGAATTCAATTTTTAATCTTCTCAAGATGAGGGAATTAAAGTGGTTTTAAAAATAAACTGTTATTTTATTTGGAACGATCGTTCAGAAATAATTACGTTTGGATTGGAACGATCGTTCTTAAACAAATATTAAAACCACTCAAACATAAATTATCATGAGTTCTTTAGAAGGAAAAGTAGCCGTAGTAACCGGCGGAAACAGCGGGATTGGTTATGCTTCCGCTCAAGCATTAAAAGCGCACGGAGCCACCGTAGTCATCTCAGGCCGTAACTCCGACCGGGTGAATCAGGCCGCCTCAGAGTTAGGCCTAACCGGGGTGGTAGCTGACGTAAGCGATTTGAATGCCATTGATCATTTGGTAGAAGAGGTAAAGGCCAAACACGGGCAAATTGATATTCTCTTCGTGAATGCAGGTATTTTTTCGCCTGCTCCGATAGGGCAGGTCACCGAAGAAATGTTTGATCACCAAATGGGCATCAATTTCAAAGGAGCCGTTTTCACCATTGAAAAGTTTCTTCCCATTATAAAAGATGGCGGATCGATCATTAACCTGTCTTCCATCAACGCTTATACCGGCATGCCCAATACGGCGATTTATGCAGCTTCCAAGGCGGCCATGAACAGTTATACCCGTACAGCATCCACCGAGTTAGCGCCACGCGGTATCCGGGTAAACGCCGTGAACCCAGGACCGGTCTCTACCCCCATTTTTGGGAAAACCGGCATGTCAGAAGAGCAACTGAACGGATTTGCGCAAGCCATTCAGGCACGGGTTCCCCTCAAGCGCTTTGGAACACCCGAAGACATTGCCAAACTTGTGGTATTTCTGGCCTCCGATGATGCCTCTTACATCACTGGCGGTGAGTACAACATCGATGGTGGCACCAACGTCAACCCACTTTTGGTCGGATGATATTGGTGTATCCGATCTAACAAGCCTATTCGTACCTTTGGGTGTCGGTTTATTCCGACACCCAAAGGTGTTTTTTTATGCCACGCACAAAAGCTTTCGACGAATCCGTTGTATTGGAAAAAGCGGTCAACCTGTTTTGGAAAAACGGTTACCATGCTACCTCTATGCAAGATTTGGTAGAGCATTTAGGCATTAATCGCGCCAGTTTGTACGGTACTTACGGCGATAAAAAAACGCTTTTTCAAAAAGCCTTTCAGCGATACCGAAGAGACAGTATTTCCCAGGTCAAAGCCTTTTTGGCCTCGGAGGAAAACGTGAAAGAAGGTCTGTTTCGACTCATGCTGGGCGCGTGCAATGAAACCATGTGTGATCCGGAACGAAAAGGCTGTTTTTCGGTCAATACCACCACCGAGCTGGTGCCGAACGATCCGGAGATAAAAACCATATTGGTGGAGAACCGGAAAAGGCTGGAAACTATTTTCGAAGCCTATCTGCAACAAGGGGTCGACCGGGGACAGATCAATTCGGGCAAAGATTTAAAAAGCATTGCCACCCACCTCTTCACCTTCTACAACGGGCTTCAGATCATTTCTAAAGTAGCCGATGACCCCGACCATTTGCAATCGGCTTTGACGGTAGCACTCTCCGTTTTGGATGATTGAGGCTTAGCGTTCGACAAGCGTTGGACTTTGCTGCAATTCCAATTTCGGGAGCCAATTTTCGCAGTTATTGGTAACCTTTACCAGCCGTATGCCATTACTTTCCCGCTTCCCAATGCGGATAGAAAAAGCACAGTTATCGCCTTCATCAAAGTATTCCGTTGAGAAGTAAGCTAATCCACTTTCAGGATCGGTGTCTGATTCTGCACCGTAGAAGAATAGCGGTTGAAGGTGCGTTTCTCCCGATCGGCTACTTAAGGTATCATCGGATTGTTTCCATCGGATGCGATAGCCCAAACTACCTGGATGCAATGCGAAAAGCGCTAATTCCATGGAGCCTTCCGCTTGAAAAAATACTGTGTCGTTGTAAGCAATAGGCTGCGGAAATTCTACCGTATCTGTATAGTTGAGGACCATTACTTGAGGGAAAAGTTCTACGGAATGGTAGGCTGGGAACAGTTCGGGTAGTTTCGATAGAAAAGCCGTTGAAAATTTCCCTTTGCGCACTTCAGTGGTTACTTCGGCGGGTTGAAGTAACTGTTCAGGGATGGAAGGCTTACCTTCTTTAACCCTTCGGAAAACCTGCCAAAGGCGTGTTTTTAGCTTTCGGTAGGTGTCACTTTTTCCTAAGTCCTCGGCCCTTGACTCCCATTGATGGTCCAGGCGTTGCAGGGCTTGTGTCAGGGGCTTTGGTTCGCTTATGAATAGCTCTCCAACAATACTCTGCGCCCAATAAATAAAATCTATTTCTTCCAGATCGTGTGACCGTTCGGAGTAGAAGAGCCATTGATCAAGGTGTTCTTCCAGGAAGCTAAAACTGCTCCCGCTGACTCCATCTGAATAGAAACCATCGGAACCCCGCATGGAGTAGGTAAGTGCCAGAAAATAGAAATAATGGTGGGGAGAGTCCATCCGATGCAGACTATCCGTTAAGGCAAGCATGATCCTGTCGTCTCTTGCAGGCATCAGCTGTTTGTTGCGGTACACCTCTTTGAAATAAGGAGGCACCTCCTGACTTTTCAGGGCCTTGGAAACAAGGATCGATAAGGAATCCTTTTGCGGTTGAACAATTGCTGCACTTGGCGCTTGGAGTGATTCGCTGGACGGAGCAATTGGCGGGATGGACGTTCTATCTAACTCCACCTCTAATTTTTTCTGATTGTTTTCTGGCTGGCCATCGGCCAACGAACATCCGAAAAGCGAAACTGAAATGAGTAATCCAAACAGCCCGGGGAAGGTAAATGGAGAGAAGGCGTTGTGTATCAAACCGTGGATTAAATAGCCCAATAAAAGGCTTACTAAGGAAATTGAGCTACAGAGGAAAAGGGCATAAAACCAGCTGTTATCGAATATGCCTTGCGCGAAAGAGAGCAAAAGACCAAGCCCCAAAACGGCTAACAATCGACCAATCTGAATCCATTTCTCCAACGGTTGCATCCCATTACTTTTTGCCCGATTGGATTTTGGCCTTGCCCGCTTTTGATAAGATCATTTTCGGGTTGCGGGTCATGGTTTTGATGTAATCTACCTTTCTGAACCGCATCACGCTCCAATCCTGATCGATGGCTACCGCTCTTACGGGCTCAAAACCTTCGTTACCAAGGCTCTCCCAGCCGGCATCACGGTTGATGCTGGCTTTATATTTTTTCGAACTCTTCTTAGGATAAGCAAACCAAACGATGCCATCACCTTCCAGTTGTTGAGCTACGGTAGTTGCCAGGGCTTCCACTTCTTCAGGCGATTGAACAAAAGCCAGGAAAAACGTCAGTGGACAGCTGGCATCCAGTTGGTAAACGACTTTTACCTGACCTTCAATGGCCCTTAATTCTGGTTCAAATTCATGGGGTGCGTTGAGAATGCAAACCACTTCTTGTGCCTTGTAGTTCAGTTTTTTAAACAGCGGAGAGATCATACTCGATTCTTGGTTTATTGGGTGATCCAATTTAAAGAAATCCCTACTTTCGCGCGCTTATTTTAAAAGCGGAGCGACTGAATCGGGCGGATCAAATAGTCGTAAAAATCGCTTTCATGTTGCAAAGAGGCCGATAATGGCCGAAAGTACAGGAATGAAATTGAATCGACGAGCATGAAAAAGTACTTTAACCTCTTCGACCTTTCCCAAAAGGTAGCTTATAAAACCGAAATCCTTTCCGGTTTAACCGTTGCCCTGGCCTTGGTACCCGAAGCCGTAGCTTTTGCCTTGATGGCAGGATTAGAACCACTTACTGGTTTGTATGCCGCATTTGTAATGGGGTTAGTGGCTTCCATATTGGGAGGAAGGCCCGGCATGATCTCAGGAGCTACCGGAGCGGTAGCCGTGGTGATTGCTGCTCTCGCTGCTTCTCACGGTGTAGAATACATTTTCGCCACCGTAATTCTGGCCGGAATACTGCAAGTAGCCGCCGGATTTTTGCGCCTTGGGAAACTCATGCGTCTGGTGCCCCATCCGGTCATTTTTGGCTTCGTCAATGGCTTAGCGATTATCATTTTTACCGCACAACTCGGCATTTTTAAAACCGAAGATGGCGCGTGGTTGACCGGAACTCCACTCCTGGTTTTGCTCGGATTAGTGCTGGTGACCATGCTCATCATTTGGGGATTGCCCCGCCTCACCAAAGTAGTTCCAGCTTCGTTAACAGCTATTTTGGTCGTATTCGGATTGGTGTTAGCCTTTGATATTGATACCAAAACTGTCGGTGACATGGCTTCCATAAAAGGGGAATTTCCACCGTTTCACCTGCCGGAAGTGCCCATTTCCTGGGAAACGCTGACCATCATTTTTCCCTATGCTGCAATTGTAGCAGGAGTGGGGCTCATTGAGAGCTTGCTCACCCTCAACATCATCGATGAAATCACGGAGACCAGAGGGCGGGGCAACAAAGAAGCAGTGGCGCAAGGGGTGGCCAATGTCCTTTCCGGCCTTTTTTCCGGAATGGGTGGTTGTGCCATGTTGGGACAAAGCCTCATCAACATCTCCGCCGGAGCCCGGGCCCGACTATCGGGAATTTTTGCCGCTTTAATGTTGTTGGTGTTCATCATGTACGGTTCCAGCCTGATCGAAATGGTGCCCATGGCCGCGCTTACCGGTTTGATGATTATGGTGGCCATTGGCACGTTTGAATGGGCCAGTTTGCGCACCATCAACCGCATGCCCAAGTCCGATATTTTTGTAATGGTGATGGTTACCGGTGTCACGGTGTTTCTGCACAACCTTGCTTTGGCCGTATTGGTAGGCGTAATCATCGCGGCCCTGGTGTTTGCCTGGGACAACGCCAAGCGCATTCGGGCACGCAAGCGCATCGATGAAAAGGGCGTAAAACATTACGAGATCTATGGACCGCTCTTTTTTGGCTCAGTCACTGCGTTTAACGAAAAATTTGACATTCAAAACGACCCGGAAGAAGTTGTCATCGACTTCGAAGAAAGCAGGGTGGTCGACATGTCGGCCATAGAAGCATTGAATAAAATTACGGAGCGCTACCAAAAAGTAGGAAAAACCGTTCACCTCAAGCACCTTAGCCCGGATTGCTTGCAATTGTTGGCCAATGCAGAGCAAATTATTGATGTCAATGTAGTGGAAGACCCCACTTACAAGGTGATGGTAGACCGTATCTGATCCAATTATTCTCCGGTGTAATAGCTTTTGGGCACATCGAAAGATTGGAAAGTAATGTAGCGCAGGAAAGTATGTGCAGGCAGTGAATCGATGGCGGCCAGACTATCCACAAAATCGAGGTCTGACGCTTGAAAATAGACCGAGTAGGGTGCCAAGGCCACCCTGGATTTGTAGTTTTTGTTGGTGAACCACCCGTATTTGTCCAATTTGTCTTTGTGGTTGGGGAAATGTTTTTCGAGGTAGGGTTTTAGGTTGAGTTGCCCGTTGGCCACCAGGTTATCGGGCAAATGGTCGAAAGGACCGTCGTACCAATTGTTTTGCAGTACGTTTTGACCTTCTACGCCTACCATTATTTTTCGGTTGTTTTCCCGATCCTGGTAAAACGCAAACTCGGTCCGATCGCCGATTACGACGTTCTCCGAATGGTGGTGAAAAGTTTCGGGCACGTACTCGTCTTCGTTGAGTACCCAAAAGAGCCGGTCGATACTATCGTTGAAAACGAGGTAAAACTGAAGCCCCGACTCGTCAAAAGTAGCGCTGATCAATTCTTCTCCCGGTGCCAGTGCGATGCTGGCCGATGGCGGATATTTCAATGGGTGCAGGTGAACCGTCACCTGTTTGCTACGATAGCTCATTTGATAGGTATGCGGGCTTTTTTTGAGTAGTGAAAAGCCATCAGCCGCAGTAAAGTTGTGCGCTCCACCTTCTTCGCCAGGGTAAAACTTTTGCCTGGATTTGTGCTCCGTGCGGGAAACATAGCCAAATCCTATGCTACCACTGTCGCGTTCGTGGGGGTAAAAGGTGAGGGTGGCATTATAGGTTTTAGACATCCGGTTGAACCGGACATAGTAAACGCTTTCTGACGGATAAATGGTGATCTCCGGAGGCAGTTGACTGTAGAGGTAGTCAAAAACAGCGATGGAGTCTGCCATGTCCAGGTTCTGATACAGGTTTCGAATATATCCTTCGTTGGTGAAAAAAGAAGAGAGTGGTTGATCCGGTGTTTTCTGTTTGCATCTAAGGCAGGCCGAAATCAACAGCAATAGAAGCATGCTTACGAAATTGGGTTTGATGTTCATTGGGCGTATAGATCAAAAAAACGGATTGCCGCTGCTCAAAATCAGGTTTTGAACAGCATGCAATCCGTTGATGACTTTATTGGCTTTTTAGCGCAGGAGCAACTTGATAGCTAAGATTTAGTTGCCAATAGGGGTTTTATCACTGGTAGGAGGAGTGTACAAGGTGTTGTTTGGTCCTCCTAAGATGTGTAACCATCCTTTAGGCTTGTATTTGGATTTGTTCCGGCCAATCGGAATGTGCTCATAGCCCGGTGGGATGTATTTGGTATTGTCATCTCCGCCCAAGATGTGCAGCCATCCTTTCGGCTTGTACTTGGTTTTGTTGCGTCCGATGGGAATGTGCTCCCAATCTTTGCCAACGTAGATCGGATCGTTGCTGGCAACACCACCATTGGCGTCAGTGCTGGCTACATAACCAGCTGGAATAAACGAACCGAGGTTGGTAGAACCAGGGGTAGTGATTTCTACCCAACCGATGCGTGCAATCATAGCTTCCCCTTTGGGACCATAAGAAACTACGCGATGGGTTTTCATCACTTCCTCGCGGCTGAGGTCTGGATTTGCCTTTAGGTAACTTTCAATCGAAACCCGAGGTTCGGCTTTAACACCCGTAACTACGAGATCGGCTCCATCTTCGGGATTAACCGTAGAAGCGTCTACCTCGACCAGTTGAAAGTCGTTGTTGTAGTTGCTTGGTGCAGTGGTTGGTGCGTTGCCCGGCTGGTTCAGAAGGTCATTCGGGCTGTCATAGACAGGGTTTTCCTGAGTACAGGAAACGATGGTTAGTCCAATGGTGAGACTAGCCATCCACCCCAGAGATTTGCATATTTTCATTAGGTGATGGGTTTAGGTGTACGAAAAGAACGTTGCTCCTGGCTCGCCTGGGAAGCGACCCTTTTAACAAACGTATATCAAAAGCTTTGCAATTGCAAACCCCTTTGAAATAAGGCTTTGGGAGTGATTTTAAGCTGCTTATGATGGCCGATCTTGGGCCTGTGCAATGATTTATTCTTGAAGTGCGAGGCCGGAAGCATCCCAATCTCCACTGCCGTAAACTACACGACCGTCTACCATCGGTTGTCTCCGTTTCCATTTCCAGCAGCGAAGCGCCTCCTGAAAAGAACCTTCGGGGCGGTCTTTCCAAAAATCACGGACGTATTGGGCCAACATGTTTTGTTGAGCAATCTTTCGCTGAAACTCCGGGTCGTTTTTTCGAGCTTCCAGCTTTTCCCATTGTGCTACCGCATCGCCCAGGGTTTTGCCGTGGTTTTCGCGTACCCAGTCCATGAAATCGCTGTGGCAAACAAACTTTGCCCCAATTTGTCCGGTCATAAAACCTCTGAAGTTAGGGCCGAAAGAAACATTGTCGGTGATGATCGTTTCGGTAGAAAGGGGAGCACTGGCCCATTTAAATTTAGACCGCTTACGGGGAGGCTTACGGGTAGGCATCACCGCTCCGTTGTGGTCCAAAGCATACATGATCCTGTCGCGTAGGTCAAATTTTTTTCCGTTGGCCGGAAGGCCGCACATCTTGCAAATGGCAGCCATTTCTTCCTTTAGCCAGTACCATCGGTTGAACTCAGCACCGCTTTCGATATCTGCAAAATCCGGACGACCAACTGCTGCTTCCATGTACTTGACTTTGCCTCCCTAACAGTTCACTGGCGGTTTTCGTTCATCCTGCACAAATAAACCTTGGAATATCAGGTGGAATCCAATAGGTTTGAAGGAAAGGTGCTTGACGATATGTTTTACCAAACCAAATGTGCCCGGTTGGCAACCATGGGCTGGTCTTTGCTAATGCTAACGCTTATGGCCTGCGGAGGGAGCAACGACCAATACCGAGCATGGTTGAACCAGCCTCAAAAGCATGATCTGTGGTTAGTAGAAACCGATGATGCTGAGTTTCCCTACCAACTTTGGCGGGTGGACTCGGTGAAGAACGGAACGGTTTATTATGCTGCTTCCAATACTCAGTTTCACCGTGAAGAAGGTTTTGATGGGGATGTAGCCGCATCCAGGGTATGGGTGCAAGGTTACTTTAAAGCAGCTTTGGCCCAGCCTATTTCGATTGAAGGAAGTTTGTTGATGTTGGAAGCGCGCCAAATAAAAAAGGTGTACCGTTAAATTTCAAGTACACCTTCCTGGTTTTGTTGTTGGTTCGATCTTCTACGACACTGGCACCCCAATCATTTCATGCACCCATTGGATGGCATCCACATCGTTGTCAAACGTACGCATCGTAAAATCACCCATGCGTTGAAGCAGTGCGTTGGCCGCAAAACGGGTAAAAATGTCGTGAGGCACGATGATCGCATGGCAAATGAGGCCCTTTTGAATCATGGGTGGAAAATACTCATTGATGAGATAGTCATTCAAAGCAGTAAATGTTCCACTCAACTCAGACAGGTCGGCAGTAGACCCGGTTACTTTGTTTGTTGCAGCAAATTTTAGGCCTGCTCCGGTCACTTCTTTCACCAGTTCCGGTCGGACCATTCCTACAAATTTGTACTGTAAAATCTGACGTTTTCGGTCATACCGAACGCCTCCATGTACGTTTTCAAATATCAATTCCATATCACTGGGACTTTAAATTAGGCCCAATATTTACGTTCGGCCATTGCGAAATGTTACACGGTTGGGGGGATGCGGCCTCGCTGAAAAGAGCTACAAATACTAACTTTAGCAGTTTTACGTCTTTGGAGATTAGGAATGCCGTTTTGGCATCGATTCATCCTTGAATACCTGTGAAAAGAAATCTTGCATTGTCGCCCCGCGTGCTCCAATTGATTGGACTTACCCTCCTGTTGTTGGGTTTGCTCTACTTCCCTTTGTTTCAACATTTGGATGGATGGGTAATTCGCATGTGGGACGAAGCCCGACTGGTGATCAGTGCCATTGAAATGGCCGAAAATGGGAATGCCTTGGTAACGCACTACGAAGGAGAACCCGATTTGTGGAGCACCAAGCCCCCGCTGCTCATCTGGTGGCAAGCTATCGGGTTTCAATGCCTGGGATGGACAGAGTTGGCCTTTCGAATCCCGGTAGCCCTCACCGCCCTGTTCTTGTGTTATTCCTTGTTTCGTTTTGGTTGGAAACAGCTGCAATCTCCTTTTTGGGGATTTGCGGCTGCCATGGTATTGGTAACCATCCCCGGGTTTGTGGGCTGGCATACTTCCCGAACCGGAGACTATGATGTTCCGCTCACGCTTTTCACTACTTTGGCTGGTCTGGCTTGGTTTTTAGCCTTGGAAAATCAAGGCAAAAGACGCCAAAAATGGGTGTTCCTTACTTTCTTCTCCTTGGCCTGTGCGGTGCTCACCAAAGGCGTAGCAGGGTTGATGTTTGCTCCTGCATTCTTGCTTTATTCCATTGCGCGAAAACAGTTGTTCAGCCTACTTAAAACTCCGGGTTTATATGCCGCTTTCGGCCTTTTCATTGGGATAATTGCCGCCTATTACGGCTTGCGCGAAGGGGCTGCTTCAGGCTATTTGGAGGCGGTTTGGAACAATGAGTTGGGAGGGCGATACCTGCAAAAGCTGGAAGGTCACCAGGCGCCATTTGGCTTCTATTTCAGCAATTGGATTGAAGGACGTTGGCATTGGTTGGTACTGCTCATGGTGCCACTGGGAGCACTTTCAGGAATTTTTGGCACCAAGGGGCCCATGCAGCGTTTTACCTGGTTTTCGGTGCTGGCAGCAATTACCTTCTTTTTAGTGATATCCGGCGGGCAGACCAAAATCCAATGGTACGATACACCGGCCTTTCCATGGATGGCGGCTTTGGTGGCTACCTTCTTATGGGTAGTGGTGGCGAAGATCGGGCAGTTGTTCAGCTTCTTTCAGCGGTACCCAGGCAGGTGGGCACTGTGTAGTTTGTTGCTCATTATTTCACTGGCTTACCCCTATGCAATGGCCGTAGAGCGCACCTATCATCCTCAGGAAGTGCACTGGGACAAACCCGTTTATGCCATCGCCTACTTTTTGAGAACCGTTCAAAGGGGGCAATTAGAGTTAGATCAAGGAGTAGTGGTTGCACCAAAGTATCCCCATGTCAATGAATACTACCTTAAGTCCCTCCGTGCCATGGGTAAAGACTTTGAATCTAAGCCTTTAGAAGCGTTAAAACCGGGAGATTGGGCCATTGCCAACTACCCGGAAGATAAAGCGTGGATCGAAGCCCATTTTGTAGTAAAAGCAACTCTTCAACAAGAGGAAGTAGCGGTTTTTCAATTGATTGCACCGAAGTCGTCGGCAGAGAACTCCAACTCGCAATCCCTTTCCCATGTTTCGGGCAATTTGTAAATTCGCACACCCAAAATGGCTCAGTTGCCGTTTGGCTCCGTAGTACAATGGATAGTATGCAGGTTTCCGGAGCCTGAGATCTAAGTTCGATTCTTAGCGGAGCTACAAAAACAGCGCAATCAAAAAGGAATTTCCCTTTGATTGCGCTGTTTTTTTATGCTAAAAAGGGCCATTCACCAATGTAAATGACCCTTTTGCATAGCTTTTAGTGGATCAATGCGCCTCGACAATTTGCGGTGCGAACAGATGAGGAGCATTGTCATTCCACGAAACAAAGCCAGGAGGCCATGTACCACAGCCAGTGGTGTTGATGCTTCCTCCGGCAAGGCCATTATTGCAATAAAAGGAGGGAATCATGATTGGCGCAAGCCCTGGATAATCCACTCGAAACATGGTCACCTTAGCGCCAGGTGAGGGGGAAGGTAGAAGCAGGTTGGAATTTGGACCCATCACTTGAGAACTGGTGGTGGTAGGACCAGTGCAAAAGGGAATGGAACTGCTCCAAGTAAAGGAGAACGTTACTGTACAAGTGCTGCTGTTTACGATTTGCACTCCTTGGGCCTGTGCCGCTTGAGCGGTAAACAACCCTGCGATGAGCAAGAGTGTAATGGATAAAAATTTCATGATGGAGAATTTGGATAAGTGCCTACTCTGTTTTGCTTTTCGGCAACCGCATTGTGCGAACTTCTTTTTTTCTCCAAATCGATGTTCCGTCATAGAAGGCTATTTCTGTGAGCGCTAGCGATTTTTCGCTAAACGTAGTCCAATACCAATCTTATTGGCCATCCATCAAGCTAAAAAAGCCATGAAGGGATTATCCAGAATGTATTTGAAGTAACAGGATGCCATGGGAAATACGTCACCAAAACATTGGAATGCGCGATGACCAGACCATTGAAGTACGGAAAGAAAAGCAAAGTGGGAGGAGGTAAAATCAAACTCCCGATGGCCTAAAGTATCACCAACGGCCTATTTCTCAGGACGGTAAACCCAAATCTTTCCTCGAACCATGTCATTGAGGTTGAAGGTGCTTACGCCTACTTTGCGGCCTGAGAACCCTGTATTTTGGTGGGCAATGCGGTATTGTCCCGGGCCCAATACTTCATACACTACGGCGGTATGGTGCCGCATGGTTTCCGTATACACGCCTCCCTTTTTCTTATAGGATAGTTTCACGTTTTTGAACTGAATCATATCGCCTGGATATACACAGTCGGTCTCCGGATCGATTTCACGACCGTAGCGATAGCGGTGATCCCAACGGGCATCTACCAAATCCAATGCCTCAGCTGCTAAGTCCCAGCATTCGCCTCGGCCTACGCGCTTTTTCATCTTGCTCTCTACAAACGCAACAATGGAAGCGTTCAATGCAGGAGTGTCGTTGCAAGGTTGCACTCCGTCAGGAGCTTCCCCGGTGAACACGGTGATGGGAAAAAGAAGTAAGAGCAACAAGGCATTCATAATCTACAGCTAGATAGTTCGGTTGTCGTTGTTTCGAAATAGGGTTGGTTTGTCAGGAACGAGGTCCTTCTTCCATTCTTCAATGAGACAAATCGGAGAAGATATAGCAAGCATTGTACCAATACAGAACTGCTGCTTTTCAATCGCCTCTTCCATTCAACTTGTGATCGATTGGTATTGCTATTTCGAACGAGAGAATCCTTTCAAAATTGTGAATGACAGGACTTTAACTTCGTGTTTTACAGGTATAAAACAGGAAAAGTACTATTCTTAAAGTTGCGGGAAAATGGGGTTGATTCCTCGATGGCAATGGTAGATATTTGGTCCATTATTCACCCAAACTTTTATAAATATGTTCAAGAAAGCTATGCTTGCTTTTGGCCTCGTATTGGGGCTGATGCTAACGGCTGTCAACGTTTCGGCTCAATGCGGCCCTAACGAAGTAGCCATTGTAAACGAAGGACCTTGTGATAAAATCGTTGAGATCAGTTATGGGGTTCCGTGTACCGTTTTGGGCGGTGTTTCCATGGTGATTCCTCCGGGGCCAGGCACCATTGTTTGCGTACCCATTCCTGCGGGTATGCTTGCGCTCCACATTACCTTGATTGACATGAACACCGGAAATTCAACCACTGTTGACAATCCCATGTGTGGAGGCAATCAAATGGGCATGCACATGGCTTGTGGCGGCATTTGCAACATCATCCAGTGGCAAGATGATTCCCTTACGATGATTCTCCCTGACTAAGGAAACGTTTCTATAAATGAATTGAAGCCTGCTTCCACTGTGGAGTGGGCTTTTTTATGGGCATTCGGTTTCCAGGGCCGTAACCGAAACATCGTTCATTTCCCAATCAAAAGCATCGCTCTGTAGCACCGCATTGTCGAGGCTTTCCGACAACCAACACAGCGAACCACGGCGACCCACCAGGGTTTCGTCAGGTTTTAAACAAACGGTTACCGGTTCCATGGTTTCCGCTACCATACCGTATTGGTAAAACTCCATGGTAAAGGTAAAGTTCACCGCATAGGTATTGGTGTTGTGCAGTTTGAGGCACAACATGAGCGGACTTTCTTCCCGTTTCCATCGGGAGTGTGTCATTTTTGAAGACACTTTAACTCCTTCCTGGATGGAGTCGAAAGTGTAAGGATTTGCTTCTTGAAGGAGAGGGTTGGAAGAAGTAAACGAGCAAAAGAGGACGACAGACAAAAGCAATAGTACCCGCATGTTGAAGAGGTTTAGTGAAGCAAAGATTGGTAATGCTGATGGTTTTCTGAATCGAAGCATACAAAAATCACTTTCATTTTAGAATTTAGGGTAGGTAGCGTTGCTTTGACGGATTGAACAGCAATTTGGGCGGCAAGTTCTTTGGGGAACCGATAAATACCGGTGCTGATGTTTGGAAAAGCAATGTGCTCCACTTGTAAGTCCGCTGCAATGCGCAGCGAATTTTCATAGCAGTTAGACAAAAGCTGTGCCTCATTTTTATTTCCTCCTTGCCAAACTGGTCCAACGGTATGGATAACCCACTTTGCGGGTAAGTGACCGGCTGTGGTGTAAACCGCCTCACCAGTAGCACAACTCCCTTGTCGTGCCCTGATTTTTCTACAGGCTTCTAAAATGGCCGATCCACCTGCACGGTGAATGGCTCCGTCTACTCCACCACCGCCCAATAAAGAGGAGTTGGCGGCATTAACGATGGCATCGGACGGAATTTGGGTAATGTCCCCCTGAACAAGTTCCATGCTTCAAAAAGTGCTGTAAATCAAAAAAGGCTGCTCTCCGAAGAGAACAGCCTTTGTCTTATCGTTGTTCTTTTTTGCTTAGTTCGGATTGCGAAGCAGCGTTACGTGTCCGTTGAGTTTGTACTCAGTACCGTCTACGGCAATGATGTTGACCACGTAGTAGTAAACTCCGTCTTCGGAATTACCACCGTCCCATTGGGCATCAATGCTGTTCAACTCAGCTACTTTACGTCCCCAACGGTTGAAGATTTTTCCTTCAACGCTTTGTACAGCGTTAGTTCCTTCCAGGAATTCAATGAAGAAGAAGTCATTTTCACCGTCACCGTTTGGTGTAAAGATATTCGGAATAGTAGCATTAACATTTACCTCAACCAATACATTGCGCGTAGCCGTTCCCACACAACCGAAACCATCGGTAGCAGTTAAAACTACTCCGTAAGTACCGAATTCGGTAAAGGTCTCATTTGGACTATCAAGCGTGGAAATGTTTCCATTTGCAAAGTCCCATTCGTAGGTGTAGGCACCCAGAGGAGAAGTAGTGTTGGTAAAGTCAACCAACAACGGAGCTACCCCTTCTGAAGGTGTGGCGGTAAACGATGGTTGTGGAGTTGGAATTACCTGAATGTTCAGTGGCAATGGATCACTTACACAACCTCCTTGCGCATCGGGTGCGGTTTGTGTCAGGAAGAGGGTAAACGACGAGGTGGCGGCACCTGCGTTGTAGTTGATTCCGTCGGTCAACAGGTTGGTCAACTGATCATCGCTATACCATTGCACTGTATTGGCACCGGTTACAGTAGCTTGCAAATCATTGATGGTCTCACCCTCACAATACGGTTGGCTGGTGCTCACCGGCGATGGAGGAGGAGGCGTTTCGAATACATCGAACGTAAAGTTATCGATGGCTGTACAGTTGTTGATATCACTTACCGAATAGGTAATGGTGTAAGGACTGTTTGCGGAATTCAATGAGCTGGGCACGAAGGCTCCGGTATTTGGATTCACGCCTGGGAAACCGCTCCAGGTTCCACCACTGGTTCCACCGCTTGGGGATACGAGTGCAGTGAAATTATCACAGTAATCGTCGAGAATTCCGGTCACCTCTGCCGTTGGCAAAGCAAATACGTTGATAATGATCGAGTCAGAACCGCCACATCCACCAGGGTGGGTGTAGAAAATGGTGTGACTACCGAGCCCTGCAATATTTGGATCGAAAGTTCCCAAAGAGGCGCTGGTAATACCAGGACCTGACCAAATACCGTTTGGATCAGCACTTGGATCAAGGTTCAGGGATGCAGGAAGTGCATTGATACATAAATCCGGGTTGTTACCAATCGCGGGGTTCAATCCACCAATTACTTGAATTGGATGCGTTCCAGTGGCATCACAAACCGAGTCGATGCTGTAGGTTATGTTGAAAGTACCAACACCGGCTGCACTTGGATTAAAGATACCAGCAGTTGTGGTGTTAGGTCCACCCCACGTTCCACCTGGAACAACTCCGGCCAACTGAATCGAGTTATCGAGTACACAGAAAGGTCCAGGGGTTGTGATGTTGGTGTTTGGCGGAGGGGCAATCACAATGCTTGCCGTGTCACTACTCGAACAACCTCCACCAATGGCATAGGAAACAATATAAGTTCCTGGCACAAGGGTAGTAGGATCAAAGAAGCCATTAGCAGTATCGGTAATACCTGGGCCACTCCACGAGCCACCACCAGTAGCGGCTGCCAACGTATCCAGAGGACCTGATACACAGTAAGGGCTTTCAGTGGTGATGGTAGCATCAAAAGTGAGTACAACCTCTACCGGAAGCGTATCAGTGGTATCGGCACATACTCCGAAGGTATCCTGAATGATAACCTGATAGTTGTAGTTACCAACTGCCGTTGGCGACCAGGTAGGCGTTTGAGCCGTGGTATTGTTCAACAATGAACCTGGAGTCCACTGATAGGTGTAAGCCAGTGGATCGGCACCCGAACAAACGGAGAACCGGATGTTGGCGCGCGAAGTAGTTGAAATCGGAGTACCAGGAGCGTTACACAAGTTGGGATCCGAACCAAAAGAGTGGATCGCAGAAGGATAAGTAGTTGTGGTATAACGAATCCGGGCGTTACCGTTGTTCATGAAGATGTTGCCGTTGTTGAAACAGAAATCAATGATCAGGTCAGAAACACCGTCGTAATCGTAAGTAGAAGCAAAGTTAAATTGATTCCAACCCGTAGTTGCTGTCACGGTTTGTGCAGGGAATACGGTTGTTAAACCCGTTTGGAATGCACTAATACCCGATGCGTTGGCACATCCGATTTTGATCTCGAAGTTTTGAAACTGCGTTTGGTTAGGTGTACCTACGATAAAGAAAGCCAAACCATTGATGGCTCCACCAGTGAAACCTGCTGCGTTAAGATCTGCAGCGGTGTATAAATATTGGTGTTTGGCGGCTTCAAAGAAGTTGCCCAGAATACTTGGATAACCTGTGGTGCTATTGGAAACCGTACCGTTACCTACAATGATCTGAGAAACCGTTCCAAGGCATCCGTTAGGAGCTACCCCACATTGTGCAGGAGTAACTGTACCAAGATCAGCAACAAATTGTGTGTTTTGACCGAGGCAAAGAATGGTATCGTTGGCAACTGCCTGAATGTTTGGTGGGAATGGTGGTGGTACCGTTACCCGAACGGTATCTGACTTGATACATCCGGCATTAGAAGTTGCCGTCAAGGTATACGTTGTAGATACATTCGGTTGAGCTTGTGGAGACAGTAAGGTGTCATCGTCCAAAGATGTACCATTATCCCATGACCAATCGATGTTGGTATTGAAAGGAGTAGCATTGGAAACCAGTACTACGCTGTCAATGTCACAAATCACCGTGTCATTCGGCATTTGTAGGGTAAAGTCGGGAGCAACAAACACGGTTACCGTGTCCAGTGAATCACAAGGGCCGTTGTAGCCTCCACCCGATAATTGATAAACCGTGGTGGCACTTGGTGTTGCAACGGGATTATCACAAGGGTTACAGGAGAAGTTGGCCCCTGCACCTGTTCCAACTACCATAGGCGGACCAGAAACGACACTCCACGTCATCGTCGGTGCCCCCACACCTTGTAGCTGTGCTGATTGTGTATTGTTACCACATATTATCGTGTCCTCACCGGCATAGACCCCCGGGAGTACCGTAATGTCAAATGTAATGGACAAAATACCCGGTATCGGACAGGCCCCATCACTCACTGCCATGTTAAATACGTTGAATGTAGGTGTTCCTGGCTGAGCAATCCAGTTAACGACTGCTGCTTGAGCAGTAGGTGAGTTCTGTGTAATGTTGAAGGTTGCTCCCGGAAGAATCTGAGTAATGTTCGAGGAGATTTGCAACGAGTCAATGGTATCCTGATCGGTGAATTGTACCTCAAAAGAGAAAGATTGACCGTAACACACTTCAATGGAGTTAGAGTCAATCAAGTTACCTGTTCCAGAAAAGTTGGTAGCACCAGTAGATAGCGGTTGATTGTTGGTACAAGTAATTACAATTACCTGAATATCACGTGTGGTAGAACCAATTAGCAGGCCCGATACAGGATCGTACTCATCTACTTGTACTACAATAATGAAGTTACCGAGTGTGGTTGGTGTAAAGGTCAACTGACCGGTTTGGGTATTTAAGGTCAAACCAACAATCGGAGAAGTTACGGAGTAGGGAAAGTTGTAGGTTACAGCACCGGTGGCGCTGATCAAAGCAGGAGCCAAAGAGTAAACGACACTATCACCATCGGGCTCAGTTACACCGAAATTGTAGTTTACCGTTTGGAAAGCACATACGTAAGGAATTGGCTGAGCGTTGAACGACGGAGAGTTGTTGCAGTTGTTGGTAGCGGTGTTCATCACCGTTTGCACATACATGTTTCCACCGCTGGTGTTTACACTGGTATTCCGACAGCACTGTTGCCACGAAGCAGTCCAAGAGTTACAAGGAGGAGTAAGCACCACCAATGCCTGGTAGATATAGTGCTGCATCCCTGGGAGCAATCCACCATTACAAGTACTGTTGACCAGCTGTTGAGGACAAAGCTGAGATACCTCAGTTACACTCACCTGGTTGGCAATGGCATTCACCGTGCCTCCACAGGAACTGGTAAAGTTGAGGTTTTGAGTCGCACCTACCGTAATACCGGAACAATCCCGGAAGAGGTTGAGCGTAACCAAAAATGAATCCTGGCCGACACACTGATATTGAATATCAGTTCCGGCAACGTGAGAAGCCTTGCTTTCAAAGGCAAACAATACCGCGACAACGGTGACGAAAAATAGTTTAGCCAACGTTTTCATGGCAGAAATTTTAAACAGTTGCAATTCCATAATAGTCCGTAACTCGAGTTTGAACTAGGCCAAGACGGTACCCTAAATTCAAAAGTTGCCCAGCGAAGATAAATTTTATTATAAAAACTCAAGCCCTTGATTTAAGGCAACTTCGAGGAAGCCAATCCAAGCTGGAGAACACAATCCCTTATTTGGGGTTTTTATCCCTGAAGCAATTTGCCATGGCCCTTCTTGAATTTACCGAAAGCGGCATCTATTGCCCAATAGCTGATATTTATATCGACCCGTGGCGGCCGGTTGAAAGAGCACTGATCACCCACGGACACAGCGACCATGCCCGACCGGGCCATCAGCACTATGCCTGTCACCATGATTCTGTCAACATTCTGCGGTTCCGCTTGGGCCAGGAAATTTCCGTCACCGGCTATGGTTACGGCGAAACTTTCTTGCACCGGGGCGTTCGATTTTCTTTTCATCCGGCGGGGCACATTATCGGTTCAGCACAAATTCGGGTGGAATACCAAGGCGAGGTTTGGGTGGCTTCTGGTGACTATAAGTTGGAAGACGATGGCTTGGCTCCGGCCTACGAACCTGTAAAGTGCCATGCCTTTATTACCGAATGCACCTTTGGCTTGCCGGTGTACAAATGGCCCGACCCTGCTACCGTGCATCAGGAAATCAATCAATGGTGGGAAAATAATCGGAAAGCGGGTAAAGTGAGCATTCTCTCAGGCTATTCGCTGGGCAAGGCCCAACGGCTGTTGCACCACCTGGATGCTTCGATCGGACCAGTGTTTACGCATGGAGCCATTGAAAACATGAATGAAGTGCTCCGCGAAAGCGGAGTAGTGCTGCCAGATACCCGCCGGGTAACGGCAGACATTAATAAAAAAGAATACAAGGGAGGTTTGGTGTTGGCGCCACCTTCTGCCATTGGCAGTGCCTGGCAAAAGAAATTTCAACCCTTTTCAGAGGGCATTGCCTCCGGTTGGATGGCCCTACGTGGAGCACGCCGAAGACGATCGGTTGACCGGGGATTCATCCTTTCCGATCATGTAGATTGGCCGGGAGTCAATACTGCTATTCGCGAAACCGGGGCACAAAAAATTATCACTACGCACGGCTATACCAGCATTTTTACCAAATGGCTGTTGGAGCAAGGCTACCAGGCAAGTGCAGAAAGCACCCAATTCGAAGGAGAGCTGAACGAAATGAGTGAGGCCGATAATTCTGAAAAGGCAGCATGAGGCAGTTTGCACAACTCTTTCGGCGGTTGGATCAAACCACCAAGATCAACCTTAAAGTTGGGGCTTTGCACGAGTTTTTTGCCGAGGCTTCCGACGAAGACAAACTGTGGGCCATTGCCTTGCTGGCGGGGAAACGACCCAAGCGCACCGTGCGCACCAGCCTGTTGCGCGAGTGGGGGGCTGAAGTTGCCAACATTCCCTTATGGCTTTTTGAAGACTCCTATCACGTAGTGGGGGATTTGGCGGAAACCATTGCCAACCTGCATCCTCAAAACCATTCTACCCAGCAAGAAAACCTCACTTATTGGATCACTTTCATTCGAAACCTCGATGGAAAAGAAGACGATGAGAAAAAGGAACTGATCTTGACTACCTGGGACAGCATGGACGCCAGTGAACGCTTTGTTTTCAACAAACTCATCACGGGAGGTTTTCGGGTAGGTGTGAGTCAAAAACTGATGGTGCGGGCCCTCGCCCGCTACACCGGATTGGAAGAAAATCTGCTGGCGCACCGGCTCATGGGCAATTGGTCGCCTGTAGACACCAGCTTCAACGACCTGGTGCTGGCCGAAAATCCAGACGACAACCGTTCTCGTCCTTATCCTTTTTACCTTGCCTATGCCTTGGAAGAGGCTCCGGAAAACCTGGGGGTGCCAGAAGAATGGCAAGCTGAGCGCAAATGGGACGGTATCAGGGGCCAGGTGATTCAGCGGGGCGGAGAACTCTTTGTGTGGTCGCGGGGCGAAGAATTGGTGACCGATAAATTTCCGGAATTTGAAATTTTGCGGCAGTTGCTGCCCGACGGCACTGTATTAGACGGTGAAATCCTTCCTTACAAAGACGGTGCGCCACTGGCGTTTAACGATCTCCAAACCCGTATTGGCCGAAAAAATGTGACCCGAAATGTGTTGCAAAAAGCTCCGGTGGTATTGGTTGCTTATGATTTGCTGGAGGCGGATGGTCAAGACCTGCGCCACCAACCCATGCGCTACCGGCGGGAAAAGTTGGAGCAATTGGTAGCCGAGGTAAAAGGCAAAACCGATGTTTTGCACCTTTCAGAAGTCTTGTCCTTCAAGGATTGGTCTCAATTGGTGGCCGAGCGGGCCCGTTCCCGGGAAATGCATTGCGAGGGGCTGATGCTCAAACGCAAAGATTCCATTTACGAAGTGGGACGGAAAAAAGGAGCCTGGTGGAAATGGAAGGTGGACCCACTGATGATCGATGCGGTGATGATTTACGCCATGCGCGGTCACGGCCGGAGGGCTAATCTTTATACCGATTACACGTTTGCCGTGTGGGATGGGGAAGCGTTGGTGCCCTTTACGAAAGCCTACTCCGGGCTCACCGATAAAGAGATTCGTGAGGTAGATGCATTTGTGAAAAAAAATACCATCGACCGTTTTGGCCCGGTACGCAGTGTGAACCCCGAATTGGTATTTGAAATTGCTTTTGAAGGCATCAACCGGTCTACCCGCCACAAATCGGGTGTAGCGTTGCGCTTTCCACGCATGAACCGCTGGCGGTTGGACAAACCAGCGGCAGAAGCCAACACCCTAAGTGATCTGCACCAACTCCTCAACGAATACGGCGGATGAAACGGAGCGAGTTGCTGGGCATTGCCGAGGGCTGGTTTGCCCAACGCGGTTGGAAACCCATGAAGTTTCAGTACGAAACCTGGCGGCACTTCCTCGCCGGCAGACACGGCATGCTCAACGCGCCTACGGGCTCAGGAAAAACCTATGCGTTGCTGGTGCCTGTAATGCTGGATTTTATCCGCAGGTATCCCAAAGATTACCAGGAACGCTACGATTCGGGCTTGCAACTGATTTGGATTGCTCCCATCCGGGCCCTGACCAAAGAAATAGAATTCTCGGCCAAAACCCTTTGCGAAGGACTGGGCCTCAATTGGCGCATTGAAGTGCGCACGGGCGATTCTTCCTCTTCGGTGAAAAACCGGCAGAAAAAGTCGATGCCAGAAATCTTGATCACTACTCCCGAAAGCCTGCATTTGATCCTGGCCCAGAAGCAATACCCACGTTTGTTTCGCAAGCTGCAGGCTTTTGTGGCCGACGAGTGGCACGAACTCTTGGGCACCAAGCGCGCGGTGCAAGTAGAATTGGCGCTTTCCCGTTTCAAAGCCATGCGGCCCAACCTGCGGATTTGGGGCATTTCGGCTACCATTGGCAACCTCGACGAAGCGTTGGAAGTGTTGTTGGGCAATGCCCACGCACCCAGCTCCATTGCCTTGGTCAAAGCCAACATTCAGAAAAAGATCGAGGTAGTGACCATGCTGCCCGACGAGATTGAAAAGTTTCCTTGGGCCGGCCATATTGGCCTCAAGATGCTGGAAAAGGTGTTGCCCATCATTCACGGCAGCAAAACCACCCTCATATTCACCAATACCCGTGCCCAAGCCGAAATTTGGTACCAGCGGCTGTTGGAAACCGACCCTTCGCTGGCCGGAATGATGGCCATGCACCACGGATCCATTGACAAGAAGTTGCGCCATTGGGTGGAGGCAGAATTACACGGAGAGCGTTTGCGGGCAGTGGTATGCACCTCAAGCCTCGACCTTGGGGTGGATTTTCGACCGGTGGAAACGATTGTGCAAATCGGTAGTCCGAAGGGAGTCGCCCGGTTTTTGCAACGTGCGGGCAGGAGCGGTCACCAGCCCGGGGCTACCAGCTGCATCCACTTTTTACCCACCAACAGCCTGGAGCTCGTAGAGTCTGCCGCCTTGCAGCAGGCCATGGACGAACAATTTTTGGAACACCGACAGCCCTACGTGCGCTCGTTCGATGTGTTGGTGCAATACCTCATTACCCTCGCGGTTTCTGAAGGGTTTTACCCCCAAGTGCTGTTCAAAGAAATTCAGTCTACCTTTTGCTACCAAGGACTTACTGAGGCCGAATGGTCTTGGTTGTTGGCCTTCATTACCCACGGTGGCGAGTCGCTCAACCATTACGATGAGTTTCACAAAGTAGAAGTGGCACCGGATGGTAAGTTTCAGGTGACCAGCCGAAGGGTAGCCTTGCGTCATCGGCTCAACATCGGAACGATTGTGAGCGATCAATTGATGATTGTGAAAATGCTCAACGGCAGTCGTTTGGGTACGATCGAGGAGTATTTTGTTTCCAGGCTTTCTCCCGGAGATATTTTTTGGTACGCCGGTCGTAATTTGGAGCTGGTACGGGTGAAAGAAAATGCGGCCCAGGTGAGGCGCAGTGACAAAAAGGCCGGAGCCGTGCCCAGCTGGATGGGCTCCCGAATGCCCCTTTCTTCTCAGATGTCGGAAATGCTGCGGTTCAAACTGAACCAAGCCATGATGGGCGGCACCAAGGAGATAGAAATGCAAACGGTGATGCCCCTGGTAGAAAAGCAGCAAGAGTTGAGTCACGTGCCCGGGAAGGACGAATTTTTGATTGAAAAAATGAAAACCCGGGAGGGTTATCACGTTTTCATGTATCCGTTTGAAGGTAGAAATGTGCATGAAGGCCTGGCCTTTTTGATGGCCTACCGCATTTCTTTGTTGCAACCCATCACCTTTTCCATTGCCTTGAACGATTATGGGTTTGAGTTGCTTTCCGATCAGGAAATTCCTATTGAAGATGCCATTGACACCGATATCTTATCGCCCGACCACCTGTTCGACGACATCAACGCCAGCGTGAATTCGACGGAAATGGCCCGTCGAAAATTTCGAGACATCGCCAGCATTTCAGGGCTCATTTTTAAGGGCTATCCAGGCAAATTCAAAAAAGACCGGCACATTCAAAGTTCTTCCCAGCTGTTTTTTGAGGTTTTTCACGATTACGAACCGTCCAACCTCTTACTGCGGCAGGCTTTTGATGAAGTGCTCGAATTTCAATTGGAAGAAACCCGCATGCGCAAAGCCTTGGTTCGCATCAGCAAGCAAAAGATCATTCTTACCGAACCTCGACAGTTTACGCCCTTTTCCTTTCCTTTGATGGTGGATCGATTGCGGGAGCGTATGAGCACCGAAAAGCTCGAAGACCGCATTCGAAAGATGAAGTTGAAATTGGAAGTATGACTCCACTCGAAGCGGAAGTAGCCGGAGAACAATTGTGGTTACATCCATTGAAAGGGCTGTTTTGGCCCCGTGAAAATACCTTAATGTTGGCCGACCTGCACTTGGGTAAAGCGGCTCATTTTCGCAAAGAAGGAATTGCTGTTCCCCGCCAGGCCGAGCAGCAAAACCTGCACCGACTTGGGCAGTTGGTGGCCAGTTTTAAAGTGGAACGGGTCTTGTTTTTGGGCGATTTGTTTCACAGCCGCTACAATGCTTCCTGGGAAAGTTTTGGTCATTGGATGCAGGAATTTTCCCACATCGACTTCGAATTGGTGATTGGAAACCACGATATTCTGGCACCAGTAGATTACCAACGGGTAGGTTTAAAAATTCATCAGGGTGGCCTCGTTTGCGGACCTTTCTTATTGACGCACGAGCCCCTGGAAAAGCCACACCAAAAGGGGTTTAACCTGGCTGGACACTGGCATCCCGGGGCAAGGTTGAGGGGCCGTGGACGGCAACACCTTTCGCTACCTTGTTTCTATTTCAATCGTTTCCAAGGTGTTTTACCTGCCTTTGGTGCCTTCACCGGAAAAATGGCAGTGAAACCTGAACGGGGTGACCGGATCTTTGTGGTGACTGATCAGGAAATAATGCCTTTTTCAAGAAATTGAGGCTTCGCTAACAAATTCTATCTTTGATCTATGCGCAGATCTTTGTGCCAATGGTCCTTCTGTTTTTGGGTACTTTTACTGGGTATCACCGCTTGTAAAGGTCCCGACTTCTGCGAAGAGTATTCCGATCCTCCTGTGGTTACGGGCACCTTCGAAGTTACCGAAGGTGATCTTATTTCCATCACCAATAACGGCGACTACGATACCTATCGGTGGCTAGTCCCGCGGATGACCGGTATTCAGTCTGGGCCGGTCAGTGAGGAAAAAACGCTGGCATTGAATGCTGCGGTGATGGAAGATACCGGTTCTTATCAAACCTGGGGGCAAATTGAAGGCTGTGTGAGTGGCGTGCGCAACTTTACGGTAAGCGTGTTGCCCGCAATACCTCCCTGCACTCCCGAAGACGATGAGTTGTCTTACTATGGAATGACGGCCTCCGGTACGGAAGACTTTACTGAAGATGAAATTCAAACAACAGCCGACAACAACATTCGTAGTGTATTTGCCGACAATGGAGATGCAGGGGTTTCCATCACTTTTTTCGGCCTGTTACTCCCCGATCGTTCGCGGAGTTATACGATCGATAATATGCCTTCCAATAGTTCTAACCTGGCGCAGGTGAGGATCACCATTCCAAATTCGTCGGGCATGGGGCCTCCTGTCTTGAACCTGTCTATGGACATGGGGCAACGTTTGTATCTGATCCTTCACGATGAGGATGAGTATGAGTTTCGGGTATGCGATGCGACCTTCAGTGATAACATGGGGAACCTTACCGTGAATGGTACTTTCTCGGTCTTTTTCACCGATGAAGAATGATTTTGTGAAGGATTAGGCTCAGGCATGGGTTAGTTGCCGGTCTTTTTCTAATTTTGAAGACGGAAATTCAAAAATCAGATCATCATGTCCGATCACCACGAAGAAGAAAAGCCTGAAGGATTTCTCAATAACCTTTTTCACTCCTCTATTGGAGGTTTCGCAATGTTATACATTGCCATTTGCCTCATTTCGATCTTGATGATTGTGCTTTTCGGTTGAAACCGAATCGTTTTCCCTTTCTTTCCTATCGCTGTAACCTGTTTCGAAGCTCAGCTGCTTTCTGAGGATTGCCGGACTTTTCGTAAGCTTCGGCCAACTTTTGGATCGTTTGTGAATCGTTGGGTTTCAAGCGCAATTCTGCTTCAAACGGTGCAACTGCTTTTTGTGGTTGTCCTCCAATCATGTAAGCAATTCCCAACGCATCGTAGGCCCCAGCATTGTTTGGGTCAATTTGAGTGGCCTTGGAAAGCACCGCCACCGCATTTTTTACATCTCCTTTAAAAGCATAGGCCTGTCCTAATAATACCTGCGCTCCCATCATACTGGGGTCAATGGATATGGCTTGATTTAGGTATTGGATTGCTTCGTCGAAGCGCTGTAGGTTGCCCAGGCAATCTCCGGCAACGTAAAGGGCGTTGGCATTGTTGGGATCGCCCGCTAAATAAGCTTTCCACTGTTGCAAGGCAAGTTCGTACCGCTTTAAGGAGTAGTTGTAATACGCCCGGTTGTATTGTCCTTTTCGATACGTTGGATCGCGTTCCATCAATTGATCCAATACTACTACGGCCTGCTCGGTTTGGTTGTTGTAGGTGTAAGCATTGGCCAGGTTGTTGGCCGCATCGGAATAATCCGGATAAATTTCAATGGCACGGGTCAGTTCGCTGATGGCACGTTGTGCCGCCTCTGATTTTTGGGTGGGGTTTTCGCTGAATTGGGCTACCCGCATGAGCTCGCTGCCCAAATTGTAATGGGCACGGGCGCTGTTGTCGAGGTGGGGCGCATCGGCCTCAAACAAAGCGAGGTTGCTGCTCCACTGTGCATTTCGAACCAGGGTTTGTAAGCTGTAAAGGCCGATTATTCCCAAAAATATCAACGTAAACACCGAATTGGTTTTCAAAAATCCCATCGCATCGAAAGCGCCTTTTCCAGGCGGTCGCTTCACCAATTTGCCCAGCATCCAAGCGCTTAATAGCGCAAAACCAAAGCTGGGAGCAAACAAAAAGCGCTCGGCGAAGGTGGAACCAATTAAAAACAGCAAGTTGGAGACAATGACCAGTGTACCCAAGTAGAACAGCAATCCAAAAAGCCATACCTGGCGTTGTTTCCAGTATTTGACGATAAGGAATCCATTGCCCGCCAAAAAGACGATTCCCAACCATGCCTTACCACTGTTGAGGCCCATGACCGGGATTTGGTTGAAACTGTGGTCGTGCAAAAGCGGGTAGGGGAGTACCAATTTCCAGAAATAGAGCACTTGTAGCCAGATGGCGGTTACCTTTTCTTCCAGCAGATTTTCTGCACCAAAGAGGGAATTGTTGAGCAGTCCGAAAACACCTTCATCGGCTTCGGAGCCAATGCTGTTGAGCACGGAGGTGCGCAGGATGAACCACAAACCACCAACCACTGCCCATGGGATGACGTGTTTGAGGGTTTGCACCAAAGGGAGTTCCCGGAAGAAATAGAGCATGAGTGGCAGCACGGCCAAAAAGGTGAGTGCGCTTTCTTTGGAAAGCAAGGCCAGTGCGAAAAATACCCCGCTCCAAATTAGGTCCTTTCCCTTTTTCTGATCGAAGTAGCCCAAGGCAAACCATCCGGCGGCCAAAAAATTCAACAGGGCCAGCATTTCGTCCCGGCCCTTGATGTTGGCCACTGCTTCGGTATGAATGGGATGGGCCACAAAAAGCAAGGCAGCAATCAATGGAAACCAGGGTGGGCCAGTAGGCCACAAGCGGGCTAAAAACAAACAGATCAACCAACCGATGAGCCCCATCAGGAGGGCATTGACTAAATGGCCGTGCCAAGGCTCGGGGCCAAATAAGCTTTGTTCAATGGCAAAAGTGACCTGACTCAAAGGGCGGTACAAGCCGTCGTTGGTGCCCTGAAATCCGTGGATGAAATTGTGGGAAAGAATGTCGGGAATGCCGCTGATTCCCTCCAGTACATACTTGTTTTTGCTCAACACCAAACCATCGTCAATGGTGTATTCGTTGGGAACGGTATTCAGGTAGAGCAAGCACCCGAAAATAGCGGGTAGCCAAACCCATTTGCCGAGAGGGTTGCTACTTGCAAGGGGCTTCTTTTGGGACCTTTTGGATTTAGAAGCCGGTGTTTTTTCCGGTTTGGAGGCCGCTTTGGGAGCCGGTTTAGATTTGGGTCGGGTTGGTTTTTGTTTACGGGCCATAGCGTAGCAATTCCCTGTTGAGGGCTACCAAAATAGGCATTTCAGCGATACGGGACCCAGCGCTTAAAATTGTTTCAAAAGATATTGTGCCTCTTGCTTTTGTGGACCGTTGCTTTTGGAGAGTTCTTCCAAAAGGGGTTTGGCTTCTGCTTTACGGTCGAGCGCCATCAGCGATTTCGCCTTTTGCAACTTTGCCCGGTCGTGATAGCTGGCATCCGGTTGTTTTAAAAGCGCATCACAATAATCCAGCACCGACTGGTGTTGTTTCTCCTTGGCCAATTGGGTGGCTTTCTTCCAGAGTTGTTTCGGTTGCGGTGCAGTAGCTCCTATGGTCGTTGATTTTGTCTCTTCCAAGGCAATGGCAGGGCTTGGGTAAGCGAAATCCAAGCTATTCTCATTGCTTCTGGTAGTAGTCGTAGTTACCTCATCTGCGACTTCTGCTTTGGCAGGTGCTTCAGCCACCGTTGTTGTGGGGGTGGTTTCGCCTATACTGTATCTTTCCGCTTCGGCTTTTTCCGCTATCACTACCTCATCGTCACGCGCCATTTCTTCCTCCTCAGGTGCAGATGGAACCGCTAATTCTTCCTGCTTTTCTTTTGTGGCCACTTCATTGTAGGCCAAATCACTTGCCGAGTCGTAGAATCCTGAAGGAACTTCTTGTCCGCTAAAGAGCTGTTGGTAGGTGGCGGTGGAGTCCAGTACTATGTCTTTATCCGATGCGGGATAAGTACCATTGAGTGCAGGATTAGGCATCACATTGTAATAGGTGGCCGGAGGTGGCTTTTGGTCCAGGCTGATGCTTCCCTCCTGTGGAGTACCGGCTACCCAATCGGCTCCTTCGTTCAAAGAATCAATCACCTGATTGTTATCATTGTAAAGGCGTTTCTGTTCTTCGTTGGCAAGGCCATTATCAATCGAAGAAGCAGTGCTCCATTGATACGAATACTCGGTTCCGGAGCCATCGCTGAGGGTAATTGCATCAGTGAATGCGGTGACATTACTGTCGCTGTCGAAATCGTTTTGGTAGGAAGAACCGGCTGGCAAGTTGGCATCGCCAATTGGAGAGGGAGCCAAGGAAAACAAGGCTTTATCTTCCACCTCTACCCTGTATTGTTTGGAAGAAAGACCCCTTAAGGCAACTGTATTGGTATCGGTGTCGTCCCAATTGGATAGATCGTAACGGTAGCCGTAGTTGGACGAATCACTTACTTCTTCTTTAGCTATCTCTTTTTTGAGGGCCAGGTCTTCGCTTTCGCTGGTTTCTTTTGGTACAACTTTCTGCTCCTTTTGCTCCACTTGCTTTTGGGCCAGTTGCGGGCGATCGAGGGTGTTGGTTGGGTTCAAAAACCACGTAAGGCCAATGCCGATGAGCACCGCTACTGAAGCGGCTGCCGACCAATAAATCCATTTCCGATTGCCAGAATTTTCAGCTGTTACCTTGCCCTCGATTTGGTGTTGCAGGAGCGCCAGTCGCTGTGGGTATCCGGGGTCTCGTTGCTTTAGCAGCTCCAAGCCCTCCACCATATCTGCATCTACATCGCAATCGAGTAAATACCGTTCCACGGCATTGCGCTCCTCCGGTGAAAGCTCGTCGTTGACGTAGCGCAACAACTGCTCCTCGGAAGGACGCTCTCCATCGTGGAAAATCTTATGCCAGTTGTCGTTCATTCTTGCGTTCGAGACAAAGTTTCAAATTTCGCTTTCCGTTTTGGATGTAGCTTTTCACTTTTGATAGGGCATAGCCGGTGCTTTCGGCAATTTCTCGGTAACATTTCTCCTTCAGGTAAAACAACTCAATGCACTGCTTTTGTTGATCGCGCAAGCCTTCGATGCACTGTTCGAGGTCAGTGAGTTGTGTTTCCTTCGCATCTTTTTCGGTGAGGTGGATGGCGTTCTCCGATTCCATAAATGCCCGGTGATCTTGCTCGTAAAGGCTTTGCCTTTTTTGCTGGGTACGTAGTTTGTTTTTGCGCATCAGGCAGTAGTTGCGGGTCACCATGTAAAGCCACGATTTGAAGTAGCTCACCTCGTATTTGAGCAAGTCTTCTTTCACCACCTCAAAAATTTCCATCACCGCATCGCTGCTGTCGTGCTCGTCTTTGAGGTACTTCATGCTCACGCCCATGACCAAGGTCATGTGGCGGTTGTACAACGTACCCAGGTAGTCCATTTTTTTCGACTTCCGGTAGAGCGCCACCAATTCTTCGTCGGTGTGAGAAGCTATGTGTTTCAATCGGGCCAAAATCCACTGTCGGCTGTGGCACAAGATACGAAAAAGTGCTCCGGATTATTTTTATCGATTTTTTAAATCGCTGAAATTGAGTTGGTTGAGGTTCTTATTTCAGAAAATTTATGCTGGATTTATGGAATTGGTGTGCCCGAGCTTACCCCACGGTCAAACAAAACTGAAAGTCATGAACCCGTCCCTAAGAAACCTCCCACGCAAGCCCATCGCGGGCTTTATGGCCGCACTTCTCCTCAGCTGCACCGGCAGCGTCAATCAACCACAAGCCAAGGTTCCGGCAAGCACACCAGAAGCCACCTTTGTTCCGGCAGCACCAGCTCCCGAAAAAAGCGATTCTAAAATTCAGGTGGCCTTGTTGCTGGATACCAGCGGCAGCATGAGCGGACTGATCAATCAAGCCAAAGCGAAATTGTGGAAAATCGTGAACGAACTGGCTACTGCCCGTCAGGATGGGGCCATTCCACAACTGGAAATTGCACTGTACGAATACGGCAAATCGACCTTGCCTCAAAAAGAGGGCTATCTACAACAGTTGGTGCCCCTCACCTCCAACCTCGACAAGGTTTCGGAAGAGTTGTTTGCACTCACCACCAATGGCGGAGACGAGTTTTGTGGCCTAACCATTCATGAAGCCACCAAAAACCTGGAATGGTCAGACAGCAACAACGATTTGAAACTCATTTTTATCGCCGGCAACGAAGGCTTTCACCAAGGCCCCTTCAATTATCAAACGGCTTGTAGCGATGCCATCTCCAAAGGCATCATCGTCAACACCATTTTTTGTGGCAACAACCAGGAAGGCGTCAATACTTACTGGAAAGCGGGTGCCGATCTCGCAGATGGTCAATTTTTAACCATCGACCACAACCAGCAAATCGTGGAAGTAGAAACCCCTTACGATACCACCATGGTGCGGCTCAACTCCGAGCTGAATGGGACTTATGTGGTTTATGGAGCCTCTGGATATCAATATTATGCAGGCAACATAGCCCAAGATGGAAATGCTTTGTCCATGAACCGAAATGTGGCAGCAGAACGGGCAGTTTCCAAATCGCTCAACAACTACAACGGCGAATGGGATTTGGTGACGGCCATGCAGGCCGATTCTACCGCTATGGACCAACTCAAGGACAAAGAACTGCCGGAAGAAATGCAAACCATGAATACCGAAGAGCGCCAGGAGTTTCTCGCCGAGAAGGAGAATAAGCGAAAAGCCATTCAATCGGAAATTCTGGAACTGAACCAAAAACGCAACGCCTTTTTGAAAACCGCTCAACAATCTGGTGGGCAGTCGCTGGACGATGCCTTGCTCTCCGCCATTCGGGTGCAGGCCAATGCCAAAAACTTTGTCTTCGTCAACGAAACCCCTAACCCCTAAGCACCATGAACTACAAGCAAATGATAGGGTTCGGCTTGATCCTGCTGTTGATCTTGCCGTCATTGGCGAAAGCCGAAAAAGAGAAAAAACTGAGTTCGAAAATCAGTAACGTAACGGTGTTCCTCAACGGAGCCCAGGTGTACCGCAAAGGCTATTTTTCGGCCAGTGCTGGCATTACCCATTTGGTGTTTGAAAACCTTACGGCCAACCTTGACCCCAAAAGCCTGCAAGCTTCGGGCACCGGCCAGTTTTTGATTCTCGATGTGAAACACAACATCGATTATCCGGAGCCGGGCACTACCACCAAGGGAAAAGTATCGCAAAGTATTCTGCAACGGATGACGCGCCTCAACGATAGCCTGGTAGAGATTGATTTTGATTTGGCGGACCTGCGCGACCAGCGCGGTGTGCTGGAGCAAGAGCGCAAACTGTTGCTCAACCATCCGGCCATCCAGGGGCAGGAGCAACTGCCCGATTCGGTGCGGTTTGAAAAGCCCATCGAGCGCCTGGATGCCTCGTTGCAGTTTTTTCGGCAACGCTACCTGGACATCAACAAAGAGTTGAGTGTGATCAAGCGAAAGGAATACCGCATCAATCGCTTGAAGAACAAAGTAAACGCCCGGTTGGCAGAGCTCAACAATTATAAATACCAGGTGGAAAATCCCTCTCGGCAAGCTGCCGACCCCATTCATCAGGTGATTGTGACCATTAGCGCCAAAGCGCCTGTTTCGGGCAGTGTAAAAATCAATTATGTGGTCAACCATGCAGGGTGGATGCCCTCTTACGATTTGCGGGCCGAAGCCTATGGCAAACCGGTGGCGCTCACCTACAAAGCTCGAGTGTATCAAAACACGGGGGTGGATTGGAAAGGAGTGAAACTGCGCTTGTCGACCAACAACCCCAATCAAAATCACCGCAAACCTGATCTCTCTACCTGGTACGTGAATTATAACCGGCCGGACGTTGCCTTTAAAGAGCAAAGAATGCTTGAAAAGCAAACGTTGAATTTGCGCGATGAAATTACAGATGAAGACGATAAAGTTGCTTCTTCTAATGAAATAAGCCTGGATTATCAATATGATGCCTATGGTTCAGGCACCAGTACTACTCTAACCGATGCGGGTGCATTGTTGCAAAAACCTGCACCTCCTCCACAGGCTCAGTATGCGGTGAGCCAGGTGATGCAAACCATGACCAATGCGGAATTTGACATCCCCATGCCCTACACCATTGATTCAGACAATGAGCAGCATTTGGTGGTAGTGCAACACACCACCTTACCTACGGAGTATTTGCACTACGTGGTGCCTAAGCTGGACCAAGATGCGTTTCTGGTGGCGCGGGTCACCGATTGGGAAGAACTCAACCTGCTTCCCGCCAAGGCGAACATTTATTACCAAAGCACCTATGTGGGCGAAACTTCGCTTAATCCGCAAAACCTCGACGATACCTTGTTGCTCGATTTAGGCCGCGACCGCAGCATTCGCGTGAGCCGCGAAAAACGCTCGGATGAAACCGAAGAGCACAACCTGAAGGGCGTTAAAGAGCGCATCATTGCTTACGAGATTACGGTGAAGAGCAACAAATCGACCCCGGTAAAAGTGATGATCGAAGACCAGGTGCCGGTTTCGAGAACCGATGAAATAGAAGTGGATGTGAAAGAAACCGATGGTGCGCGTTTGACGGAATCCAGTGGCAAGTTGGTGTGGGAATTTCAACTCGAAGGGCGAAAAACCCGCTCGATGGAATTCATCTACAGCATCGAGTACGATAAAGAAAAAAACCTGTTGGGCGCCAACCTGTAACCCCTAAAAATTCAAGATCTATGTTGACCCGCTGTTTTTCCCTCTTCTTCTTGTTGCTGGCCGCACAGGCTCAGGCCGGTGGTTTTTTGATTTCCCATCCTGCCAACGGCCGGGCGCTCCTATTGGAGGAGCGCTCGCAACAGGTTGACCTGAAAATTCAAGATCAGTTTGCCGTCACCACCACGGAGCAGGTGTTTTACAATCCTTCGCACCAGCGCATCGAAGGCTATTTCGCTTTTCCGGTTCCGAAAGGTGCGGTGGTGAAGAAATTTAAGATGGAAATCAACGGCCGAATGACCGAAGGCGAATTGCTGGACGCTGGAAAAGCCCGAAAGATCTATGAAGACATAGTGCGGCAGATGAAAGACCCGGCCCTCTTAGAGTATGTGGAGCAGGGCTTGTTCAAAGTGCGCATATTCCCCATTGAGCCCCGGCGGGAAACCAAAATCCGTTTCACCTACACCGAAGCCCTGCGGGCCGATCAGGGCATGTTTTTCTACGACTATGTGATGACTTCTGCCAGTACGCGGGAAACGGCTGGAGGTGCTTTTGCCTTCAAGGCCGATGTGCAGGCGAAAGGGGAGGTGCGGCAGGTGTATTGCCCTTCTCATGAGGTGGAAGTGCTGCGCAAGTCGCCCCACCAGGTGGTGGTGAGTGGAGAGAGCGACCGCCACGCGGCCAAGCGGGATTTACGCTTGTACATTACGCACAGCAGTGCGCAAGTGGGCATGGATTTATTGTCTTACAAAGAGTCGGGGGAAGATGGCTTTTTCTTTTTTCAGATTACGCCGGAGTTTCAGGCCCAGCAGAAGGTGCAACCCAAAGACATTTCGTTTGTATTGGACGTTTCGGGAAGCATGGCCGGCGATAAGCTGGCACAAGCCCAACGGGCCTTGCAATTTTGTGTGGCCAACCTCAACCCAGAGGATCGTTTTGAGGTCATCCGGTTTTCTACTGAGGCGCAAGGTTTGTTTGGCAAATTGCAGCAAGCCAGTGCCGGAGCCAAAGTCCAGGCCAAACAATTCATCAATGATTTCAGGGCCATTGGAGGCACCAACATTCAGGATGCGCTATCCATGGCACTGGCCAACAGTAAAGGCGAGCGGCCACATTCGGTGATTTTTTTGACGGATGGCAAACCGACCATTGGGGAACGCAACGAATCAGCATTACTGGGACAAGTATCCCAAAAGGTAAGTCAACATACCCGCATTTTCACTTTTGGGATTGGCCATGAGATCAATACCCATTTGCTGGATAAGATCACTGAACAAACCGGGGCCTATCGCTCTTACGTGACGCCCGAAGAAGACATTGAGGTGAAAGTTTCACGGTTTTACACCAAGGTGAGTTCGCCGGTGATGAGCAACCTGAAATTGGATTTTGGCAGCGGTGCCGTGGTGGATCAGGTTTACCCTAAAACACTGCCTGATTTGTTTGCCGGTGAAAGTGTGACCGTTTTTGGCCGCTACCGTCAGCCGGGCAATCGCAAAGTAACCTTGCGCGGTACCGTTAACGGGGCGCAAGTGGATTTTTCTGAAAACATCGAATTGGCCAATGGCGGTACGCCCCACGATTTTATCCCCAGCTTGTGGGCGAGCAGGGCGGTGGGGTACCTGTTGGATGAAATTCGTTTGCACGGAGAAACCCAGGAGTTGCGGCAAGAGGTGGTGCGCCTGGCGCGAAAGTATGGCATCATCACTCCCTATACTTCCTATTTGATTTTGGAAGATGAGCCGCCCATTGCACCCCGACCTAACCCCATCCGGCCAGTGCCGCAACCCTTCCCTCAACCGCAGATCAATCCTCGTGCGGTCCAAAACTTGGGCTTGTTTGATCGTGAGGCGGTGCAGTCCAATGGATACGCCTACAATTGGTCGTATTCTGCAGCCACCAAGGCAAAAGAAGGAGAAGCCGGAGTAGCAGCCAGCGAAGATTTTCAAACGCTGCGCATGAATTCTACGGCCAACGTCAGCCTGAACCTCGATAGCACCATGGCTTACCGCGATAAGTCGGGTGTTGCGCAAAACATGGCCAACATGAACGCCATGGTCAACGGAAAGGCCTTGTACAACAACGGGAGCTTTTGGGTGGACCCCGAGCTGCAACAAGCCAACAATGCCAACCGGGTAGACCTAAAGTTTGGTTCAGAGGCTTATTTCGCTTACCTCAACAGCAACCTAGATGCCGGGCCTTATTTGGCTTTGGGCCGAAACGTACAGTTTCTCTACAACAACACTTGGGTAGTCGTGACCGACTAAACGGATTTATAAACTGATTTGCTTGTACAGGTGCCTGTCTGCTTTCGTTTGCAGCATTGCCAATTTGCTCCGGTAAGAATGCGGTGAAGGATGAAGTGGACGGGCGTCTTGTCGGCAGTTGGTGTTATTCCGCTTCCTGTTGGGGCCGCAAGTGCCGCACATCGAGGTAATACCTTCCCTTATTTCCTTTTTCGAGGTACAAGTGGGTTTCAGGATTTTGCTCGATTCGCCACAAGAGCGTCTGCTGATCGCTGTATAGGACAGCACTCCAATAGGTACCCCTTATTTCAGGATCATCGGTGGTCCATTTGAGGCGGGTGGAGTTAACGAGCTGCACTTCGGGTTCAGGGTCGCTCAATCCGGTCAAGGCTGCTTCTTCGTGGTACCGAAGTTCGTTTTCATTTTCTTGGTAGGAGGAGGAACGCACCATTTCGCACGTTCTTAAATTGACTGGATAGGGAGTCGCCTTTTCAAGCCATTCCTTCAGGGCCGAAGCGGCTTTTTCGGAGTGCTTTTTGGCATCCCTTTTTTCTTTGGTACTTCCCCACAGGTACACTATTCCTAAAAGGGCAATTTGAACGCCAAAAGTAAGGTTGAACTCCCATCCATCCGGTGAATCGAAAAAGAATTCAACCACAAGTAGAGGAACCGTTAAATAGAGGATGAGGAGGAAATAAAGCGTTGCTTTCTTCACGAAAGCAAAGGAAAGGAAAATGGCTCAACCAATTCCCAGCATGAACCCAACCGTTTCGCGGTTGAAATCTTTGGGGCGTTCCACGTTCACCACATGGCCACAATCGGGGATCACGTGCAGGCGTGAGGAGGTATGGTCTTTCACCAGGCGCGAAATGGAGGGCAAAAACATGTGATCTTGCTCTCCCATAACGTAAAGTGTAGGAATGCCGCAATCCTTGATTCTGAAAAAAGCCAACAGTGGATTGACCTGAGAAGCCAGTGTAAACCACCGGATGAATTCTTTTTGATAGAGTTTCCGCGCTTCGTTTACAAAGAGGTTGCGCGATTCGCGGTGCGTCTTGCGCGGCATGATGATGAAGGCAAAAAACTTGTACAACAACAAATAGGGCAGCACTGATTTTAACAGTACTCCTAGGCGCATCAAAACCTGACCCCTTAAGTTGAGCTTCATTACGGCTCCACCCAATACCATGCTTTGTACCCTATCAGGAAAACGTTCAGCAATTTCCCGAATGACTACTGTTCCGAGGGAGATTCCTACGAAATGGCTTTTCCGGATGTTGAGGTGATTGAGTACTTCTACCACCTCGTCACTAATGACATCGAAGGTGTAGCGCTTCAGTTTTTCGTAAACCTGGCCTTTGGATTTGCCATGGCCACGCAGGTCCACCATCAATACGTGAAAATGTTTGCGGTAATCCCGCAACTGACGGAACCAAATGGAACTGCTGCCTCCGGCACCATGAACCATGGTTACCCATGGTGCTTTTGGATTTTCGTGTAGATGTGTGATGTAATGTAACAACGTGTATTCGAAACAGGAGGAACCGCTTTTTGTTCCCATACTCCTACGCAGGTCCCAACCTGAAGTTCCTGAAATCAAATAATTGAAGGAGGATTGCAAATAATAAATCCAATGAAGCGCCTACTCAAATGACCTCATAAACCCCGTATGAACCGGGTATTCTTGTGGTGTACTGCAATTTCAACTGCCATGCATTTTACACGCACCACACTTTCATTGATCGGACTTTTGTCGCTCCTCTTCGTTTTTGGTTCTTGTAACCGCAACCGTTCCCGCGCACCGGAAATTGATCCGGCATTTGGATCATACATTACTGCGTTTTCTTCGGGAGTCATTCCGGCCAAATCCTCCATTCGGATTCGATTGACCTCCGACTATCCCAAGCCAGTGAAGCCTGGCGAAGAGCTGGATGCCGATTTGTTCGATTTCACGCCTTCTGTATCGGGAACCGCGCGGTGGGTGGACCAAAGAACCATAGAATACACGCCAAATAAACCCCTGAAGCACGGCCAAACCTACGATGTCGATTTTCAACTCGATGAGTTGCTGGAAGTGCCGGAGGCCTTGCAAACGTTTTCGTTTCAATTCAAAACCATGGATCAGGGGTTCAAGGTATACCTCGATGGTTTGAAGGGGTATTCGGCCGAGGAATCTGAATGGCAAAAGCTTACCGGACGTGTGGTCACCTTTGACGAGGCCGACTCTATGGCGGTAGAAAAGCTCATGCAGGCCAGCCAAGACCAAAAAAACTTGAGCATTCGATGGAATCACCACCATGGCAACACGCACTATTTTACGGTAGACAGCATCGCCAGAAGGCAGAAGAAAGGCCAATTGTTGGTGGAGTGGGACGGCGATGCACTTGGCTTAGGCAACAGTTCAAAGCGTGAAATCGAAGTACCTGCCTTGGGCGAATTTAAAATCACGCAAGTGCAGGTGGTACAACAGCCCGAGCAATACGTTCGGGTAAGTTTTTCCGACCCATTGTTGCCCAAGCAATCTTTGGAGGGAAAGCTCTTTTTGTTGAACGAATACAACGTGACCTACGCCATTGAAGGCAACCATGTCACCCTTTATCCCCAAAGCCGCCTCTCGGGCCAATTCAATTTGGTGGTTACCGAACAAGTGAAAAACGCCAAAGGCTATACCCTGCCGGAAGAAGAGGAGCGTACGTTGAATTTTGAAGAGCTCAAACCCGATTTTCGAATGGTGGGTAAGGGTGCCATTTTGCCCAAAACCCAAGGGCTGCTCTTTCCCTTTGAAGCGGTGGGCCTCACGGCGGTAGATGTTTTCATTACTCAAATCTACGAGGACAATGTGCAGCAGTTTTTGCAGGTGAACAACCTGGAGGGCGTATGGCAATTGGAGCGCGTAGGGCACCACCTGGCAAAAAAGCGCATTCATTTAGGAGAGCGAAACAGTCCTGAGTTGCAAGAGTGGCAACACTACTCCATCAAGTTGGATGAACTGATCGATGTGCAACCCGGGGTGATCTATCGGGTAGAATTGCGGTGCCGAAAAGAGTATGCCGCCTACAGTGCGTGCGAACCCACCGCCAATACCGATTTACAGACCTTGGAAATCAAAAGTGATGGAGGCAGTTGGCCCAATTCCCGTTACCGTCAGGACGATTATTGGAACGACTTCAACTACGATTATCGGGAGCACGACAACCCTTGCCACGACATGTATTACCGCCACCGCTCACGGGCGCGCAATATCCTGGCTTCCGATTTGGGCATCATTGCCAAAATGGGTGCCGACCGCAAGGTGCATGTCATCACCAACGACTTGCTGTCGACTCAGCCTAAAGCTGGTGTGGCCATCGAATTTTACAACTACCAACAACGCCACATCGCTACGGGCACTACCAATGCCGAAGGTATGCTGACCCAGGAATTGCCCGAAAAACCCTTTTTGATAGTGGCCAGCAAAGGAAGCCAAAAAGGCTACCTCAAAATGGAGGACGGAAGGTCACTTTCCCTGAGCAAGTTCGATGTTTCGGGAGCTCAGGTGCGTGAGGGCATCAAAGGCTTGATCTATGGAGAACGTGGCGTATGGCGGCCCGGAGATTCTCTTTTTCTCACCTTCATGATGGAAGATGCCGACCAGTTGCTTCCCAAAAATCATCCCATTGCCTTTAGCTTGTACGACCCCAGAGGGCGGCTCGTCCACAAAAAAATAGAGACGCGGTCGGTGAATGGGATGTACGATTTTAGAACCACTACCGATGCAGAGGCGCCTACCGGAAACTACCGGGCCATCGTAAAAGTGGGAAACCGCACCTACACCAAATACCTTAAGGTGGAAACGGTGAAACCCAACCGCTTGAAAATCTACCTGGATTTTGGAAAAGACCTCGTGGCAGCCGAAGATGATGAAGTAGTAGGCAAACTACAGGTGAAATGGTTGCACGGTGCCATTGCCCGAAACCTGAAGGCCAAAGTAGATCTTACGGTGAACCAAATGCGTACCCGGTTCAAAGGATTTAAAAAATACCATTTCGACGACCCCATTCGCAGCCTGTATTCGGAAGAAGAAACCATTTTCGAAGATCGACTCGACGAAAAAGGAGAAGCCAGCCTCGACCCGGTGATTGCCTACGGAAAAAACGCACCTGGCATGCTCAAAGCGCTTTTTACCACCAAGGTTTTTGAAGAGGGTGGAGGATTTAGCATCGATCGTTTTTCAATCAATTATTCTCCCTTTAGTCATTATGTGGGTATCAAAGTGCCCAAAGGCAGCATGTACCGCGGTACCCTGGTGACGGATGAAGACCACACCATCGAAGTTGCTACCGTTGATCAATTTGGCAAAAAGGCTTCCCGCAAAGGGCTTCAGGTAAAGGTGTATCAACTCAACTGGCGCTGGTGGTGGGACAGCTATGGCGAAAACATGGCCAACTACATTGCACGTTCGAGTACCCGCATGATTTTGGATACCCTAGTAAATACAAAGGAAGGCAAAGGGCAATTCAAGTTGCGCATCAACCGGCCCAAGTGGGGGCGGTTTTTGGTCAGGGTCACCGATCCGCAAAGCGGTCATTCGTGTGGAAAAATAGTGTACATCGATTGGCCTTATTGGGCGCGTGCCAATCGTACGGTAAATGAATTTGCCACCATGCTCAACTTTTCTTCCGACAAAGAAAAATACAGTGTAGGCGAAGCCGTGAAGGTGACTTTTCCCTCCAGCACCAAAGGGCGCGCCCTGGTTTGTGTGGAAAATGGTTCCCGAATCCTCAAAAAATTCTGGGTAGAAACCGAACAAGGGGAAACCCGCTTCGAGGTTCCTACTACTTCCGAAATGGCACCCAATGTATTTGTGCACGTGAGTTTGTTGCAGCCGCATCAGGAAACCGCCAACGACCTGCCGATCCGACTCTACGGAGTAATTCCGGTGTTGGTAGAAGATCCGCTTTCCCATCTGCAACCTGAAATCATTACCCAAAAAGTTTGGCGGCCGGAGACCAAAGTGAAGGTGCAGGTAAAAGAGAAAGAAGGGCGCAACATGACCTATACCCTCGCAGTGGTGGATGAAGGTTTGCTGGACCTTACCCGGTTTTCGACTCCCGACCCCTGGAAACATTTTTATGCAAAAGAAGCCTTGGGCGTGCGCACCTGGGACCTCTACGATCAGGTGATGGGTGCTTACGGAGGGGAATTGAACAAAATTTTGAGTGTGGGAGGCGATGGAGAAAACGGCCCGGCGAAAAAGCAAAAAGCCAACCGTTTCAAGCCCATGGTGCGCTTCGTGGGCCCTTTCGAGCTGAAGGCCGGAAAAACCGGAACCCACACCATTGATGTTCCCAATTACGTAGGTTCTGTGCGGGTGATGGTGGTGGCGCGCCAGGAAGAAGCCTATGGCCATACAGATGCTACAGTGGCGGTGCGCAAACCTTTGATGGTATTGGCTACCCTGCCCAGGGTATTAGGGCCGGGTGAAACGGTGCAACTTCCCGTCAACGTATTTGCCATGGAAAAGCAGGTGAAAAACGTGCAGATCGCCGTGGAAACCAATCAGATGTTGCAATCTCAGGGAAATACCACCGCCAACATTCAGTTCGATGCGGTGGGCGATCAGGTGGTGAATTTTGAGTTGAAAGTGCCCAAAAAAGTAGGCATTGGCAAGGTGAAAGTCCAGGTTTCCAGTGGCAAGGAAACCGCCTATCACGAGATTGAAATAGACGTTCGTTCGCCCAATCCACCGGTGATGAACGTGTTGGAAACCGTAATTCAACCCGGAGAATCCTGGGAGGCGCCTTTCGGATTTACCGGTGTTTCCGGAACAGAAAAAGGCACCATGGAGATTTCCACCATGCCCGCCATCGACCTGGGCCGAAGGTTGAAATACCTCATTGGTTATCCACACGGGTGCCTGGAGCAAACCACCTCCCGTGCCTTCCCGCAGCTCTACCTGGCCGATGTGCTCCACCTCAACAACGACTTTCGGGAAGAAATCGACTTTAACATCCGTGCTGCACTGCAAAAGCTGTCCAATTTCCAGCAATCGGAAGGAAGCTTCACCTACTGGCCCGGTGAAAGCTATTACAGCAGCTGGGGCACCAACTATGCCGGGCATTTTATGTTGGAAGCCGAACGCCTCGGCTACGCTTTGCCCGATGGGATGAAAAGTACCTGGATACAGGCGCAAAAACGTCTTTCCCGCGAATGGACGGCTAAATGGTCTTACCGTTCCGGCTATTATTCCTACCGTAGTGCGGTCATTACCCAAGCCTACCGTTTGTTCACGCTGGCCTTGGCCAATTCACCCGAATTGGGTGCCATGAACCGACTGCGGGAAGAGGCTTCACTCTCCCTACAAGCCCGGTGGCGCTTGGCCGCAGCCTACCATTTGGCGGGGCAACCCGAAGTAGCGAAAGAGCTAGTAGCGAGCTACGATTTTAAAATCGACGACTACATAGAACTGTCTTACAGCTATGGCTGCCGCTACCGCGATGAAGGCATGATTCTGGAAGCACTTTGCCTCATGGGAGATGAAACAAACGCAGCTGTTTTAGCGAAAACAGTGGCCAGTCACCTCTCTTCGAGGCGGTGGCTCAACACCCAAGCCACTTCTTTCTGCCTTATCGGAATTTCCCGGTTCCTGGGCAGTGTGCCTATTACCGAAAACATGCGCTACACCTATCGGTTGGGCCAGCAGTCGGAGCAACACGAAAACCGACAAAGCGTGCTGCACCAGCAAGCGCTACCCCAAAAGCTGGTGGCCGACAGCAGTCAACTCACCATCACTAACGATGGCAAAGGCATCCTCTACGTGCGCCTGCTTATGGAAGGGGTGCCCATCACTGGCGACCAAAGTCGGGCGGCCAACAACCTGAGCATCGATATTGACTATGAGACCATGGATGGAGAACCATTAGACCCCAGTCGAATAGAACAAGGAACCGATTTTGCGGCTGTGGTGACGGTGCGTAATCCAGGTGTTCGAGGTCACCTGGCTGATATGGCTTTGACACAAGTTTTTCCATCTGGCTGGGAAATTCACAACGACCGGATGGACTTGGGCGTGCGCAATACCGATGCGAATTCCCACTATCAATACCGTGATATCCGCGATGACCGCATCAACACTTATTTCTGGTTAGAAAGCCATCATTCTGTTCAGTACAGGGTTCGGCTCAATGCCACTTACAAAGGCCGGTTTTACATGCCTACCATCATGGCCGAATCCATGTACGACCGCACCATCAATGCCCGTGAACCGGGCCAATGGGTTGAGGTAATCGATTCTGGAGGATGATTGCATTTGGTTGGTTTTCTTGCACTCCTCCGGGCCCCTGGCAGTGGGGGCCCACCCTTCCAAGTCCCTCAGATAAGCACACCCGCCCCGGTTCTTCCGGGGCGGGCAGGAAGGGCCGAAACAACTACTAAAAATTTTACCCCAATGATGAGCATTCCCTCGCACCGGTTCAAAACCTCAAAACCACGCCGGTGCTTTGCCCCACCTTCGGAGTCCCTAATGCATCCGATCCTATCCTGAAGATCCGAAGGTGGGGCCTTTTTTACATGAAAAAAGCCGCTTCCCCAAACGGGAAGCGGCTTTTACATTTCAAAGTAAAACTTCGTTTACTGGAATTTCTTGGCTGAACGGGCAGCAATTTTAGGCAACCTCTTTTTAAGGTCTTCCAACAAGCGATCGGAAGCATCCTGGCACATGGGCAGCAACTTGTCGGTGTCCATTACCGGAATTCCGCCGACCATGCCAACGGTGGCCTTGGATACCGCAGACTCATTGATGGCGAATACTTTCTTGCTTTCTTTATTCCACAGCTTGATGCGCACAAACGCCTTGATACCTACCGCAGCCAATGGGCCTACACCACCTTTGGTAATGAAGGAGTAGTCCATGTTGACGAACATGACCCCATCGGCATTGGCGTCAAAAATCTCGATCATCTTGGTTTGGTTGCGGTTTTCTTTTTTGATCAGCGCTCCCTCGATCAAGGGCTTGTAGCCATCAATCACAAGGTAGCGTTGGGCCATCTTCGAACGGTCGGCATCAGAAGTTTCTCCAAAGCGACTTTCGTAGGCTTTGTAATCTTCATTGCCTGTTACTTCCTCTTCCGGAAGCAAATCGAATGGAAAACTTTTGGCGTATTCGGTAAAGAAGGTCTTGTGGAACTTGTCAAGTATCGGTTGCAGGTTGAAGTTGGGGTCGTCGGCCAGTGTGCTGATGGCTGCTACCATACTGGCACCGCTTCCCAGGCCTTCGGTTCCGATGTATTTATTGACATAGAAAGTGGTGACGGCTACCTTTTTCTTGCCTTGTGGCGGGCCAAAACCGAGCACCGGTACAATGGCTAAGATTAAAAAGTACTTGATGAATTTCATGGATGACAAAGGATTAATTAGTGCAGACAAGGTAAGTATTTTATTCCCCCTTTTGTTCGCTCCAAATCCTTCGGATCGCCTTGAACATGAAATAGTTGCCATCTTACACCTACACGCTTGTGAGAGGGCGCTTTTCATAAAATAGCATTGAAATTGCCATAAGGGCCGTTTGGGGTGTATAGTTTCCCTTTATACGGAAGTGCTTACGCTAATGCACCCTCCCTAAAAATTTTCTTCTTCGGTACAGAATGGAGATGACGGTCAGGTGTCAAGCAAAAAGACATGAGCCATCGGTAATTGCTTACCGTGGAGTTGACCTCGCAAAAAGGTGTTGTCCGATGCCTCGGATTGACATCAGGTTAAGGGGAAACTCGAGCAACACGTGGAGGGTACTGAGCGAGACCAATACGGCCAATCCGGTGCGGTAATCCCAGGCATACAAACCTATAGAGGCCAACCAAATTCCAGCAATGGTCACTGTTCTTCCGGTGGTGAGGTTTTTGTGCCATCCAATGGTGGTGGTTTTGGAAAACCAATTGAGGTAATGGTAGCTGTAGGCAAAGGCGATGAAAACCTGAAGTTTGATTTCCATCACCTCATAAAAAAAGAAGGTCTTTCCTTCATTCAACCCTAAAAAACCGGCAATTTTTGCGTTGGTGACGTGAAAGTTGGACCCGAGAAAAGTGTCTTTCAACGCATCGGTAAAATGATAATTTCCCGGATCAAGTGGCAAAATCACAATGATGACCGGCACTAAAAACAAAACGGCCACATTGAGAAAGCCCAACTTACTCTGGCTGCGTTGCGCCCCATAGAGCATAAACAAGCCGGTGAAGAGGTAGACATGGATGAGGGTAGGAATCATCAGGCCTACCAGCAGCAGATAGGTGGGGAAGCGGAGCAGGACGAGGGAAACCACCAATCCTATTGCACCGAGGATGAGCCGATGGCGCGTAGTCTTTAGAAAAAGCAATCCTGCCGAAACGATCAGCCACCAAAAAATCAATCCGTTGGAGCTGTTGGCTACCTGCGCCATTCCCCAGGCAATGGACTCGGGCCATCCTGATTCAGGAGTTAGCAATTGGGCGATCTGTGGTAAAAATACAAAAGTAGCTACCACAAGTGGCAAGGCTATCCAACCCTTTGATTGGATAAAGTAATTGCGGTCGTGGAGCCAGTTCATTTCTGTGAGGTAGTGCAACGGGCCCAAAACCGCGTAGGCGAAGAGAAACAACCGAAAAGGCAGCCACCAGGCTAAGGCAAATGCACCAAGCAACAAGAGAAGATTGAGGAGGTCAACTCCGGGGGTGCGCAATGCCGGCAGCTTCATTCCGGAAAATTACATCAAACTCGAATAATCCGGGAAGCACAACATGAATAAGTACCACGGCCAGTAAAAGGGTGATGGCGATGGCGCCAATTAATAGTAATATTTTTAGCAATACTTCTTCTTTTCTTTCTTGCTTTAGCTGTTTTCGAATCGTTTCGAGTACTTCGGGTGGAGCAGCTTCGATTTCCGTGGTTCGGTAGCAGTTAGGTCGTGTTAATGTATCTTTAAGTTCGAAATAGCTGGGTTTGTTCGCCGTTTTGAAATGAGTTCGCGCGCGCTTTATGGCGTCCAGTCCAAAGGTTGAAAAAGACATAGTGGCTTGGGTTTTTGGGGTTAAAACATAAAGCTAAAAAAATTAGTAAAAAGAAACAAATTTTTGCAGAGGGTTACTTTTTAGCCCCTTGGGTATTATGGTTTAAAAGACCTTGAATCGTTCCCATTATGAAAATTTTTGCTTTCACGCTCCTTTTGAGCCTGCTTAGTCCGCTGCTTTTTGCACAAGCGCCCTTGCAATCCACCGAATCCGAAGCCCTTTTCCATGTAACCGTTTCCAACCCCGAGGCGCAACCCCTGTCTGGTGAGCAAATCATGTTCAAAACCCAGTCAGGCAAGTCTTTTCGCGGTGTTTCTGACGAAAAGGGAGAGTTTTACCTCCTTCTGCCGGAAGGAGAAACGTATCAGATTGTGATCAAAGGCATTGGGAGTGATCAGGACTACCACACCATGGAATTGCCCGAAGTAGACGGGAGTTACCATACGGCTGAGTTGGGCATTCAAATCGACCGCAGCGAAACCGTTTTCCGACTAAACGATGTGCATTTCGATACTGGAAAATCCAGTTTGCGTGCAGCTTCCTTTCCAGAGTTAGACGAACTGGTAGAAGTGTTGACTTTGAAGCCGGACATGGTCATTGAAGTAGCCGGACATACCGATAATGTTGGTGATTCGAACAGCAACCTGGAGCTTTCTCAGGATAGGGCAGAGGTAGTGCGCAGCTACCTCCTCAGCAAAGGCATTGATCCGCAACGGGTACAAGCCAAAGGCTATGGAGAGCAGCAGCCCATTGCTTCGAATGCTTCGTCCAATGGCCGTCAGGAAAACCGAAGAACAGAGGTGCGGATCCTTCAACAGTAGGTTTTCGGAAATAGCGTGGCATTTACAACCTGGAAATAGCCTCTAATACGATGTTGCGTTTGCGGGTAGAAACCGGTACTTCCGACTGGTCTTTCATGACCAGATAACCTCCGTCGATCTTTACAAATTCTTTGAGGTAGGCCGCATTGATGAGGTGCGATTGATGTACGCGTAAAAAGTCATTTCCGCGCAGCAACTCGTCAAATTCCTTCAAGGTTTTGGTTACCAGCAGGCGGGTTTTATCCTTGAAATAAAACATGGTGTAGTTTACGTTCGATTCACAGCGTACTATGCTGTCGATCTCAACCACGTGAATTTTATCTTGCGTGTGCAAGGCAAGGCGCTTTGGTTTCTTGTTGGGGTTCAGGTGGTCTTTCAATAGGCCCAGTTGATCAGAATCGGCTGTAGCCTTCTTGGTCTGGCCGAGTTTTCGTACCGCTTCCATCAATTCATCCGGGTCGATGGGCTTCAACAAATAGTCCACCGCAGAAAAGCGGAACGCCTGAATGGCATGAGCATCCGAAGCCGTGGTGAAAATCACTTTAAAAGGAACCGAGTCAAAAATTTCCAACAGGTCAAAACCGCTGCCATCCGTCATTTGAATGTCGAGAAAAACCACCTCTGGTTTCACTTTGCGCAGCAATTTGGCCCCACTCACCACACCATCGGCTTCGCCGATGACGTTTACCTCCGGGCAGTAGCTGGCGAGGTCGGCTTGCAAGGTGGTGCGTGCGTCCTTCACGTCATCCACAATTACCGCTTTTATTGGGCTGGTCATTGCGGGCTAAGTTAGCAATTCGGGAGCATGTTGGATCAATTCAATTGTGCCGGAATGCGAATCGTTACCAAGGTTCCCGAAGCGGCACCATCGGCCTGCTGAAGGTCGGTGATTTCAAGGCTGTGGTGCTCGATGGTTGCGCCATTGTTCAAAATGTCGAGCCGTTCCTGGGTAACCGCCAATGCCGTGGATTTATGGTGTTGGCCAATTTGACTTTTGATGGCTTTGGCTTGTTGTCGGCCGATACCGTTGTCTTCAATGGTGCCAATGAGTTGTTGTGCCTCCTGTTTGAAATGTACTTTGATCAGTCCCTGATTGTCGAGGTGGCCCACCCCGTGGATGACCGCATTTTCCAGAAAAGGCTGAATCATCATGGGTGGAATGTGGATGTCGTCCGGATCGAGCGATTCTTCCACGGTCAATTGATAATCAAAGCGCTCTCCACGGCTGAAGCGTTCCAGTGCGAGGTAGCTTTCGAGGGTGCTGATTTCCTCACTCAACGAAACCGTTTGACTCCGGCTGTTTTCCAGAATCATGCGCATGAGCTTGCTAAACTTAGCTAAATAATAGCGGGCGGTTTTGTCGTCTTTTCGGGCGATTACCCCTTGTATCGAATTGAGCGCATTGAAAATGAAGTGGGGATTCATTTGAAGGCGCAAGGCTTTTTGTTCCAACTCTAACAAGCCTTTTTCCAATTGCAATTGGGCTTGCAGTTGTTGGTTTTTCCGCTTGATCTGCCGTAAACGCAAATTGAAAAATAGAGCGATCAATAGCAAAAAAACACCTCCGAAGGCCGCACGAAACCACCAGGTTTCCCAGATGGGTTTTAAAATGGTGAACGAACTTTCAGCAGGTTCAGGGGTCCAAATACCGTCTTCGTTGCAGGCACGCACTTGAAACGTGTAGTCTCCCGGTGGCAGGTTGGAATAGGTGGCGTCCGTTTTTTTGCTCACCGGCGACCAGTCTTTATCAAAAGGCACCAACCGCCATTGGTAGCGCACTTTTTCGGGGTTCTTGTGGTTGAGCCCTACAAAATCAAACCCCAGGTGATTTTGGTTGAAAGGAAACTCCACCGTGCCTTCCAGTTGCCCCCAGGGACCAATGTGCTGCCCATAGTCGGTGTTGCGGAGCGATTCGTAAAACAAGCTGATTTTGGAAATCTCCAGAATGGGGGGCAGTGGATTGTCCATACGTTGCTGAGGGTTATAGCAAGTGAGGCCGTTGATGGTACCGAACCAGAGGTTGCCGTCAGTAGATCGCCAGGCGGCATTGAGGCAGTTCTCAATGCCTACAAACCCTTCCTCTCTGGCATAGTGACTGTATTCGAAAGCTTGTCGGTCCGCATCCAATTGCACTTGATCCAAACCAGTTTCGCTGCCCACCCACAAATTGTTCTGCTGATCCATCGATAGCGAATAAATGTTGTTGGAAGACAAGCCCGAAGCCCGGTTGATGGTGGTGATTTTCAAACTGTCGCCATAGATGGAAATGCCGTTTACACCACCTTTGGCGGTACCCACCCAGAGGACACCATAGTTGTCTTCTACCATGGAGCGGATTTGAAGGCTAGCCAATTGCTCATTCGGAAAAGCGTATACCGAGTCGCGCCAGATGAAACCAATGCCTCCGGTGTAGGTGCCAAACCAAATGCGGTCCAGGCTGTCCCGGTGCAGGCAATTGATCCGATTTTTGGGCATGCCGCGGGTAGTGGTGAAGAAGTCAAAATCAAAGTCCAGCTTCAAAGAATCTTTGGGGGTCATTTTGGTGACCCCACCTCCTGCAGTAGCGATCCACAATTGATGTTGAGCATCTTCGGTGATGTCTCGGATCCAGTTGCCACTCAGGCCGTTGCTTCCCGAAAAATGTGCAAAACCACTGTCGTGCAAACAACTCAATCCTTTGCCTTCAGTACCAAACCACATCCTGCCCAGGTGGTCTTCGTAAATGCTTTTCACCTTCTCGTTGTAAAAGCCCGAATCGGCCCGGTAGGTATGGTATTTGCCATTTTCGATGCGGGTTACTCCCTTACCGGAAGTGCCCACCCACAAACGCCCCTTTGAATCTTGCCGAACGGCATACACATAACTGCCCGGCAGACCGTTGCGGTCGTCGAAATGGATGAATTGCTGTCCGAAGTATTTGCTTACTCCTCCTCCGGAAGTGCCAAACCATAAATTCCCCCAGCGGTCTTCCAAGGCGCACCGTACATGATTGTTGGCCAGGCCATCGTCTTCGTCGATGGCAGTAAAACTGCTGTCTTGCCCCGACCACAATTTCACGCCATCCACTGGCGTGGTGATCCACACCTGTCCATTGGAATCGTGCAGTACATCGAAAATGACACTCTCATTCAGGCCCAGTTTGTTGATCAGCGGTTCAACCCGATCGCCTTTCAACAAAAACATGCCACCTCCGTAGGTGCCAGCCCAAATGGTTCCAGTAGAATCGCGGCTAAGGCAGCTTACCTGACTCCTCAGTCCGCGTGTGGCGTCAAAGTGCACCACCTTTTTGCTATTGATCAGGCTAACCCCACGATCGTGGCCTACCCACATTCCACCTTTGGAGGCAGGCAAGAGGTCGCTGATCCTGCCTTTGGGATAATTTGGTAGTGGAGAGAGGGAGCGGGTTTCTTTTCCGTCGTAGCGATACAACCCAGCGCCAGTGCCGAACCAATACTGCCCGTTTTCATCCTGGCAAATGGCACCGATGGGTGGTTGCCGCTCCTGCTCGTGGAGCAGGTGAGGAACAAAGTCGAGACCGTTGAAGGTACAAACTCCTTTGGCGGTACCAATCCAAATATTGCCCTCTGAGCCTTCGTACAGGCAGAAAACGGCATTGTCGGGCAGTCCGTCTTCGATGGTAAACGTAGTGAAGTTGATGCCGTCGAAGCGGGACAAGCCCCCCGCGCGGGTTCCCATCCAAATATAGCCCCGACTGTCTTCCAGCAAGGCATACACCTGCGATTGAGGGAGCCCTTCACCGACCGAATAGTTTTTAAAATGAAACTGTTGGGCAAGTCCGGTCGACCCGAAAGATATGCAGGCGAACAACAAGCAGACCGAAAGGCGAAAAATCCGCTCCATAGGGCAATTAATCAAAGATAACAAACGAATCGGTGTGACTCGGAAACGGATAATAAAGTAGCCAGAATCTGGTCCGATCGCCCACTATATTCGTTTTTGGATACAACCGGATCGGATCATGAAATACCGTTTAATCACCTTCTTTTGGACCCAGCGAAAGCCACTGCTTTTATTGGGTTTACTCTTGTCAATTGGCTACTGGAATTGCTTGCCGGAAACCTTGTTTAACGACCCCAGGTCGACGGTGTTGTACGATCGGGACGGGGAGTTGTTGGGCGCCCGCATCGCTGCTGACGGCCAGTGGCGGTTTCCGCACAATACGGCGGTTCCTGAGAAATTTAAGCACTGTTTGGTGCAGTTCGAAGACCGCCAGTTTTACGACCATGCAGGGTTTAGCCTTCGTGGTTTTGGACGAGCATTCCTACAAAACCTGGAAGCCCGCAGAGTGGTCAGCGGTGGCAGCACCATTAGCATGCAAGTCATTCGACTGAGCCGCAAGGGCAAATCGCGCAACCTGTGGGAAAAACTGGTGGAATTGATTCAGGCCACCCGAATGGAATGGCGCTATAATAAATCCCAAATCTTAGCTTATTGGGCTTCTAATGCTCCTTATGGAGGCAACGTGGTAGGCTTAGATGCTGCTTCCTGGCGATACTATGGCGGCCCCCCCACCCTCTTGTCTTGGGCCGAATCGGCTACTTTGGCCGTTTTGCCCAATGCTCCTAGCCTCATCTATCCCGGCAAAAATCAGCACCGTTTGCTGGCCAAACGCAACCGTTTGCTCCATCGGTTGCTGGAAGTTGACTTGCTTGATTCCATCGGGTATCAATTGGCCCTTGTCGAACCTTTGCCCCAAGCTCCACATCCGTTGCCCGACTTGGCGCCTCACCTGATGAGCCGATTCCAAACAGGGGCATTAAGAGGCAATCCGCTGAAATCCAGTCTCGATGCCAGCTTGCAAAAGCAAGTGCAGCAATCGCTGGCTTTCCATCAGGCACGTTTGGCTGAAAATAAAATCTACAATGCCGGGGCACTTATTCTGGACGTCCATTCTGGGGAGGTCCTGGCTTACGTTGGCAATTTGGCCTTGAACGACCCTGCACACGGTGGCGATGTGGACGTGATACGCGCTCCGCGCAGTACCGGGAGCATCTTGAAGCCCTTTCTCTATGGAGGGATGCTGGAAGAAGGCATGCTTACGCCCCATCAATTGGTGCCCGATGTGCCCACCCAAATGGGCGGCTACTCGCCAAAAAACTACACTCAGAATTACGATGGAGCGGTGCCGGCACACCGAGCTCTGGCTCGATCGCTGAACGTGCCGGCGGTATTGCTATTGCGCGATTATGGCGTAGCGCGATTTCACTTGCAACTTCGAAAAATGGGAATGACCACCCTGCAGCATGGGCCGGATCATTACGGTCTGTCCCTCATCTTGGGCGGTGCAGAAGCGACTCTATGGGATTTAGCGGCCATGTATGGCCAAATGGCCAATACCCTGAATCAGTATCCAAGAGCCGTAGCGCGATTGGAACCGAAGGTGCTTTTACGGGAGGAATCCAACGAAGAGCCGATCGGGCAGGCGCCTTTGAGTGCGGGTGTGGTGTGGCATACTTTTCAAGCTATGCTGGAAGTGGCACGACCTGAAGAAGACAGCAATTGGCAGGCTTTCGGCTCCGCCCGAAAAGTAGCTTGGAAAACCGGTACCAGCTTTGGTTTTCGCGATGCCTGGGCGGTGGGAGTAACGCCCAATCACGTAGTGGCGGTTTGGGTGGGCAATGCCGATGGTGAAGGGCGTCCGGGTTTGGTAGGTGTAGAAGCCGCAGCCCCGATCATGTTTCATTTGTTTGGGCATTTGCCTCCTTCTCAGTGGTTCGATCCGCCACACGACGATATGCAGGAGGTAGCCTTGTGCGCTGAGAGTGGGTATCGGGCCTCGTCCATTTGTCCTAAAACTAACCAAGTGGCTGTTCCTCTTCCTTCGCTGGATACCCGGGCTTGTCCCTTTCACCGATGGGTACACCTCGATGCAGCGGGGAAACATCAGGTGAACAGCCATTGCATGAACACCAATGAAATGCAACACCGAGCATGGTTTGTGTTGCCACCGGTCATGGAATGGTATTACCGGTTTAACCATCCCCGCTATCAACCACTTCCTGCATTTCTCCCCGGTTGTAGTTCAACCAAAGGAGAGCGAACCATGTCTATCCTCTATCCTAAACGGCCCAGCCGCATCTACGTGCCACGTCAATTGGACGGCACCCGCAGCAAAACGGTTTTTGAAATTACCCATCGAACCCCTGAAGCGGTGGTATATTGGCATTTGGATGAGGTGTTTCTGGGGCAAACCCAAGACTTGCACCAAATGGAGTTGAATCCACCACCCGGCAAACACCGCCTAACGTTAGTAGACGAACAGGGCAATGCCATGAGTCAAACCTTCGAGGTGATTGCCCAAAATAATTCCTGAAAGGCTTGATTGTCAAATGAATGATGTCAATAAGTAATTTTTGGCAGTCGGATAGCAAGCCTCGATTCTTTTAAACTTGTATCGCGTAGGAGTTGCCCTGGCTCCCACCAGGAAGGAAGTTACATGCGAAGAATTCCCACTAAATCGCAGGTTCTATGGAGCTGGTTGGTGTTGTGTTTGCCATTGCTTGGTTTTGGGCAACCGCCCAATGACGATTGCAGCGCAGCTCAGGTCCTTTGCAGCAATGTGCAAATTGCTGGAACCACCCTTGGTGCCACTGCGCAATGTGGTGGTCCGGACGGAGATTGCATGGCCTCTGGCTCGTGGGGACAATGTTATGATGTAGATAACTCCGTCTGGTACACTTTTCGGACCAATGCCATTGGTGGAGCAGTGCAGGTGACCGTCAGCAATTCAGGATGTGGACCTGGGTTGACATTGCAAGGGGTACTTCTGGCAGCTGCCGTTCCGTGTGATCCAACTTCTTACATAGCGATTGACTGCGATACCGGCCTTGCCGGAGGTTTTGTATTGAATGGGATTTCATTATCGGGCAATACCCAATATTGGGTACAAATTGACGGTGGTACTTCTCTACCTAGCCTTTCAGCCTGTAGTTTCGATATTGAAGTAAGTGGGCAGGCGGTTGCATGGCAAGCCCAACCCGCGGTGCTTCCTGAAAGTTGCAATCCAGGCGATGATGGGAGCATCAATCTTTCCATGAGTGGGAATTTTCCACCTTATACCTATGCCTGGAGCAATGGGCAAAGTGGAAGCTTGATCGGTAATTTGTCCGCTGGAACGTACACAGCTACCGTAACCGATGCACAAGGGTGTGATACCGTTGTTTCGGTGGTGGTGCCAGCATCAGATCCTATCACCGCTGTTTTTCAAACTCCACAGCCCAGCTCCTGTACGGCTAGTACAGGTAGTATTTCCATCGATTCCGTATCCGGTGGTACTCCAAACTATTCTTACTCCATTGATGGTGGTGCGAATTTTCAGTCGGGCAATAGCTTTACGGGTCTTGCGGCAGGTACTTATTCAGTGATTGTTCAGGATCAAAACGGCTGCATGGATACCGTAACCACTACGGTGAGTCAGCCTGCTCCTCCGCAAGCTGTCGCCAATGTCACCGAAGCTAATTGTGGAGAGGCCAACGGTTCGTTGTTGGTGACCGCCCAAGGAGGCTCGGGTCCTTACACGTATACCCCTCCGTTGGCTCCCGGTAACGCCCAAGGTTTTTATGGTGGGCTTGCTGCGGGCACCTATACCATTGTTGTGGAGGACGCCAACGGCTGTAGCGATACCTTGGTGGAAGTAGTTCCTGAGACTGATCCGGTCGAAGCCCGTCCGGTGGTTACGCCCATTGAATGTCAGTCTACAACTGGCAGCATTGTGATCACGGAGGTGGTCGGCGGCACTGCACCCTACACCTACACGTTGAATCCTGGTGGTACGCAGTTTACTCCCGAGTTTACTGAATTGCTAACTGGAACGTACGAAATTGTGATAACGGACAATCGCAGTTGTACGGCCAACTACACCGTTACCATTCCCAACCTTTGTCCGCCGGTAACCGTCACCAATGCCTTTTCCCCCAACGGAGATGGCTTGAATGAGACCTGGTTGTTGCAAAACTTGTCTACTTACGAGCGGTGCCGGGTATTGGTGTTCAACCGTTGGGGGCAGCGGGTATATCGATCTACCGGATATAAAGTTCCCTGGGATGGCACCAACGCAGGGCGCACCCTGCCTACCGGAACCTACTATTATCAAATCACCTTAGATCATGAAGATCCCGATGCGGATACCTTCACTGGTTATCTAACCCTAATGCGATGAGAAAAGGAGGTTTGATCCTGTTGATTTTTTGTTTGTTGGGGACCGTAATATCCGCCCAACAACCGGAGCAATACACCCAATATTTATTCAATCACTATGCGATCAATCCTGCGGTGGCTGGGAGCAAACCTTGTACGGACATTAAACTGGGGTATCGACGACAGTGGGTAGGGCTGGATGGAGCACCAGAAGTTTCCTTCTTCACCTTCCACAAAGCCATTGGTAAGAAAAACGGTATTCGGCAGCATTGGCACGGCATTGGGGTGTACATGTTCAACGAAGAGATTGGGGCCTTTGGGCGCCAGGCTGTTTATCCTTCTTATGCTTTTCATGTGCGCTTGAATCGTAATTTGATTATGTCTACCGGTGCTTTTCTTGGTTTTCGAAGAGAGTCATTTAGCGGGGCCGGACTGGTGTATCCTGACTTAGACGATCCTACCTTGGGACAGGGTGTTGCTTTTTTTCTTTATCCTGAGATTCATCCCGGTATTTGGCTGTATAACAAATCGTTCTACACCGGGATCTCGGTGCGCCAGGTATTTAAAAACCAACTCAAGCAAGGCGGACAGCAAATCGGTTCTCCGGCGGGCCTGCCACCACATTTTTATTTTACCATTGGAAGACAAATCGAATCGCAACGGTATTATTACACGTATATCCCCTCTGTGCACGTGCGTTACACGGCCCTGTGGCCTCCTTCCATTGACGCCAATATGTTGGTTTTTTACAAAGATGTGATTGGTTTGGGAGCTTCTTACCGGCTGGGCGATGCCGTTAGTGCCATGATGCAGCTAAAGTTGGCAAAATTCGTTTCGGTAGGATATTCCTACGACTATACCACTTCAAAAATGCGTAGAATTAGCTCCAATACCCACGAGATCATTCTTTCGCTAACCCCTTGTGCTAAAGGCAGGTATCCGGTGAAAAATCAGCTCTGTCCGGCCTATAACTGATAAATCTAAAATTTTTAGAAAAAGTTGATGAGTAGACCCAACCTTGTGGGTTGCGATTGCGTGTACCTTCTTGGATGCGCAATTTAATGGAAACAAAACCGGAAAACCGGAAATTTTTTATGAGTAGGTTTGGTTCAACCTGCTGGTCCTCAGGGCTCCACTTTAATCGGGTGGAGCCCTGGACCACTTTAAACTGGTGAGAATGGTACGCGTAACGGAAATACCGAAACATGCGTACCTTCAAACAAATGGAGATGGGCATCGACAAAGAGCTTTTGAGCTTGTGCATCCAGAAAGACCGGAAGGCTCAGTTCGAATTGTATCGCCAGAGTTACAGCATTCTGATGAGTGTTTGCCTGCGGTATGAGAAGAACAAGGAGGACGCAACCTCCTTATTGAACCTCGGTTTTTTGAAAGTGCTAAGCAACCTGGAAAAATACAGTCAGGAAGCTCCTTTTGAAGCCTGGATTCGTCGAATTATGATCAATACGATCATCGACGAGTTTCGTAAAAATCGAAAGCAAAAAGAACTGATAGAATACAATGATCTCAGTGAAGACCGCGGAACCAATGTTCAAATCAGTTACAACGATGCAGATCAACGCTTCGATGCTGAAGAACTGCAACAAATGCTTACCCGGCTCCCGGTTTTGAGTCAAAAAGTTTTCAACCTGCACGTGATAGATGGATATAGCCACAAAGAAATTGGAAAGATGCTCGATATGTCGGACGGGACATCGAAATGGCACGTGTCCTTTGCGCGCAAAAAACTTCGGGGAATGATCGCCGAAACAATGAAAAAACTACCGACAATTTTGTTGTGATGGAGAATAAAGAATTTGATCAACTGTTTCAGGCCAAGTTGGGAGGAGCGCAAGAGTTGCCTTTCGATCCTGCTGCGTGGGAGGCTGTAGCCCCATCAGTAGAGGCCCTGAACAAAGGCGGAGGTGGATGGTCATCCGGTGCGTTGGCTGCTCTGTTTTCTGCCCTTTTAGTAGCTGTTGTAGTGCCCTGGCTGGTGGTTGAGCCAAGCGGCCAACTCGCTTCTCATTCGATTGCAGAAGGAAATCAACAATGGATAGACGAAATCTCAACAACTGCTTCCAATGCTACAGCCTTGGTTGGTTTTGAGGAACAGGAAACCTCGACCAACGTTTCTAATGCTTTACCACAAAAGAGTACAGCCACAGATAAAGACAACTCCTCAACACCAGTAAAAGCGGCTCCAAATCTGGCTAATGCTACTACTTCAAGCGCTGAAAACAAAACTACACCTGCTACTACTGCACGGCGTGAAGGGAATACCGCTCTATCATCGTCCATTATCGAACCAACCAACTCCAAAATACTCTCTACAAGCAAAGATGATGAGCTGTTCCAACGTTTGAATCACGGTTTATTGGCCAGCAATTCAGACCAGATAACTCCTCCTAACGGTGAAGACGGTGATCTGAATTATCTCCATTTGATGGGTGTAAATGCAGCTACCCCTGAGTTTTCGCCGGCCAACCGCACTTTTATTGGACCTGATGAGGCCAGAAGGCGATTTGCACCGGCCAGTATCCACCTGGTATTCGGTCCGGCACTCACCCGTGGATTGATCAACACCGGTGACCCACTGCGCGGTAGTAATGGTTACGGCGGTTTCGGCGGAGTACACGCCAATTGGTCTTTATCTTCTTCTTTCTCCTTCAATGCTGGAGTGGCAGCAAGCATTCGAAATGGACTGAACAGTGTGGAAGAGTATCGGAGTGCACCAGATGCCAACGATAACCGCTTCGATTCGGCTCGGGTAGCCTCACAATGGTTGACCAGCATCGACATCCCGCTCTACTTTCAATATGCCTTTGGTTGGTCGCCACAATTGGCTTACCGCAACCAAATTGGAGTAGGTATGGAGTATTCCATTCCGGTTTTCCGGACCACGGAAACCACTACTCCTGATTCTGAAAAAACGGATTGGTTGGGACGCCCGGAAGGGTTTAACCCAAACCTTGCCTTAAGGATTCACTACCAATATGCCCTTAACGAGCGCTTGCGCTTGGGCATGCGGGCGAGCTTCGGCATGTTCGACATGACCGATGACAGCCACTTTGGTTATTCGGTGGTGGATCGCAACAGCCAACTTCGCTTGTTGGTGAATTACAAATTAGGAAGATTGTCCGCACACTGAAAATGAACGCACTGGAATTACATAGATGTCCTGCTAATGGGGTGAATCCTGAACGATTTATCCGTATTTTGGCAGCTGGTGCCCAAAATATTAAACTGCCTCAGAGGCAGCTATTTGGACGGGAGTCCCGTCTTAGTAATGGTTCTATGATTAGAACCGGATTGGAACGAATTAAGCATTCAACGATATAAGTAACTGAACATGAAAAGATTACTTTCTGTTCTTGCAACAATTATGTGTCTTGCCATAACGCCCAGTGTCACGGCAACTCACTTTTCCGGAGGAGAAATCACCTACACCTGTGTAGGTGTTGACTCATTTTTGGTAACCCTGCGTGCCTTTAGGGATTGCTCGGGAATCCCCGCACCGGGCGCCATTAATATGACTTTTGCCAGCACTTGCGGTGGAAACTTTACATCCAACTTTCCTCTTACCAACGTAGGTGGAACGGAAGTATCGCAGTTGTGTGCTACCTCGATTCCACAAAGTACTTGTAATGGAGGCCTCCTGCCGGGTATGGAAGAGTACGTGTATCAAAATACGGTAGTACTCTCCCCACGATGTGATGATTGGACCGCCAACTGGTCCCAGTGCTGTCGAAACACTTCGCTCAATGTGGCTGGTTCACCGCAGATGTCGATCAGTACGGTTTTTCGTTCGCAAACCGATACTTGTAATGCTTCTCCAATTTTCACCTCCCAGCCGATTCCTTATACCTGTATCAACCAACCGGTAAACTACAATTATGGAGCGGTAGACAGCGATGGCGATAGCCTTGTTTATTCTTTGGTATCTGCTCAGTCTGCCTCTGGTGTTAATGTAGGCTATGTGTTCCCAAACACTGCGGCAAATCCTATCCCAGGGATTACTTTGAACCAAAATGGTCAGTTAAGTTTTACGCCAACCTTAACCGGAAATTACATAGTAGTCGTTCAGGTAGATGAATACGATCCTGGAACGGGTGCATTGTTAGGAAACATTCGTCGGGACATTCAATTTGTGGTGGAGAATTGCGGAAACAATGTTCCTTCTGCACCTACTTCGTACACCAACACTACCGGTACCGCCACTTTTACCCCTCCAACTACGGTTACTGCTAACCCAGGTCAGAATTTCTGTTTTGATGTAGTATTTACTGATCCAAACCTGGCAGACAATATTACGCTGACTTCCAATGCTGCCACCGTTTTACCAGGGGGTACTTTTACTCAAACAGGTACGAATCCCGCTACTGGAACCATATGTTGGACTGCAGTCACCGGGGTGTCTCAAAGCCTTTCAGTTTCTGTGTTTGCAGACGACGGTGCATGTCCGGTTTTTGGAACCAACTCTCAAAGTTTCGAAATCATTGTACCCGCGAACGTACTGAGTGCAACGCTTGGCGTTACTGACGTGACTTGTTTTGGCAACTGTGATGGTACTGCAACAGCAACTATAGCCTCCGATACTTCTGGTAATACCTATACCTATGCATGGAGCAACGGAACGACCACTTTTGGAGGAGGAACTTCTACATTAACTGGCCTTTGTCCTGGCGCCATTACTGTATTTGTTACAGAAAACCCTTCAGGAGAAACTTTCCTGGTAAACCCAGCATTGAACATTTCTGAGCCAGGGCCGCTATTTTTTACTTTGGATACCATTAATGGAGTAAGCTGCAATGGAGATTGCACAGGTAGTGTTTCCGTATTGGCGGTAGGTGGCTCTTCTCCATTGACCTACGCTTGGGACGACCCGGGTAACCAAATTGGTACTACCGCTTCTAACCTTTGTGCAGGTACTTACAACGTATTGGTGACTGATGCCAACGGATGTACCATCACCCGTCAGTATACCATTGTTGACCCACCTGCAGTTGTAGCGGTGATTGATAGCAGCAACAACGTAAGCTGTAGTGGGGGCAATGATGGAGAGGCATTTGCCGGAGGCTATGGCGGTAGTTCGGCGAGTACTTCAACGCTTACCTATCGAGTTGATCAAACCGGTACTTTTAGTCCATACACCGGGACAGGAACTGCATTTGCATTAGGTTCTGGTTCTTTGGATGATGGTGTGAGTACTGCCATGCCCCTTGGCTTTACATTCGAATTCTTTGGACAGACATTTACGCAAGTTTTTGCTTCCACGAATGGGTTTATCACATTCAACGCCTCTTCTCCAAACGGCTGTTGTACTGGCCAAGTGCTCCCTAATGCGGGTGCCCCTAACAACCTGATCGCTTATGCATGGGAAGACCTGAACCTGGGTGCAGGCGGTACTATTGAATACTGGACAGCGGGTGCCTCACCCAATCGGGCCTTTATATTCAACGTGACCGATCAGCCGCACTTCCCCAACGGAAATCTGGTAACTACTCAAATTGTTCTTCACGAGACTTCTAATATTATTGAAATTCACACTACCAGTGCTCCCTCCGATGGTGGAAACCACACCATGGGTATTGAGGATGCCACTGGAGCGAATGGCTTCTTCGTTGCTGGTCGTAACTCTTCAAACTGGGGAACGATTACCAATGACTATGTAGCGTTTGTACCCGAACAAGCTCTTTCTTTTTCCTGGCCATCGGGTGGAACCAATGCGAATGAAACCGGACTTACCGCCGGCATCTATTGTGTAACCGTTACTGATGCCAATGGCTGTACTGACACTGCTTGTGTTAACATCGCAGACCCTGCCCCGATCACCACTACCTTTACCAACACCGATGCTTCTTGTAATGGCACTTGTGATGGAGTGGCCAATGCAGCGGTAGCTGGAGGCACTTCTCCCTATACTTTCAATTGGTCTTCCGGTGGCTCTTCTGCCAGTGAATCAGGTTTGTGTGCAGGTACCTACACTTTAACGGTTACTGATGCCAATGGATGTACCAATACCTTCAATACTGTTATCGCCGAACCGTCGGCTATCGGGATATTATTTAATCCAACTGCCGCCTCCTGTAATGGCACTTGTGATGGAAGTATCACTACTACGGTTACCGGAGGGTCACCGGCCTACACTTTTGCATGGTCCAACGGAAACACCGGAGCTACCATCAATGGTCTTTGTGCAGGAACATACACGGTAACCGTTACCGATAACAACGGGTGTACTCAATCTGCCAACGCTACCATTACCGAGCCAACGGCAGTATCGGCCAGCATCACCAACAGTACCAATGTATCTTGCCTCGGTGGGAATGACGGAACGGCTACCGCAGGTGGTAGCGGTGGAACGGCACCTTATACTTTTGCCTGGCCTTCGGGTGGTTCTGCTGCCACTGAAACCGGTTTGATTGCCGGAGTTTACTGCCTGACTGTAACCGATAATAACGGCTGTACCGATACCGCTTGTGTTTCCATCTCTCAACCCGCGAACGGAGTTGACGCTTCTATCACCAGCAGCACCAATGTGACTTGCTTTGGAGGAAATGATGGATCAGCTACAGCCGGTGCTACCGGCGGAACCGCACCTTATACCTTTGCCTGGCCAGGTGGAGGCAACTCTGCTACTGAAAATGGTCTTTCTACAGGTACGTTCTGTGTCACTGTAACCGATAATAACGGTTGTTCTGATACTGCCTGTGTAACGATTGGGCAACCCGCCAACCCGGTTGCCGCTACTATCATTGCCACTACGCCGGCTTCTTGTAATGGAGCTGCTGATGGTTCAGCCTCTGCTGGAGCTTCTGGTGGAACCACACCTTATACTTTTGCATGGCCATCCGGAGGTTCGGGTGGAACCGAAGGCAGCTTAGCTGCTGGAACGTATTGTGTAACTGTAACGGATGCCAACGGCTGTACGGATACCGCTTGTGCTATTATTACCGAGCCTGCTACAGTAGTGGCTTCCATTACTACCAGCAGCAATGTTTCTTGTAATGGAGCTGCTGATGGATCAGCAACTGCAGCTGCGGCTGGAGGTTCTGCACCCTACACATTCAGCTGGTCTACTGGCGGCAGTGCCGCTACCGTTACCGGTCTTGGTGCAGGGTCATTTACCGTTACTGTGACGGATGCCAACGGCTGTACTGATACCGAATCGGTTAGTATTACTGAACCTACACCTGTTGCTGTTTCAATAACCTCTTCTACCAATGTTTCCTGCAACGGAGGTAACGATGGTACGATAGATGCTGCTGGCTCCGGTGGTACTGCTCCCTACACCTTCAATTGGTCCAGCGGTGCCACATCTTCCAGTATTGCCGGATTGACCGCTGGTAATTACACCGTGACGGTAACCGATGCGAACGGCTGTACTGATCAGGCCTCGATATCGATTACCCAACCTGCTTCGGCAGTAGTGGCTTCAGCGAGTTTGACCTCTAACGTCAATTGCTTTGGTGGCAACGACGGTTCTGCGACCGCTGGCGGAAGTGGTGGAACGGCCCCTTATACCTTCGCATGGCCTTCCGGTGGAAGCAATGCTTTGGAAACGGGTTTGAGTGCAGGTCAGGTTTGCGTTACCGTCACCGATGCGAACGGTTGTTCCGATACTGCATGTGTGAATATTACCCAACCCGCCACTGGCGTAGATGCTGCAATCATTGCCACTACACCAGCTTCTTGTAATGGCGCTACCGACGGATCGGCTTCTGCCGGAGCATCTGGTGGAAATGCACCTTATACTTTTGCCTGGCCTTCTGGCGGTAGCAATCCTTTAGAGAGCAATCTTGCTGCCGGTACCTACTGCGTAACCGTGACAGATGCTAATGGCTGTACCGACACTGCTTGTGCCATAGTAAATGAACCTGCGGCCGTAGTGGCCTCCATTCTTACCAGTACCGATGTATCGTGTTTCGGATTTACTGATGGAGCAGCAACCGCTGCTGCAGCTGGTGGATCATCCCCTTATACTTTTGTATGGTCCAATGCGGCAACAACTGCGAGTATTTCCAGCCTTACCGCTGGCACTTACAGTGTAACGGTAACTGACGCAAATGGCTGTACTGACAGTACTTCAGTAGTCATTTCTGAACCCGCACCATTGGTAGTATTCGTTGCTACACTGCCTGCAAGTTGTGCCGGTATTTGCGATGGAACTGCCAGCGCAACGGTTTCAGGAGGCACCTTGCCTTACACACTGGCCTGGCCTGCGGGTAGCCCTGTTAACGTATGTGCCGGTTCTTACATTCTAACGGTAACGGATGGAAATGGATGTACGCTTACTTCGCCATACACCATTACATCTCCTGCACCTATTGTTACTTCTATTACAAATGTATCCAACGCCAGTTGCAACGGAGTTTGTGATGGATCTGCTACAGTGGCCGTCACTTCAGGAGGTACAGCGCCATTTACCTTCAACTGGTCGAATGGTGCTATTGGCACCTCTCCATCCAACTTATGTGCCGGGGTAAACCGGGTAACGGTGACTGATGCCAATGGTTGTCCTGCGGTGGATAGTGTGACCATCACAGAGCCAGCACCTATTAACATTGCGATTACCACGACCGATGCCACCTGTTTCGGCCTTTGCGATGGAACCGCCAATGCTGCTGTAACCGGTGGAACTGCTCCTTATGCCCTTTTCTGGCCAGGAGGAAGCAACGTAAACATTTGTGCCGGAACGTATACCATGACGGTTGTTGACTTCAATGGTTGTACAGACTCTGCTACCTATACCATTAGTGAGCCTGCTCAAATTGTGGTGGCAATCACCAGCCAAACCGATGCCAGTTGCAACGGCGTTTGTGATGGTTCTGCTACAGTAGGTGTGGCTGCTGGCGGTACTGGACCATTTACCTTCAATTGGAGCAATGGAACTACCGGGCCCGCTGATAATTCGCTCTGTGCTGGAAATTATACCATCACGGTGACCGATGCCAACGGTTGTACAGAAACTACCAACGTAACCATAACCGAACCTACTTTGCTGGTCGCCAGCGTGGTGGTTGATAACAACGTTAGTTGTGGAGGCCTCGCCGATGGAGGGGTTACTGCAAGCGCAGCTGGGGGTACTCCTGCTTACACTTTCAACTGGAGCAACGGAGCCACTAATGCCTCTTTAACTGGTCTTGTGGCAGGTACTTATACTGTGACTGTAACGGATGCTAACGGCTGTACTTCGGTAGATTCTGCTACCGTAACCGAACCTGCTGTGATTGTTACATCCATTATTAATGTAACGAATGCGCTTTGCAACGGACAATGTAATGGAACGGCTACTGCAACGGTAGCCTCTGGTGGAACTGCTCCTTTTACCTTCCAATGGTCAAACGGAGGAGTGGCTGCACAAGATACCAGCTTGTGTGCCGGAATGAATTTTGTGACGGTAACCGATGCCAATGGTTGTTCGGCGGTCGATAGTGTAAACATTACCGAGCCAAGTTCATTGAGTACTTCGGTGACCACTACCAACGCTACCTGCTCTGGTATTTGTGATGGGTTGGCTACGGCTAACGTCACTGGTGGAACCGCTCCTTATGCCTTGTTCTGGCCTGGTGGTAGCAATGTGAACCTTTGTGCCGGGAGCTACGTGCTCACCGTGGTAGACTTCAACGGCTGTACCGATACTGCTTCTTATGTCATCACCCAGCCAAGTACCTTGATCCCTGGATTTACCAATGTGAATGACGCCAGTTGCAATGGAATTTGCGATGGAACGGCGACTGCCGGACTCACCTCTGGCGGAACCGCACCGTTTACCTTCAACTGGTCGAATGGTGCCTCCACGAGTGCACTTACTGGTCTTTGTGCGGGCAACTATACGGTAACCATTAGCGATGCCAACGGATGTTCGGTGGTCGATAGTGTAACTATTAATGAGCCTGCTTTGCTTGCAGTGACGGTTGCTGTGGACAGCAACGTCTTCTGTCCTGGACAAGCAACGGGTGGAGTATCTGCCGCTATAGTCGGCGGTACCACACCTTATACCTTCAATTGGTCCAACGGCGGTACTGCTACCTTCCTTTCTGGAATAACCGCAGGAACTTACACCGTCACTGTCACAGACGCCAACGGTTGTACTGGATTGGATAGTGCTACGGTGACTGAGCCAGCTCCAATTGTATCCAATGTAAGTGGCGTGACCAATGCGAGTTGTAACGGTACTTGTGACGGCTCTGCTACGGTGGCAGTTACCTCTGGCGGTACTGCTCCTTTCACTTTCAACTGGTCGAATGGCGCTACCGGAACCAACCCCACCAACCTTTGTGCGGGTACCAATACCGTTACCATTACGGATGCCAACGGTTGTACTTCGGTAGACAATGCAGTTATCACAGAGCCCGCAGCCATTTCGATCACTGTTACTACGACCAATGCGAGTTGTAACGGTATTTGTGACGGAACGGCATCAGCAGTAGCTGGTGGCGGTACTGCGCCTTATACCATCCAATGGCCAGCAGGTAATAACACCAATATTTGTGCAGGTACCTACATGGTAACGGTCACCGATGCCAACGGATGCTCTGATTCAGCTGCTTATACCATCACTGAACCAGCAATTATTGACCTTGCTTTCTCCAATGTCAACAATGCATCTTGCTCGGGCAATTGCGATGGTAGTGCTACTGTAGGTGTGAATTCAGGTGGTACTGCACCATTTACTTTTGCCTGGAGCAACGGAACCACTACTAGTTTCGATACTGCTCTTTGTGCGGGCACAACCACGGTAACTGTAACCGATGCTAACGGTTGTACTGCAGTAGACTCGGTGACCATCACTCAACCTGGCGGATTGACCATCAATACCATTTCTCAAGATGCTACTTGTAGCGGTATTTGTGATGGTGCCGGCATCTTAATCGTTGCTGGTGGTACTCCAAACTATACGTATGCATGGCCAAGCGGTGCTAGCACTCCGGTAGATACCGGATTGTGTGCTGGAACCTACATCGCTACCGTAACGGATGCGGCAGGTTGTTCTATCACTGCTACGGTAACCATTGGTCAACCGATAGCCATCACCACTTCCATTGGTTCGGTAACCAATGCTTCTTGTAATGGAGTATGCGATGGTTCGGCTACAGTGACCGCTTCCAACGGTACCACTCCTTATACCTTCAGTTGGTCTAATGGAGAAACTTCTGCTACTGCGGTAGCGCTTTGTGCGGGAATGAACTTTGTGACGGTAACTGATTCAAATCAATGTAGCGCTGTAGACAGCATCATGATTACGGAACCAGCCGGAGCCAACATTACCATCGTGGCAACAGATCCTAGCTGTAACGGTACTTGTGATGGCACCATTACTACCACCGCAGTTGGTGGCACCACACCTTATACCTTCAACTGGTCCAACGGAACCGGAACTGCCAACCTTACCGGCTTGTGTGCAGGGGTGTATACCTTGACACTCACCGATGCGAATGGCTGTACACAAACCGCTCAACAAACCATTATGGACCCAGCTCCGATTACCTTGAGTTTCACGGGTGTGACTACCGCTCAGTGTAACGGAGTTTGTAACGGTTCTGCAACGGCAAATGCCTCGGCTGGTACCGCACCATATACCTATAACTGGGCGAATGGTGTGACAGGTGCTGTTAACAATACGCTCTGTGCAGGATTCAATGTATTGACCGTAACTGATGCCAACAACTGTACTACAGTAGACAGTATATTAATTGTTGATCCGAATGCGGTTACCATTAATGTCATTCCATCTGATCCTACCTGCTTTGGATCTTGTGATGGGGCTGCGCTTGCGCTGGTATTCGGGGGAACTTTCCCATACACTTATGCATGGCCTTCGGGTTCTTCTCTTCCTATTGATACTAACTTGTGTGCAGGTAACTATACCGTTACCGTTACCGATAACAATGGTTGCTTCAATGTTGCGAACTTCTCCATCAATCAACCTCCACCAATTGTTACTGCCATCACCGGAGTTGGACCAATTAGTTGTGGTTCTACCTGTGATGGAACGGCTACGGCAAGTGTAGTATCAGGAGGTTTGGCGCCTTTCACCTTTGTGTGGAGCAATGGAGTGAACAACGCAGCGAACACCACCTTGTGTGCGGGAATGAATTTTGTGACCGTAACCGATGTCTTTGGATGTACCACTGTTGATAGTGTGAACATTGTAGCACCGGGAGCGCTGACCCTTAGTGTCAGCTCGACCAATGCTTCGTGTAATGGCGTTTGTGACGGAACTGCCACCGCTACTGTAACCGGTGGTACTACACCGTACACCTTCAATTGGTCGAACGGTGCCAGCAGTGCTAACCTCACTGCGCTTTGTGCAGGTGCTTATACCGTGACCATAACCGATGCGAGTGGATGTACGCTTACCGATTCAGTATTGGTAACTGAACCTTCACCGATCGTGTTGAACCCCAACGTGATTCAAAATGCTTCCTGTTTTGGAATTTGTGATGGGGCGGCTCAAATTACGGTGGCCTCAGGCGGAACAGCTCCATTTGCTTTCTCCTGGAGTAATGGTACGGCAGGTCCTCTTGATACTGCTCTGTGTGCCGGTACTTACACTATTACTGTTTCGGACGGTTTCGGCTGTACTGCTACTACAAGTCTTACCATTACAGAACCACCAACGATTACTGGATCGATTATCGCTACCAATGTTCTCTGTAATGGAGTGTGCAACGGAACAGCAACCACAAACATCTTTGGAGGTTCTACTCCTTACACCTATGCCTGGAGTAACGGAAGCAGTGCTGCCAACTTGAATGGCCTTTGTGGTGGTACTTATACCTTGACATTAACCGATGCCAATGGCTGTACCTTCACCGATTCGGCAATCATCATTGAGCCATCGCCTATCCTTACCAGTATGACCCTGTTGAACAGTGCCAGTTGTGGAGGTATTTGTGATGGAGCTGCTGTAGTGGCTGTGAACTCCGGTGGTACTGCACCTTTCACCTTCCTCTGGTCGAACGGTGGATCTGCTAACCTGGATACCAACCTCTGTGCCGGTCTGAACTTCGTGACGGTAACCGATGGTAATGGTTGTACGGTGGTTGACTCCATCAACATTACTGGTCCAAACGCATTGACCCTCAATCTGAACAGTACTCCTACCAGTTGTCCTGGAATTTGTGACGGCTCTGCTACGGCAGTGGTTACTGGCGGTGTTACTCCATACACTTACCTGTGGAATACAGGAGCAATTACACCTGCCATCAATGGACTTTGTGCCGGTACTTACACCGTTACCATGACTGATTCCACTGGTTGTTTCATCATCGACAGTGTGACGGTGGTCGAACCTGGAGCTCTGATACTGGCCTTTAGTGGTGTGACGAATACAACTTGTAACAATACCTGTGACGGAGCTGCAGCAGTTTCGGTGGCAAGTGGCGGAACGGCACCATTTACCTTTAATTGGAGCACCGGCACCACGGGTAATTTTGATACGCTACTCTGTGCCGGAACTTATACGGTAACGGTAACGGACGCTAATGGCTGTACGGGTCTGGACTCTGTGTCCATTATTAATCCAAACTTGCTTGTCGTCTCTTCGGTGGTTAACAACAATGCTTCTTGCTTTGGCCAATGCGATGGATCAGCTACGATCGTTGCCAACGGTGGTACTGCTCCTTATACTTTCAACTGGTCGAACGGAAACTCCACGGATACCGACAATGCACTCTGTGCCGGCACCTACGGCGTTACAGTAACCGATGCTAACGGATGTTTTGATACCCTTTCGGTAACCATTACCGAGCCCGGTGCGATCTTCACCAGCATTGTAAACGTAACCAATGCATCCTGCAACGGGGTTTGTGATGGCGCTGCAGAGGCAATAGTGAATAGTGGTGGTACTGCTCCCTTCAACTTTACCTGGAGCAATGGAAACACCGGATCGGTCAACATTGCTCTGTGTGCCGGAATGAATTTCGTAACCGTAAGCGATGCGAACGGTTGTACCACTGTTGACAGTGTAATGATCATTGAACCGCCAGTTCTGCTGGCGAACGTATCAGGGTCGAACATGTCTTGTGGAAATATTTGCGATGCTTTTGCAGCTGCGGCACCTACGGGTGGAACAGCGCCTTATACCTATGCATGGAGTACTGGACAAACCACAGATACCCTCTTCAACCTTTGCGCAGGAACTTATGATGTGACGGTTTCTGATGCCAATGGCTGTACAGCAGTTGGCTCACATACGGTTAATTCACCAACTCCAATTGTGGCCAACCAAGGTTCTGTTGATGCCAACTGTGGGGTATGTGACGGTGTAGCCTTCGTGGCACCTACCGGTGGAAATGCACCTTACACGTATGCCTGGAGCACTGGTGGTAGCACTACCGATTCTTTAACTGGTCTTTGTGCCGGACTTTACACCGTAACAATCACCGATGCCAGTGGATGTACCATTGCAGATACGATCTCGGTCAATAACTTCTTGCCCAACCTTGTAGTGGTTGATTCGGTAGTAGATGTTACCTGTTTCGGTGGAAACGACGGAAGCGCTGCAATTGCGGTGCTCTCAGGTGCTACTCCTCCGTTGACTTACCTCTGGAATGATCCAAACGCTCAAACCACACCTATTGCCAGCAACCTTACCGCCGGGCCATACATTGTGCAAGTAACGGATGCCTCTGGATGTATCTTCTTTAGAAACATTACGGTGAATCAGCCAGATACACTGATTGTCCAAATCGCAGCAACCAATCCGAGTTGTAATGGAGATAACGATGGTAGCGCAACAGTAACTTCTACCACGGGTGGAACACCACCTTACACCTACACCTGGACCAACCTGCAAGCAGGAACCACGGCCACAAACCTTGGAGCGGGTCTGATTGGAGTCGTTGTACAAGATGCCAATGGCTGTTTAGGTGGCGATAGCATTACCTTGATTGATCCTCCGGTCATCACTGCAAGCGCTTCTGTGCAGGCTCAGATTTCCTGCCCAGGCAGTTGTGATGGCGAATTGACGGTGACTCCGCTGGGAGGTACTCCACCTTACGTTCAGTTCGAGTGGCAAGATCTTGGAGGCACAACAGTAGCCACTACACCAACCGCCACCGGATTGTGTGCCGGAACTTACTTTGTGACGGTAACTGATACTAATGGTTGTACTGCTGTCGATTCGTTAACGATCGTTGATCCTCCGGGTATGATCACCTCAGTATCCGTCCTCAACGCTATTTCATGTAATGGAAATTGTGACGGTGTGCTCTCTGTAGGTGTCAATGGTGGTACTCCAGGCTACTCCTTCTTATGGAGCAATGGCGATACCAGCGCTATAGCTGATACCCTCTGTGCAGGTCAATACTTTGTAACTGTGACCGATGCCAATGGCTGTACCATAGTTGATAGCATGATGGTGACTCAGCCTACTGCCGTCACCTTGGCTAACGTATCGGTAACCAGCTCTAATTGCGGGGCATGTGACGGTCAAATCTCAGTACTTGCTACTGGCGGTACGGGGGCTTACACCTACGATTGGGGCAACGGTCAAACCACAGCCACGGCAATTAACTTGTGTGCAGGTGTTTACAACCTGACCATTACCGACAGTGTAGGTTGTGCCTTTACCTTCCCAATTCCATTGAGCGATACCGGCGGTGCCAACATTGCAGTGAATACAACTGATGCAGGTTGTAATGGGTCTTGTGACGGTTCGGCTACGGTGGTAGCAACTGGCGGTGCTGTGCCTTACACCTACCTGTGGAGTAACGGTGACACTGCGACTTTAGCAGATAGCCTGTGTGCCGGTGGATACAGCATTACTGTAACCGATTCAGCGGGTTGTATTACAGTTGATACTACCACTGTGAACGAACCTGCTCCATTTACCTTGAGTTTTACTACTACGCCACTGGCCTGTAACGGAGCTTGTATTGCCACTGCTTCAGTAGCCACTTCCGGCGGAGCTGCTCCTTATACTTACTTGTGGAATACGGGAGACACTACCTCAACTATTTCCGGATTGTGTTCCGGTACGTATACCGTAACTGTAACCGAGGCCAATGGATGTACTGCGGTAGACAGCACCTCGATCATTCAACCTGCTGTGTTTAATGTGGTGCTCAACAGCAACAACATCTCTTGTTTCGGCAATAATGATGGAAGTATCACCTTAACCACTACGGGTGGCGTAGCTCCTTACGCTTACAATTGGTCAAATGGCGATACCACCGCAGTACTGACTGGCTTGAGCGCTGGGACGTATACCGTAACGGCTTCTGATGCTGGCGGATGTAGCGATACCCTTTCGGTCATCATTACCGAACCTTCGCAAATTACCGCTACGAATGCAGTCCAAAGCCCAAGTTGTGGCGGAAGTAATGGTATCGCGACCATCAACCCGATTGGTGGGGTACCTTTTACGGTTGGAGCTCCTTACTTGTATCAGTGGGATGATCCACTGAACCAAACCAACCAGACTGCTGCTAACCTGTCAGCTGCGATTTACAATGTGACTGTAACGGATTCCATTGGATGCTTTGATGTGTTCCAAGTGATTGTGAACGATTCCGGTTCCGGTGTCATCTCCATTGATACAGTGACTCAGGTCAGCTGTCCGGGAGATTGTGATGGTGCCATTGACATTACAGTAACTGCTGGTCAGCCGGTATTCACCTATAACTGGGCAGGACCTGCCGGGTTCTCCGATTCACTGCAAGACATTGATAGCTTGTGTGCAGGAACCTATACGGTAACTGCTACCGGAGCTAACGGATGCCAGAGCTTTGAAATCATCAACTTGCCTGATCCTTCACCACTGGTGTTTGCCTCCTTTGATTTGGTGAACCCAAGTTGTGGTGGCGATTCTGATGGACAAATCACTGCGCATGTGACCGGTGGAACGCAGCCCTACACTTTTGCCTGGTCGAACTTGACTGTTTCACAAGACTCGACACTCGTTGGCCTTACAGCTGGTACCTACTCAGTGACCGTTACAGATGCCAATGGATGTACTCAATTGGATTCTGCGACTATTGTTGAGCCACTGCCAATCGTAGTAGTAGTGGATACGGTTATCGATGCCACCTGTAGCAACTCAAACGATGGTTCTGTACAGATTTCGGTCTCCGGTGGTTCTGCTCCCTATACTTACCAGTGGATCAGCGGAACAGACAGTACAATTGCCGGAACCAACCAAGATTTGGTGAATGTATTGCCTGCAGTTTATCAGCTGTTAGTGGTTGATTCTGCCGGATGCGAGGTGTTCCAGAACATTACGGTCAACGCCAGCACAATTGTTACCGCAAATGCACCTAATGACACTACTTTGTGTTCTGGTGGTGGAAGCCTGACATTGGTAGGCAGTGCCACCTCCAATACTGGATTCTCAGTACAATGGTTGGATACCTCTGGTGCGATTGTGTCGAACAGCGATACCCTCACTGTTTCCCCAACGGGTAACACCCAGTATGTGTACATTGTATCTTCTGGTTTGTGTACCGATGCCGATACGGTGGTTGTGAACGTAGCCAGCCCTGTAGTTGCTTCGGCCGGAACGAATGTTTCTATTGTGTCGGGAGGACAGGCTACCCTGGGTGGCTCGCCAACCGGTCCGGTCAACGCCAACTTCAATTGGACACCGAGCAACAATTTGGATAATGCAAGTGCTGCTAATCCAGTGGCCACACCAGATTCAACTACTACTTATGTGGTGACAGTAACCAGTCCCGAAGGATGTACTGATGTGGATACAGTGACAGTAACGGTCATTGATGTATTCGATGTGGTCAACGCTTTCACACCAAATGGTGACGGAGTCAACGATGTTTGGATCATTAGTATCCTGGCAGATTACCCCAATGCACGAGTGGAAATCTTCAACCGTTGGGGACAATCGCTCTTCCAATCGAATGGCTACACCATCCCATGGGACGGAACCTTCGAAGGCAATGACTTGCCAATCGGAACTTACTATTATACGATCGACCTTGGAGATTCCAGCACCGATCCAATCGTTGGTACCATTACCATCGTTCGCTAAGAAATAATTCATGAAAATGAAAAAGCATATTCTTCTATTGGGTTTCATGATGGTTATGACCTCCTGGGTCACGGCTCAGCAACTGCCGCAGTTTACGCAGTATTTGCTGAATGATTTTGCCATCAATCCGGCCATTGCCGGAACCAAACCCTACTTCCTCGCAAGGACCAATCACCGGTATCAATGGACCGGACTGACGGATGCTCCCCGGACTTTCGTTTTTAGTCTTCATGGGCCAATTGTTCAGCAAAAGATGGGTCTTGGTGGGTATGTATTTACTGATATTGTTGGGCCAACCCGTAGAACAGGGATTCAGTTGAGCTACGCTTATCATCTCAAAATCACTGAGAAGATGAATCTTTCCTTTGGAGTTACCGGAGGAGTTCTACAATTCACCGTCGATGGCGATAAACTCAACCTTGAAGAAGAGGGAGACATTGCAGTAAGTGGTGGTATCATGTCGGTAACCACTCCAGATGCAGGTGCGGGTTTGTACCTGTACGGAGACAACTACTTCGTGAGTTTTTCAGCTCCTCAGTTGTTGGGCAACAAGGTGCAGTTCTTTGATGGATATACCAATACCCTGAGTAAGCTTTCAAATCACTTTTTTGCCTCAGCAGGCTACACCTTTCGCATCAACGACGAGTTTAGCGTGCAGCCCTCTGCACAAGCAAAATACGTTGATCCACTCCCGGTGCAAGTTGATGTTACTGCTCGTGGAATTTATCAGGATCAGGTTTGGCTCGGAGCCTCATACCGAACCGGCGATGAGATAACCAATGCAGAGTCGGTTGGTTTTTTGTTTGGATATACCTTTCAAAAGAACCTGATGCTGGGTTATTCTTATGATCTATCCTTATCAAATATTCGAAAGTTCAACGATGGATCTCATGAGCTTATGCTCGGTTTCCGTTTCAAGAACCGAAAGAAAGCAAAAGGTGGTGATGCCCCCTCGATTGACTAGGTATTTTATCATTTCTGATTTTCAAAGTGCCTCGGCTGATGCCGGGGCATTTTTTTTGGCCATAACCTTTAGTCAATGTATTTTAGCAATCTGATAAAATATATAGATAATTATATATGTTGGTCAATTCGTTATCTCCTCAGCAGTTTGAGCGTGCAGCAGCCATGTTGAAGGCCATAGCACATCCGATAAGGATGTCTATTGTTTCCTTGTTGGAAGGAGAGTCGAAACTATCGGTGACCGAAATTTATCAAGAGTTGAAGCTGGAACAGGCAGTAGCCTCCCATCATTTGGGCATCCTGAAAAGCAAGGGAATCGTAGAATCGGTAAGGCAGGGAAAATCTTGCTTTTACTACCTGAAATATCCCAACATTTCTGGAGTAGTGCGCTGCATAGGCCAGTGTTGTAACAAACTGTCGCAAATTGATTGAACATGTACGTAGAGCAGATGTATACGGGATGCCTTGCCGAGGCCGCTTATTATATAGAATCCCAAGGTATTGCCGCGGTAATAGATCCGCTACGCGATCCTGAACCCTACCTTAAAAAAGCTGCGGAGCGGGGTGCGACTATCCAGTACATTTTCGAAACCCACTTTCACGCCGATTTTGTCTCAGGTCACCTCGATCTGGCCCGTGAAACGGGAGCTACCATCGTTTATGGACCTACGGCCAAAACCGGATATATCATTCACGAAGCAAAGGATGGTGAAGCGTTTCCAATTGGAGCTTTGACCATGGTGGCTTTGCATACCCCCGGGCACACGCCGGAGTCCACTACATGGCTGCTGCGTGATGAACAAGGGGCAGATCATGCGATCTTCTCTGGCGATACTTTGTTTATAGGTGATGTAGGCCGACCAGATTTGGCCATTAAGGGAGACTTGACGAAAGAAGACCTTGCCGGAATGTTATTTGATTCGCTGCAGGACAAAATTAAGCCCCTGGCCGACCATGTAAAAGTGTATCCTGCGCATGGAGCGGGTTCAGCTTGTGGAAAAAACATCAGCAGCGAAACCGAATCTACCGTTGGCGATCAAAGGCAAAACAACTACGCAATGAAAGCAACCTCTCGTGAAGCTTTTGTAAAAGAGTTGACCACTGGGATTCTACCTCCGCCACAGTATTTTCCCAAAAATGCCATGATCAACAAACAAGGATATGACGCCCTCGAGGGTGTCCGCCAGAGTGGCCAAAAGGCCTTGTCGGTCGTTGAGGTGGAGCAAGCATTGAACGAAGGCGCACTCCTATTGGATACGCGCGATTCCGATTCCTTTCACAAGGAATTTATTCCCGGTTCAGTAAGTATCGGACTGAATGGTTCTTTTGCTGTGTGGGTAGGTACGCTCATCACCGATTTGAAACGGCCCATTGTTTTGGTTGCCGATCCGAACACAGAAGAACAGGCAGTTCTCCGTTTGGCGCGTGTTGGCTACGATAAAGCGATTGGGTATTTAGATGGAGGAATCTCGGCATGGAAAACGGCGGGAAACGCTGTTCAATCGATCCGTTCCATTGCTCCGGAAACATTGTCTAAAGAGTTGTCGGAACACCCGGGTGCACATCTTATAGATGTGCGCAAGCCAGGAGAGTTCAACAATGCACACATTGAGCATTCCAGCAATTTTCCTTTGGATTTCATCAACAATCGATTTCAGGATATTGACCTTGAGGGAACCTATTATTTGCATTGCAAATCGGGTTACCGCTCTGTAGTGGCAGCTTCAATATTTAGGGCCAATGGTGTGCAGGATGTGGTCAACATAGAAGGCGGTTTTGATGCCCTTTCCGAGTTGGGTTTTTTGGTCGTGGAACCAGTAGCTTAAGCCTTTTTGGACAAAGCAGCTGAAGTTAAAGCGGCAAAGGTATATCCCAATTGGTGGAAATGTTCCAAGGTGTGAGGCAAAGCATAGCGTAGGTTCTTTTCGGCCCTCAAGCTGTCGTGAAATACTACGATAGATCCGTTGCGCACGTTTTGTATCACATTGTTAAGGCAGCGTTTCGGAGTGATCTTTTGATCAAAATCAGCGCTAAGCACCCCCCACATGATCATTCGATAGTCGGTTTTAAGTGCGGCAATTTGTGCCCTGGTTATCTTACCATACGGTGGACGAAGTAATTTGCTTTCTACCAGTTCAGCACATTGGGCTATATTTTTTAAGTATTCTTCCTTGGGAGTATCCCAACCGTTAAGGTGGTTGAAGGTGTGGTTTCCGACGGTGTGCCCCGAAGCAATTACCTGCTGATATACCTCAGGGTGCTTGCGCACATTGTCACCAATACAGAAAAAGGTGGCTTTCGCGTTGTATTGCTCCAACTGCTCCAAAACCCAAGGAGTGATCTCAGGGATCGGACCATCATCAAAAGTGAGGTAAACCACAGGTGTTGCGCCTGCTTTGCCGTCCCAGTCCAGGTCTCGGTAGAGTGGTTTGATCAACGGAGGAGTTTTGGCGAGGTACATCATGTCACAAGATAAAGCGCTTTAGCGTTGATCTTTTGGCAAGCCGAGCTGGGTTTTCCACTTAGGCAGGTTGGTTTCAATAGTTGCTAAGACGGTAGAATTGGCTAAATGTTTCTGAAAATGAACTTGGAGTCGCTCCAGGTCCTCCACGGCCTCCGAAATCTGTGGAAACAGCAATTGCTGAAATTTCGGTGGACGAGCATTCAGATACTCCAGATCACGGATGCGCTGTTGGGCTATCCACTCCATTACTTCTTCAGCTGCTTTCATGTTTTGGGCCAATAGGTAGGCTTCTGCAATGGCCATCCGCCACTTGACTTCCGGTACCGATTCAATGGGAATTACTTCCCAACTGCGGTGAAGCAAATGGGTGGCGCTAAGTGTGTCTTTCGCCTTTAACTGTGCCACTGCCGCTTGGTAGAATGTACTCAACATTTTCTGAGCGAAGCGTCTTCCGGTTTCATTCATGTAGGGCGGATCGTTCAGCAGGCAAATACTGCTCTGAGCACGTGCTGAGTTGGACTGGTTCCAATGGTCTAATTGAAAGCGAAATACATCGCCGTTTTGAATCATCTCCGGAATCTGGGTAGTTGGGAGAATCACCGTATCTACCCGTTCCATGCCGCCCCACAAGAACCGGGTAAGCAAATTGTCACGTAGTGCATCTTTATCAACCGCTGTTTTGCCAGTAGTGGAGCGAAACGGCACCAGTCGATCCACCATTCCTTCAGATTGTAAAAAGGGGGTAAGGCCCAAATGAGCTCCCTTACCACTAAAGGAAGAAAAATAAATCGGGCGCTCCCAGCGATTTTCTGAAAGAATGTGCAGGAGCAGCAGGTCTTTTTTGAAAAGAATTCGCTGAGGCAAGGTCCATTGAAAGACCGTATCTCCAGTTCTCTTGTCCGGGACAGAAAGAGACAAGTGAGAAGTAGGAAAATAATAGACCGAGTGACCGTTTTCCAATTCGTCTTTTAATGAATCTGATGTAGCGGCCTGCAGACAGGTCGCCAGCGTTTGGTGGGCAGGGCTTTCCGAGTCTAAAAGATACAGGTAGTCGCGGGTACCGTTTCGATAGCTTGCGGTAGGCAAGCGGATCGGAAGTGGCGCAGATGCTCCCTGCCTACCTTTCAACTGATCGATGTACCAGTCCAGGTTGAGTAAGCTGAGGTTGACGACCCGCACATCGGTACGGATGGCTTCTACCTGTTGCAAATACCAAAGTGGAAAAGTGTCGTTATCGCCAATGGTGAATAAGATTGCATTGGGAGCGCAAGAATTCAGCAGGTTGTAAGCCATATCGCGTGCCATGGTTTCTCCTGACCGATTATGGTCGTCCCAGCCTTGCCAAAGCATCCACCCCGGAAGGGCCAGTAAAAAGACTGCTGCCATTTTGTGGAGCCTCCCTTTCCGCAATTTTTGCAAAATGGCCAATGCCCCAATGCCTATCCAGAAACTGAATGCATAAAATGATCCTACAAAAGCATAATCGCGTTCTCTGGGTTGAAGCGGAGTTTGGTTGAGAAATACTACCACCGCTGCTCCGGTGAAAAGAAACAGCCACAACAATGGCCAAAAGGTAGGTGAGCCTTGTCTAAAATGAACCAGGAAGCCAAGAACACCCAACAGGAAAGGCAGTGCAAAATAGCGGTTGTTGCCCGGATTTGGATGACGGTTACCGGACCTGTCTCCGGTGCCGAGGTGCAGCTCATCCAACCAGGGAATACCTGATAACCAATTGCCGAAGAGTATCCCGCCGTGCCCCTGAATATCGTTTTGACGCCCGATAAAGTTCCAGGCAAAAAACCGGGCGTACATCCAACCCAATTGGTAGTTGAGGAAAAATTGTAGGTTTTCTCCTTGGGTAGGGGAGACCACCGTTTTTCGTTGATCGTTTATTGCATAAGATCCGGTATCGCCACGAAAGCCACTAAATTCCCGGTAAGAGTTGCGGAATACCGAAGATTTACCATGCATCCTCGGAAAGACCATCTGAAACTGGGAAAGATAGTTGGGCACAGCTTGAATGCCCTTGTCGGCCACCTCGTATCGGCCCGTAGTTTGGTTTTGATAGAAAACGGTGTCTCCATTGAGGAAAGGAACTTCCGGGTCTTGAGGAGTATTGAAATGTGCACCGTACCAAAGCGGAGCTTTACCGTACTGTTCCCGGTTGAAATAGCGTTCGAAGGCAAGCATGTTTTCCGGGTTGCCTTCGTCCATCCAGGGGTTACCTCCCGATCGAAGAGAGATCATGACGTAGCTCGAGCATCCGATAGCTAATAACGTAAAAGCCAAGGCCAGCTGATGGCCAAGCCACCAACGCCTGTGATGCGACACCCACAGAAAGAGCATCAGAACCAAGGTGATGCACGTAAGTGCCAACAGTGTAGGATGATCAAAGGACCAATGCCATTTGTTGACCGCAAAAAGTTCCCATTGGGCCAGGATGCGCAAACATCCGGGGATCAGCACATCCTGAATGACCAATAAGAGAACGCCACTCCCGGCCAGCACCAGCCACCATTTCCAACCCCTCGCCCGATGCTTTTTCAACCACCCTATCAAAACCAACGGTGGAATTACCAACAAATTCAATTGATGTATTCCAAGGGAAAGCCCAATCAAAAATACGGTCAGCATCCACCATCGGGCCCCATTTGCTGCATCCAACGACCGCAGCCCGGCCCAAAAGGTGAGCGCAGTGAAAAAGAGGGAGAGGGCATACACTTCGGCCTCCACACTTGAGAACCAATGACTGTCGGAAAAGGCAAAACAAAGGGTACCAATGACGCCAGCCGTTTGAAGCATCCATCTCGGGGTAGGTTCAGGCTTTGGGACAGCTGAGGGTAAAAAACGTACGATACGAATAAAGGACCAGTAAAGCAGGGCAATTGTACCTCCGCTGGCCATTGCCGAGAGCAGGTTGATCCGCCAGGCAATAGCGTCTGGAGCAGCGCCTAAGCTAAGCAGTCGGCCAAGCAGGGCATATAGCGGTGCTCCGGGCGGATGACTTACTTGAAGCCAATGTGCTGCGGCAATAAATTCACCGCAATCCCAAAAGCTGGCACTGGGTGCCAGGCAAAGAGCATATACCAGAAAAGCCATGAGGCCCAAGCCCCATCCGGTAAGGCGATGAACAGAATTCAGAGGCATCAACAAAATCTACAACGAAGGTAAAACATTTGAATCCGGACCCTGAAGTTGCTTTTACGAGAAAAAAATAATTCCTAATTTTGCCATCCTCTTTGAGAGAATTGCCCGATGGTGTAACTGGCAACACGTCTGATTTTGGTTCAGAAGAGTCTAGGTTCGAGCCCTAGTCGGGCAACAAAATAGAAAAGAGCGTGAGTCCTGAAGAATGAGGGACAGCGCTCTTTTTATTTTCTCTCGTCTCTCGCGCTCGAACTCCATTTTCTTACTTACTCTACTTTTTTCAACGTTGGGAAGCTTTTTCTATGCCTAAAATTTAGAACATCAGGTGGTTCAATTATTCAGTCTTGGCGAGTCGTTGATGCTGCGCAGGGCACAGGCCGAATTGGGTTCTAATTGGGCAACAGGTGCAAGGTTGATGGTTAACGTTAGAAGACCAAGATTATAATTTTCAGCTTCCTTCCTTTCAAAGCTGTCGAATAGACAAGCTCTCTACAGGTCTCTTGGGGAAAGTATACTTGGAACGGTATTCTAAATTTCAAACCAAGAAGCATCGGAGAAAAAAGCAGCGACCCTCCACAACAGTGTAGCTACCGTATAGAAGCCCTATGCGATTATAAAGGAGTTTAGAAGCTGTTAGAAAGGGCCTGGAAATTTACTGAGTCGAACTTAGGAGAAATTCATCCTGCAACCTTAAGTCGCTATTCAAAAATGGCTGCTACAACCGGTTCAGAAGCGGTCTTCTTACTTGCTTTTAAATGCAGAGAAGATGTGATTACCATTGTTTTTGGGAGGGTACAACTTATGTAAACATCTGCTAAGGAAACACCTTTGTGATCCCCATTGTGGTTTTGATCGTTATTGTATTCCCGTTTTTCGGTAGGAGTATGGAAGTCAGGATTAGCAAAAGGGAAGTTAGGTAGACTCCTTACAGGAACAGCATACCCTTTTTCAAAAAGGGCATTGAGCCGAAGATAATCAACTCAATTATATAGCAAAATGTGCATGCTGGGGAATACTTCCCGATCCTTTATCCCCGGTGCCCATTCTGCAACACACCATAAGTTCTCTAATATGATGCCTGCCTTATCTATCCTCCGTGTTTCTATTGTTGCATTTTCCTTTTGCATAGGTGCCCTTTTGACTTCCAGCAGTGTACAAGCACAAGAACGGCTTGCTGCACCGCCCTTAGGTGCTGGAAAGACTTTTGTTGGCCTTGAATCAGGCCTCAACAGTAAAGTGGGCCTCATAGGGTTGCGGTTGCAAACTGCTCCCAACAACCGAGCGGTGGTTGGGTTAGGAGCAGGGCTTGGTACCTGGGGCATAAAATTGGGCTTCTACGGCCGGTACTATTTCAAAGAAAGCTTTCGTGGAAGCTACTTACATCTGGGTTATTCGTTAGCAACTGGGAGGAGGAACTTTGAAACCGAGCTGGAAATTGAAGACACTGACTTAGGGTCTATCGAAAACCGAATGGTACTGTTAGACCTCAATCCGGTTGGACTGATCGATCTGGGATATGGTTACTCCGCCAGAATTACGCCAAACAGCCGCCTTTATTTTCAAACGGGTATAGCCTTTCGAACGGCTCGGGTGGTAGATACTTACGATTTACGGACAGATGGGGTGCGGCTGACGGGTACTTCTGAAACTGTGATGCAGATTTTATCTCCGGGTGGATTAATTCTGACAATAGGGATTGATTTCGGCCTGTGATTCCTGAAAAGGAGCTTGGAGCCTGCGGTTGTTCACTGGTTAAAATACCAACCGGGCCATCCACTTGGTAATCATTTATGGACATGCATTTTGACTTCTGTTTCAATCGGCAAAATCCATACTCTTTAACTGGTACAACCGATTGATGCCTTGAATCAAAATCAAGACATTGGGATTCAATCCCAACATAGTTGGGCAAGTACATCAACAAAAGAGGCCACCTCCAATTGGAGACAGCCTCTTTTTTTAGCCGGAAACGATCCTTCCATTGCTGGAAGAAGGAATGATCCTTACGGTTTCGCTTTACAAGGGTTTCCTTGGGATGAAGATTGAAAAAAGTTGAATCAGAAGATCTCTATTTTACAAACTCCGCCTGGGCCAGGGTAAAAGATAATCGTGTAGTCACCGCTGGGGCCAGGGGCACATGCCGAACCTACCCATGCTGGTGAAGTGTTGGAACCCGACAGGAGTCCTGAAGTTGCGCCAACGATCCGGAATTCTTTTCCAGGTGAAGCGTTGAGCCAGCCAAAAGATCCAGGAGTCAACCCCCAGATATTGTCTACTTCTGGTGCTCCTCCTGGAGGGCAGGATACCGGAATGAGTGCCTGCCCACCAACGTCTAAAGTGGCAGTGGTGTAGTTGGTAACATGGATGGAGTTGCATTGTGCCATGCCCCAGGAACTTATTCCTGCTAAGAGAACGATTAAAAGAACTTGTTTCATAATCAATAAATATTTTGGTTGGTAATGGTCCGAATGTAGGGCCGGTTTCAAAGGCCTTTTTCATTCATTTGGATGAGTTGCCACCGAAATCATCCAGATGAATGAGGTTGACCCTCTTGCTCATTGTTGGCAGTAGTGTACCCTCATGCACATGTGCTTTCAAGATTTAGGCCTACTAAAAAGTAGCGGGAAAGTACGCTAATGGTGCAACTTAGCTTTTTTGAGGGCTAAGCCTTAAGCATTGTTAACTCACGGAGCTTACTATTTACGGAGTGTAGCCCCTGAGGAGAAATAGAAAGCGACAGCCTCAGCCTGCAAGGCTGCCGTCTTTCATTGGATGCGAACCAATCGGCGAACCGGTCAGAACGGTGTAAAAGGTCAATAGATGTCTACTTTGCAAACGCCACTGGGCGTAGAATACCAAAACATCGTGTAAGGACCAACTGGCACTGTGGCGCAGGCGGTAAACGCCCAGTCTGGTGCGGTACTAGAACCCATTCCTAAAAAAGAATTGGCCCCAACCCGGTAAAATTCTTTGCCCGGCGTTGCTGTAAACATCACCGTAGCTGATGGGGCAACCGAAACAGCAGTATGCATTTCAGGAAATCCGGCGGGAGGGCATAAAACAGGAACTACCGCCTGCCCACCAATGTCTAATGTTGCAGCAGTATAGTTGGTTACAGCAATAGCGTTGCATTGGCCCAGGCTTGCAGAGCAAAGTCCAACAAAGGCAACCAGTAAAAAGAAATGTTTCATCGTCGAATAGATTTTAGGTGAAATAAACATGCCTAAAGTAGAAGGAGCCACTAAAGCCGCTTTCATTCATTTGGATGAACACCGGCTAAAATCATTCAATTGGATGAGGGGCCATGGAAAAAAATCGGAGTTGGTTAACGGTAGACCTGGAATGACTTAACCATTGGAAAAGCTTGAGTTAAAGGCCGAAACATGAAACTTACCCACGTTACTTTCGTAGTTTCTAACACTTTCATATTCAACTAAATAATTCAACATGTCTGACCCTCAAACACAGTTCTCGATACCACCGAAAGAACGCAAGGAATGGGCAGAGTTGGTCAATGGCAATATCAATCATCAGTTTCAAAATTTTGTCCTTCAAATGAAAACCGCTGAGTTCAGCAGGAAGATTTCAAACGGGCAAATTTCAACTGAGGCTGCGGTAGATGAGTTATACGAACTATGCCGAAAATACGCGGTGGCGGTACAGAGTGACTTTAAAACGATTTTCAAGGAATGGTAACAGCAATGGAAACAGTACAGAAAAACCAACTGATGGAACTTGGCCAAGCCGCCGAGTTAATCGAACAAGGCCACACTTTGGTCATTTCGGGTGAAGAGGCTTTGTTGGCACAATTGCCCAACGGAAAATGGATTGGAGGCACTATCCCTTACTTCTATTTTAAGGATCAACCCGGGCGAATGGATAAGTCTCATGTGTTTGTAACCGACTTTTCCGATTTGGCAGAAGACCTTAAAATCGCCACTTACTCGGTAGAAACCTTAAAAAACATTACGAGCAACGGCTTCGATAATGGTTTCCATTTTCTCATCTTACCGGCCTTGCGCGACATTCATTTGTCATTTGCGTTAAATGCTCCGAACTACGAAAAGCTCTTTGAAAATCCTTTAATCGGTTTGATTGCTGGTGTAGACTTGGATGAATTTACCGACGGCCGTCTTTCTAAAACGTTTGATGGATCTACGGGTGAGGCGCATACCGACCTCGGTGTGGCACTTCATGTGAAGCTACCGGAAAGCCAGGCCGCAAGGTTGGAGATTATCAATGTATTTGAGGGCTCTGATGCCTTTACCCTGGAAGTAGAGGAGGATGGTTTTGTGTTTGAAGAATGTATCATCAATGGCAAAAAACAGAACCTGTTGGATTTCATTCAAACCAACAACATCGATATCTCCTATCCTTTGGTGAGCGATTACGGAGGCGCCAATGTCAACATTAGTTTCCAGCGTTTGGACGAAGAAAACAAGCAAGTGGTTTTTTATGCTCCGCTGTTTAAAGACCGCACTTACCGAATTGCAAAGTCTTTCGACAGCTATGTAGATACCTTTAAGGCAAAAGCCCAAGTGCAGCTTCAAAAGGAAAACCGCATTGATTACAACTGCAATTGCATCCTGAACTACGTCTACGGAGGGTTAGACAAAGCCTCCATTGGTTTCTCAGGTGCCACCACATTTGGAGAGATTGCCTATCAAATGCTCAACCAAACCTTTACTTACCTTACCATAGACGAACAGTAGACCGGTAAACTCATACTACGGTGCTCGTGCATCGGTGAATGCGACTTTGTATTAGCGAAGTCGCATTTTTTTTGGAAAAATTGAGCGAACCTAACCAACTCTGAAAATTGTGAAAAACCGCACTTCTTTCGTGTCCAAATTCTAAAAACTGTTCGAAATCGAGCGCCTTTCGTGTCCATTGCGCTACCGCAACCAGCTGAGTGTTTTCCGATCTTTGTAAAGAGCGATTTTGCCATTAAACCCTTTATCAATGGAATTTTGATTCGATTTTACCTGGAACGTCTCCGGCCCGACCGGATGGCCTTGATTGAAACCCGAGAGCGATTTGTAGAGATTGACTTTTTTGCCGACCACCTCCACGTTTATCAAAAGTCAGATGCCGTAATCCGTACCCGGGTGCTCGATCGCCTCAATTATTACCGCTTATTAGGAGTAGACGACCACGCGGTAGTCCTTAAAATCCGACAACGCTATCAAGAGTTGTTAAAACGGGTATTCATTGAAGAGTTGAAAGAGAGTGGGAAAAGAAAACGGCCCGATCAAAAACCATTGACCGGGCCGCATTAGGCACAAATTAACCTAAACCAAACAGTAATCATCTGCTCCGGGCCTGCAGGAGCAATTCTCTAACTTGAGCTCTATAGAGCTTACTATATGTTTTGCTGAAATCCATTTCCTTATCCTTCGTATCATAGGCGATAAGTGCGCTTGGAAAGTCAAGGTCTGAAATGTCGATTCCACGAAACTTCTCTACTTTGAGTAAGCTGGTATCAAAGTCAAAATCGGGTAACCAACCTACCCCATGGGGCACTTTAGTGGAGATGCTCACCCGTTTAGTAACGTAAGTGTCTTTCTTAATTTCAATGGTATAATCGCGGTTGCGATTGAGCTGAAAGAGAAATTTACCATTCTTTTTAGTCTGAATGGTTTTCACAATTCGATTTCCGTCGTAGAGTGTTACCGTTGCTTCTTTAATCTTAACGTCTTTATCGTAGATAAATCCGAAAACGTTGAGTAAGAAAGAGTCAGGTTCTGATGTGGTGAGTCCACCAGCGAGCAGGTTGGGGGATAACAACAAAAGGAAGCACGTTGCAATCGTGAGTAACCTTTTTTGGGCAGGTGAAAGCCACAAATTGTTTTTTGATAGAGTAGCCATGAAATTACAAGAGAGGGCTTGGAGCCAGGGATCACGAGTATGTACGCAAAGTGGACCGTTTAGTTTCACCCAATAAAGGTAAAATTTCCAACATGTAGTTACAATCTCGTTTAGGCCATTCTATCGCACCGGAAAGCCCACAGAAACACTGTCCATGAAAGGAGCAGGAAAGGTATCGGAGAGCGTAGCAGTGGAATCTGTCCAAACGCCCTCCTGATGTTCTACCCCCGGTTCCCCCATCCATACCATTCCCAACATGACTATGGCCATGATGCCGGCTTTCAAACCCGCTAATTTTCCGGGAAGTATTCCCCATAGGAGTCCCAAAAGTGACCCATGTTTGACGTTGGAAGATTTAGGTGCAACCTCCATGCGGTTTTTAAGCCGCAACAAGGTGCCTGGATCGTCTTTCAGATCAAGGGCATCATTTTGAAGCGCACGGTCGAATCGTGGCAAGCCATCCCGCATCATTTCATATTCCGATGCCGAGTCGAAGTGTGTCAACACCAGTTTCTGTTCAGCCGCATCGAGCTCTCCAAAAGACTTGGTCGCCAACAGATGTTCAATATGATCAAAGGCAGAAGAATCGGTGTTCATGATTTTCGTGTTTCGGAAGTCAGTTGATTGGGATTGAAATCCTTCAAACGGACTGCCAGTTTTTTATGAGTGTAAAAGAGTTTGGACTTTACGGTGCCCTCCGAGCATTGCAGCACCTGACTAATTTCCCGGATGCTAAAACCTTCTCGGTGGCGCAACAAAAAAGCCGTTTTTCGATCTTCATCAAATTGATCGAGCGCAGCGTGCAGCGCAGCATTGAACGCGTTGAGGTCAGCCTGGTAGGCCGGGTCGAAACGCTGGCCGGTAGAGGGGTTCGCCTCTGCCTCAGGGTCCATTACCTCCCGCACTTTCAATCGGCGGTATTCATTTTTGCACATGTTGTGTGCCACACTGAAAAACCAAGTCGAAAAGCGTTTTTCAGGATTAAAGAGATGCGGCTTTTCGATCAGTTTTAAAAACAAGTCTTGCACAAAGTCGTTGGCCTTTTCCTCCGAGTGGCCCAACATACGATAGAAGAAGTACTGCACCCGTTTTTGATACCGGAAATACAGCTCTTCTAAAGCTCCGTTTTTTCCTTGACCAATCGCAGCTGCCAAAGCCTCGTCCGACCAACCTTTGTATGTTTCAGCAGTTGAGATCACACCTCGCTTTTCGGACGGTAAAGAATGGCCACTATACCCAACAGGTAACCCACCACCACCACCGTAGGGGCAAGACTAATCCTACGATGACTAAATACATCCGGATTGAATACGGTTGGATCGTCACTTCCTCCGCCTGACATCAGGGCAAAGCCGACAAGTACCAATGCAGCAGCGGCAGCTAAGAGGTAGTAGTTCTTTTTCTTGAAGGGCAATTCCGGGGCTTCCATGCTCGATTTTTTCACTCAGTACACCATGGCGCAAAAAACGTTCAATTTTTAGGGAAAATTTTTGTGGTCACTGTTAAGGATTGTTAAGTCTTTCCTACCCATCCACTCAATTTCCTGTATTTTTGAAGTATGCGCATGGTGTTGCAACTAATTATATCGCTTGCTTTGTGGAGCACAGCCCTACCGGTTGGGGCACAGCAAGACGTTCACGTTTTTACTTCGGAACGCATCCGGTTGGTAAAAGACGGCGAACGGGCCAATTTTGAAGCCGGAGACCCTTATCGCATTGTACTCAACTTAAGGGATAGCACCATCACGATCTTTTGTCCAGAAGAGCAAGTAAAGGGTTTTCTGAATTACCAGGGGCAGTTTCAGATTGTCGACCTTTTAGGGAGCAATGGCAATGCGCAGTATTTCATCACTGCCTCCGATTTTGTGATCGCTTTCGAATACAATATGCGTGCTGTCATTGTGCGCAAACGCGGGGTAAACGTGCGGATGAATTCCCTTTGGTTCGATCAATTTGATTATAAGAACTAACTGCGGCACACCAAAAAGCAAATCCTAACGTATTATTAGCAGTCTCACCAACGGCTCAATTCATTTCCAGTCGTTGATAACTTCCCCCGGTATTTCCAGGAACAGCTGCGATTTGGGGTAGTTTTGAATCCAGTTAAACGCTTAGTGATGAGAAAATTTGCCGCTTTGGCAGGGCTTCTATGTGCTTTTGTTGCCCTACAAGCACAACCACAAAAAGATTCGATCCGCTTGCCCGAAGGTGCTCCCGACCTGGTGCAAGACTACGTGTTGTTTTTTGGCAAAGACAGTACCCGCAAAAGCATGGAAGGTGCCTTGGTGAATGGCAAAGAACAAGGACTGTGGCGCTATTGGTACGAAAACGGGAAATTGAAGGAGGAAGCTCACTATGATGCGGGCAAGCTGCACGGGCGCGTGACCATTTGGTACGAAAGTGGTCAAAAGCAAAACGAAGGATATTTTACCTGGGATTATCAAGACAGCCTTTATCAGGAGTGGTATGACAGCGGAAAGTTGAGAAAGCGCGGCTATATGGTCTCCAACCTACGGGATAGTCTTTGGGAGCATTTCTACGAAGATGGCAGGCCTGCTTCCCGGGAGAATTGGCAGTTGGGCCGTATGACTCCGGTAGACGCTTGGAACACGGAGGGAAAGCAAATCATGTCGAATGGAACGGGGACCCTCGTTAGCTATTTTGTGACCAATGGAAAGAAAGAGGCGTGTAGCTACGTAGATGGTCAGCGGTCGGGCAGTTGCACCCTTTGGTACCTCAACGGCCAGGTGAAGGAAAAAGGCGATTATAAAAATGGGATGAAAACCGGTACCTGGACCTATTGGTATGAAGAAGGTGAAAAGTGGAAAGAAGTAGACTTCATGGCCGGAAAATTTGAAGGGAACTACCTCAATTATTATCCCAACGGCAACCTGTCAATTAAAGGAGCCCACCAAAACGGCGAAAAAACCGGCTTCTGGGAATGGAAAAACAGCGATGAAACCACTTATCAAACCGGATATTTCAAAGCAGGCATGCAGGACAGCCTTTGGACGTATTATTATCCCAATCAAAAAGTAGAAAGCCAGGGGTATTACCGAGAAGATAAATTGCACGGCGATTGGAAGTACTACTATAAGAATGGGCGAGTTTGGCGAAAAGGCAGTTATGAGAACGATCACAAGCAAGGTCATTGGACCACCTGGTTCGAAAACGGCAACTTACTCCAAGAAGGGGACTACAACAATGGCAAGGAAGAAGGGGAGTGGATATCATGGTATGCCAATGGCAATGAAAAAGACCATGGAAGCTATCAATTGGGTCAAATGAGCGGAAATTGGGAAGGATTCTATGAAAATGGAAAACCGAGCTACAAAGGCCAATTAAAAGAGGGAATGAAAGTAGGTGATTGGGAATTTTGGTTCAGCAACGGCCAGCCAAGAGAGTCCGGTAGCTATAAGGAGGGCCAGCGGCACGGCAAATGGAGCTTCTTTCTTCCCAAAGGAGGTACGGATTACGAGGGTTCTTTCGCAAATGGAAAAAAAGACGGCAAGTGGACTTATTACTATCCTGGAGGAGCCATGCAACGGGAGGAAAACTATACCAAGGGTAGGTTGAACGGTAAAACCACCGTTTATTTCCAGAATGGAAAGCCTTTGAGTGAAGGAAGTTATAAGAACGGAAGGCAACATGGGGTATTTCGATTCTACGGTAAAAAGGGAGAAATACTAACTGAAAAACGCTACGAAAATGGGTCTTCCGTACCCTGAGCAGATAGTTGGATTGGCGGCAATAAATTTATATATTTGCATCGCTAAAAAAGATAGAATGAACGTTGAAGAGGGGCTCGCCCCTCTTTTTTGTTGACCTACCTGATTTGATCGTAGAAACACTGATTCGAGACCTTGTGAATGCTGCCATTGAAGGCACAGATGAGTTTGTTGTCCACATTCAGGTAAATGCTGGCAACCGGATATCGGTGCAAATGGACAGTGACTCGGGGTTAACCATTGATCGGTGTGTGGCCATCAGTCGGGCAGTGGAAGGGGCCCTGGATCGGGACGAAGAAGATTTTGAACTGAGCGTTTCTTCGCCGGGAGTAGGCCAACCCCTTCAAATGCCGCGACAGTATCGAAAAAATATCGGTCGAAAAGTAGCGGTAATCACAGGAGCCGATCAACGCATCGAAGGTGAATTGCGAGAAGCATCTGAAGAAAGTATTCTCGTGGTGAGCCGTAGCAAAAAGAAAAAAGAAGTGGGTAAAGGCCGTGTTTGGGTAGAGACTGAACACGATTTACCTTTTTCAGAAATAAAAGAAACCAAGGTTTTAGTGTCATTCAAATAAGCTGAATCATGCTGGATACGCAAGAATTGATTGACTCCTTTAGCGAGTTTAAGGAATTCAAAAACATCGACCGGGTAACGATGATGAACATCCTGGAAGAAGTTTTCAAGAACATGCTGAAAAAGCGGTATGGAGAGGAAAATACTTTCGATGTGATCATCAACCCCGATAAGGGCGACCTCGAAGTATGGCGCAACCGCACCATCGTTCCCGATGGGGAAGTAGAGGATGAAAATGCGGAAATCGCCTATTCTGACGCCATTAAGATTGAGCCCGACTTCGAAATCGGAGAAGATGTGTCGGAAGAAGTGAAGTTGGAGGAGTTTGGTCGCCGGGCGGTATTGGCCATGCGTCAAAACCTGGTTTCGCGCATCCATGAACTTGAAAAAGACAGTATATATAAGGTATACAAAGACCGCGTGGGAGAGATCATTACCGGCGAAGTATACCAGATCTGGAAAAAGGAAATCCTCATTCTCGACGACGAAGGCAACGAATTGATTCTTCCCAAGTCCGAGCAAATTCCATCCGACTACTTCAAAAAAGGAGATTCGGTTCGTGCAGTGGTTTCCAAAGTAGAGATGCGGAACAACAGTCCGGTCATTATTTTATCGCGAACTTCTCCTGTATTCCTGGAGCGCCTCTTCGAATTGGAAGTGCCCGAAATTTTCGACGGCCTCATCACCATTAAAAAGATTGTACGCGAACCGGGTGAAAGAGCCAAGGTAGCGGTAGAATCCTATGACGATCGGATTGATCCGGTTGGTGCTTGTGTGGGGATGAAAGGAAGCCGCATCCATGGCATTGTGCGCGAATTGCGCAACGAAAACATTGACGTGATCAACTTTACCAATAATTCGATGTTGTTCATTACCCGTGCGCTAAGCCCGGCCAAGATCACATCGATGAAATTGAATGACGAAAACCACCGGGCGGATGTATTTCTTCGGCCCGATCAGGTATCGTTGGCCATCGGTAAGGGAGGTTTCAATATCAAATTGGCAAGCAAGTTAACCAACTACGAAATCGATGTTTATCGGGATACTGACGATGATCAGGAAGACGTAGACCTCGAAGAATTTGCCGATGAAATCGAACACTGGATTCTCGATGAGCTGAAGAAAGTAGGTTGCGACACTGCACGCAGCGTACTGGAACTTTCAGCCTCTGATCTGGTGAAGCGCACTGACCTGGAAGAAGAGACGGTACAGGAAGTGTTGAACATCCTGAAAGCAGAATTTGACTAAAACCCGCTTCATTTCAGGAATAAATAGAATATTATTACTTTTACCGGCCGTTTCGGAAGAAGCAAAACTATGAGTGAAGGCAGACCAGCAAGACGTTTGAGTAAAGTCGCCCGGGAATTTAACATCGGTATTTCCACGATTGTTGATTTCCTATCTGACAAAGGGCACGACATCGATGCCAAACCCAATACGAAAATCTCGGAAGAGTTGTATTTGGTACTGCTCGATGAATACCAGTCGGAGCGGGCTGCAAAGGAAGAATCGCGCCAAATCAGCCTGAACAAGGTGGTGCGGGAAACCATCTCCCTCGAAGACACCGAGAAGCGTGTGTCCGGCAAAAAGCCGGAGCAAGATGAGATTCTTATTAAGAATATCGAAAACGTTTCCGGAGGCATTAAAGACTTGGCAGAACCAAAGCAGGAAGGACCTAAGGTATTGGGGAAAATCGATTTGGATTCGATCAATACCAAAACCCGGCCCGACAAAAAGAAACCTGCCAAGGTAGAAGAGCCCGCGCCTGAAAAAAAGCCAGCCGCGGAGGAAAAGCCAAAAGTGGAGGCTAAGCCTGAAGTCAAGCCCAAAGTGAAAGAGGAAACTCCTGCCCCTCCGGTAAAAGAAAAAGAGGAAAAGCCGACCGTAGCCGAAAAGGCAGTTGAACCGGTTGAAACTCCTAAGAAAGAGGAAGCACCTGCTGCAGAACCCGAACCTGAAGCTAAAAAAGAAACACCCGCAACCGATGCACCGGCCAAACCTGCCGAGCAGGAAGTGGTAAGAGCCAATGTTGCGAAGCTTAGCGGCCCTACGGTGGTAGGAAAAATCGAACTACCGGTAGAGCAGAAAAAGAAGAAGAAGCCAGTGGCGTCCTCTTCGGAAAATACAGAACTCTCTGGCCGCAAAAAGAAAAGGAAGCGAATTGCCAAGGCAGGTCCTCCATCCAACAACAATCGTAGGGACGGTGGAAATAATTCCAACAACCGACAAAGAGGTGGTCAAGGCAATAACCGAGGAAAAGGAGCTACCAAGCAGGAGCCTACCGAAGAAGAAATTCAAAATCAAATTCGTGAAACCCTCGCTCGTTTGAGCGGAGGTAACAAGAAAAATAAAGGTGCCCGCCACCGCAAGGCCAAACGTGACGCTGCGAGCCAGCAAGCAGAAGCTAACATGCGGATGCAGGAAGCTGAAAAGCGCATTTTGAAGGTAACGGAATTTGTTACCGTAAATGAGTTGGCCAGCATGATGGATGTGGGGGTCACCGAAGTGATTTCTGCTTGTATGTCTCTGGGAATGATGGTGTCCATCAACCAACGACTTGACAAGGAAACCCTCTCCATTGTAGCCGAAGAATTCGGGTACGAAACCGACTTTGTAAGTGCAGAGATTTCTGAAAAGGTTGTAGAATCAGTAGACAACCCCAACCGTATGTCTGGTCGTCCACCGATCATTACGGTAATGGGCCACGTTGACCACGGAAAGACTTCTTTGCTCGATTACATTCGCAATGCCAACGTTATTGCTGGTGAGGCAGGGGGAATTACCCAGCACATCGGAGCTTATAACGTGAGACTTGAAAGTGGTAAATCCATCACCTTCTTAGATACTCCGGGCCACGAAGCCTTTACCGCTATGCGGGCCAGGGGTGCTCAGGTGACTGATGTTGCTGTGATTGTAGTAGCTGCTGACGACAATGTAATGCCTCAGACCAAAGAGGCCATCAAGCATGCGCAAGCCGCTGGTGTGCCCATGGTGTTTGCCATTAATAAAGTAGACAAAGAAAACGCCAACCCCGACCGAATTAAAGAAGAGTTGGCGGGCATGAATATTTTGGTGGAAGACTGGGGAGGAAAATTCCAAAGCCAGGAAATCTCTGCCAAACACGGAACTAACATTGAGGAACTACTGGAAAAAGTACTCCTCGAATCAGAATTGCTCGAACTGGAAGCCGATCCAGGAAAAAATGCCCTTGGAACGGTAATCGAATCGCAGCTTGACAAAGGTCGCGGCTATGTGACTACGGTCTTGGTGCAAGGCGGTACACTTCGGGTAGGCGACATTATGCTTGCCGGCCCATACAGTGGAAAAGTAAAAGCCTTGTTTAACGAACGTGGTGTAGCCATTAAAGAAGCAGGTCCGGCAGTTCCCGTTTCGGTATTGGGCTTCAACGGAGCGCCTAACGCAGGCGAACGTCTGGTAGTGATGGACGACGAGCGCGAAGCGCGGGAAATCGCTGGTAAGCGGACGCAATTGCAGCGAGAGCAAGGGGTTCGGACACAAAACCGTCTCACGCTTGATGAGATCGGCCGTCGTTTGGCCATTGGAGACTTCCAGGAGCTCAACATTATTCTTAAAGGTGATGTGGACGGCTCTGTAGAGGCGCTTTCCGATTCTTTAATGAAGCTTTCGACGGAAAACATCCAGGTGCGCATTATCATGCAAGGTGTAGGGCAGATCACAGAGTCTGATGTACTGCTTGCTTCCGCCTCCGATGCCATCATCGTTGGTTTCCAGGTTCGGCCTTCAGGAACTGCGAGAAAACTCGCAGAGAAAGAAGAAATTGACATCCGCCTCTATTCCATCATTTACGATGCCATCGACGAGATCAAAAGTGCGATGGAAGGCATGTTGGCACCCAAGTTCGAAGAGAAGGTGGTTTGCAACATCGAAGTACGCGATGTCTTCAAAATTTCTAAAGTGGGAACCGTTGCCGGTTGCTACGTCCTCGATGGAACCGTTAACCGAAACACCAGCGTACGACTCATTCGCGATGGTATAGTCGTTTATACCGGCGAACTTGGATCGTTAAAACGCTTCAAAGATGACGTTCGGGAAGTGAAAGCAGGCTACGAATGTGGTTTGAACATCACCAACTACAACGACATTAAGGTGGGAGACATCATCGAAGGATTCGAAGAGGTAGAGATCAAGCAAAACCTCTGACAGTAAACACATTTTAAACTAAAAAAGCGCTTCAGAAACGGGGCGCTTTTTTGTTGTTTAGAAGTTTCTAAGAGAGTTTGTTAGCCCTTGTTTTTTGGAAGTGGCGGTAGGTTGATGTCGTCCACCACGATGTAGGCAGATGGGAATTTATCCTGCACCATCAATCGAAATTTTTCAGCTTCTAATCGGGTTCGAAAATCACCAACCCGAACCAGGAAATTTGGATTATCAAACTCGATGTAGGAGGGCAAATCAATGCCCGACTGTTTGAACTCGGCATTTACTTTTCTGGCCTCCAGGCTGCTGTTAGGGCCTGAAACTGCAAAAATCTGAATCCGAAAGCCGGTTATTTTATCCTCGTTTAGGGTGAGGTATTTGTCCATCAGATACTCCAAACGTGCGTCCTCCAAAAGCTCACTTTGGTAGGAACTATCCGGTGTTGCAATGACTAAACTGTCAGACATTAGGCTGTCTGAAAAGACTTCTGAAGCGTTTGTATCTGGTGGATACAGCTTCCAATCGCCCTTGGTTTTTTGGCCAATGGCAACATAATTCGTGCAACAGAGTATACCAATGGAAAGTAAAAAAGCCGGGAAATAGAAGGATATCTTCATGCTGAAACAAAGGTAGTAGACTTCAAAAAAAACAGTCGCCTCAACGGTCAAAAATGATCAAATTTGAATTCCGCGAATACCTGGAAAGATTGTTCAACAGAACGCTGAAAATGAAGAAAGAATATAATGAAATTGAAAACAAAAATCGCCCTTTATTAGGGGAATTCGAGCGATTTCAATCTTATTTAGAATTGTTCTAAATTAAATCTGTCGAGTTCAATTTTTTGACAATTTCGTGACCGTAATCCAGCTTATGCCCTATTTTTGCGCTAGGTTTATATTCGTCCATTTTGACGGTTTATGCAGCCCAAAAACATATCTATGAGGAGCTTGACAAGGCAAAGTAGCGGAACAGGTAAGTGGCTGAAATGTTTCCTTTTCTTCATCCTATTCATAGCCACCCCCTTTTATCTTCTTGCTGAGCCACCAGCAGGTGCTACTGAAGCACAAGGCGAAGGTCTGTTCAATGCAAAGTGTAAATCGTGTCACTACCTAACGGCACAAAAGAACACGGGTCCGGGGCTTTACGGCTACCGTGAGCGTGTGCCCAACGAAGAGTGGTTGTACAAGTGGATTCGGAATCCACAAGGGATGATCAAGTCGGGCGATGCCTATGCCAACGAACTGTGGGCTGCCTACAAACCAACTTTGATGACTGCATTCGGGACACTCACCGATGTAGAAATTGGTTCGATCCTGATTTACCTGGACAACAACACTGTTCAGGCGGAAGAAGTAGTTGCCAAGGATCCAAAACCAACTGGAGGAGGCGATCCGCAGGAAGGAGAAAGTGATGCCACTTCGTTGATCATTTGGCTGGGTGCTTTAGCCCTCGTGTTCTACGTGGTGATCAAGGTGCTTGGTTTGGTGAAGACCTCCCTCATCAATCTGGACCGCACGGGCAAAGGGCTGAAGCCAAAAGAAGACATTAGTCACATTCGTTCTGCGATCAACTGGTTGGCCAACAACAAGAAGTATGCAGCCCTCATTGTTTTGGTCATTGTGTCTGTAGGCGCAACCAACGGTTGGTACGCACTCAAAGGAGTAGCCGTTTACCAAGGATATGCTCCGGAGCAACCCATTAAATTTTCTCACAAGATTCACGCGGGTCAAAATGCGGTGGAATGTGTTTACTGCCACCACGCAGCAGAAAAAGGGAAATCGGCGGGTATCCCATCCGTCAACGTGTGTATGAACTGCCACGTAGCGATTCCTGAAGGGTCACTCTATGGAAAAGAGGAGATTGCCAAGATTTATAAAGCCGCAGGTTGGGACAATGAGAACCAACGCTATACGGGTGAAACCGAGCCCATCAAATGGGTGAAAATCCACAACCTGCCCGACTTTGCTTATTTCAACCACAGTCAGCACGTAGTAGTAGGAAAGCAGAAATGTCAAACCTGCCACGGAGAAGTAGAAAAAATGGAAGTCTTAGCACAGCACAGCGAATTGACGATGGGCTGGTGTATCAATTGTCACCGCGAGACCAAGGTGACTATGGAAGACGACAACGAATATTATCAGGGAATAAAGGAAGATCTCATGATCAAACACCGCGATCTTGGCTTGCAAGAGTTTACCGTGGAGCAGATCGGAGGATTGGAGTGTGCCAAGTGCCACTACTAATTCAGGTAAAGAGATTTTTTGGGACTATAGAGTGTATTTAAGATGAGTACGACCAAACGATATTGGCAGAGCATTCAGCAGTTGGAAAGTGATCCTGATTTTATTGCTTCCGCCGAGAAAGAGTTTCCGGAAGAACTTCCGGTAGAAGACTTTCTCAACAACTCAGATTTAGATGCAACGTCAACCAATCGACGTGACTTTTTGAAATTTCTTGGATTTAGTGTTGGTGCAGCTACCCTTGCGGCATGTGAGACACCGGTTATTAAGTCCATTCCTTATGTAGTGAAGCCTTACGAAGTTATTCCTGGGGTGCCCAATCACTACGCTACATCCTATTCGGATGGGATCGACTATTCCAGTGTTCTGGTAAGAACCAGGGAAGGTCGTCCAATCTTCATTCGTGGAAACCGTGAGTCTAAGATTACTGGCGGTGGACTGAATGCACGCATCAATTCTTCGGTGCTTTCCTTGTACGACGGAAACCGTTTGAGAGGACCACAAATTGGCGGAGCAGATGCAGATTGGAATGCGCTTGATGTTCAAGTGCGGGAGAAATTACGGGCCGTAAATGCCAAGGGTGGGACGATCAGAGTTCTGTCGCACAGCCTTTTGAGCCCCTCTACCCGTAAGTTGATTCAGCAAATGGGCAGCCACTTTGGTGGTTCCATGGTTGACGATAGTGCTGCTGAAGAAGGTGCTGAGCTATCAACGGGTGCAGGAGTAGATTTTAAGCATGTTGCTTATGATGCGGTCTCCTACTCGGCGATGATCGAAGCCAACGAAAAATCTTTTGGCCGCGCGGTCATTCCTTCTTATCACTTTGAAAACGCCAAAGTGGTGGTAGGCATCGGTGCCGATTTCATTGCCAACTGGTTGTTGCCGGTTACCAATAGTCACGGTTTTGGAAAAACCCGTAAGCCAGACCGCGAGTGGATGTCACGCCACTACCAATTTGAAACCAACCTCTCCCTCACCGGTGCCAACTCCGATTTCCGTGGAGCGATCAAGCCAAGTGAGGTAGGAGCAGTCGTAACGCGGTTCTACAATGCCATTACAGGAGCATCACTCCCGGCAGGCACCATCGAGGACGAAAACGACATTGAGAAAAAGATTGCCAGAGCAGCCAGTGAGTTGCGGGAAAATCCAGGTCATAGCCTCATCGTTTGCGACTCCAATGATCCCAACGTTCAGGTGTTGGTCAATGCGATCAATGCAAAATTGAAGAGTTACGGCTCTACCATTGATTTAGATAATCCTACCTCCATCCGTCAGGCTCGTGACAGCAAAGTCAAAGAGTTGATTGGCGAGATGAAAAGTGGGAAAGTGGATGCGTTAGTCATTTACGGATCCAATCCGGTTTACTCCATGCCCAAATCCTGGGGGTTTGAGGAAGCATTGAGTAAAGTAGGTTACAAAGTGTCGATGGCCAGTTATGTAGATGAAACTTCTATCCTCTGCGATGCCATTGCCCCAGATCACCACTTCCTCGAGTCGTGGAACGATCACGAGTCCGTCAAAGGACACTACAGCATTTGCCAGCCTACCATTAGTAAATTGTTCGACACCCGTCAGGCACAAGAATCTTTCTTGAGTTGGATGGGCAAAGCAGATACTGATTTCTACACCTATATCCGCGATGAGTGGAAGAACAACCTGATGCCTCAATCGGATGCCAACGGGTTCTTCGAATTCTGGAACAAATGTGTGCACGATGGTGTATTCGTCGGTGACCACGCTGAACCAACCGAAGTAGTATTTCAAGGTGATGTTGCGCAAGCTGCCAAAGCGGCTACCTCTATTAAAGGTGGCGAATGGGAAGTGCAACTTTACATGAAGGCAGGAGCAGGAGAAGGAACCCATGCTGCCAACCCTTGGCTGCAAGAATTGCCCGACCCTGTGTCGCGTGTTACCTGGGACAACTACATTACCATGAACCCGTCAGACATGGCGGAGTTGGGCCTCAACATCAAGATCGCTGAAAAAACACCTGCCCACTTGGGTAAAGTTATCGTTGGAGATCAAGAAGTTGAACTGCCGGTATATCCCATTCCAGGACAACGCCGTAAAACGGTGGGTGTTGCAGTGGGTTATGGCCGCAAGCACGTAGGTAAAATTGGAGAGATTGGTAAAAACGTCTTTCCGCTGATGCAGGAAGTAGCGGGTTCGCTGTCAATGGCGCTATTTGATGCCAAAGTAGAGAAGTCGGAAGGTACCTATCCTATGGCTTCTTTGCAGACGCACAGCACCATGATGGGTCGTAAGATCATCAACGAGACCGACATGGAAACTTACAAGAATGAGCCGGCTTCAGTGCCTGGTGCTCAGGGTCAGTTTCAAGGTTGGAATCAAAAGATTACCCTGAAAGACGCATACGGCCAAGACAAAACCACAGAGGAACTTAACCTTTGGGACGACCACGCAATTGGGTTGGGACACCGCTGGGGAATGGCCATTGATTTGAATACTTGTTTTGGATGCGGAGCTTGTGTGACTGCTTGTGCTGCTGAAAACAACATTCCTGTAGTAGGCAAAGACGAAATTCGTCGTACGCGCTCCATGTTCTGGATGCGCATCGACCGTTATTTTACTTCCGATGCCACCAAAGAAGAAGATGGTTATGTAGCAATGGAAACACCTTCGGTTTATCCGGATGTTACTTTCCAGCCGGTCATGTGCCAGCACTGTAACCATGCTCCTTGTGAAACGGTATGTCCGGTAGCAGCGACCACTCACAGTGATGAAGGCTTGAACCAAATGACGTATAACCGTTGTGTAGGTACCCGTTACTGTGCCAACAACTGTCCTTATAAAGTAAGACGGTTCAACTGGTTCAACTACATGGGCTATGCGAAATTCAAAGACATCAACCCAAGTCAGGATACTTTAGGACGGATGGTATTGAACCCAGACGTTGTAGTACGTTCACGTGGGGTGATGGAAAAATGCAGTATGTGTGTGCAACGCATTCAGGCGGCTAAACTGCAGGCGAAGAAAGAAAAGCGCAAAGTAACTGATGAGATGCTGAACGCTGCTTGCTCCGATAGCTGTCCAACTGATGCTATTGCATTTGGAGACGTGAACGATCCGGAATCAGCAGTTTACAAATGGTCGAAAGACGCCCGTTCTTACCACTTGTTGGAAGAAATTGGTGTTCAACCGAACATTTGGTACCAAACCAAGATTCGAAACAGAACGAAAGAAGAGAACATGCCGACTCGTAAAAAAGACGAGGCAGCAGCAGAAGTATAATATTCTTTACAGCAAAAGACCGACAGAATGCATAAAGAAGCTGACATTAGAACTCCGCTGATTCTGGGTGAGAAGACTTATCACCAGATCACCGAGGAGGTCTGCGCCCCGGTTGAGGGGAAAGCGAATAAGTATTGGTATGCTGTTTTTGGCCTGGCCCTCGTTCTTGGGATGTGGGGCCTCGGTTGTATTACTTACACCATTGGTACCGGTATTGGTACCTGGGGTTTGAATACCACTGTAGGTTGGGCATGGGACATTACCAATTTTGTATGGTGGGTAGGTATCGGCCACGCTGGTACTTTGATTTCCGCGGTGTTGTTGCTCTTTCGCCAGCGTTGGCGGATGGCGATCAACCGTGCGGCAGAAGCGATGACCATTTTTGCGGTAATGATGGCAGCCCTCTTCCCGGGAATCCACATGGGACGTATTTGGATGGCCTATTGGGTATTGCCACTTCCCAACACGTGGGGTTCGCTGTGGGTAAACTTCAACTCTCCACTGCTTTGGGACGTATTTGCTATTTCTACTTATTTCTCGGTATCGCTCGTTTTCTGGTACATCGGGCTCATTCCTGATTTTGCTACCATCCGCGACCGGGCTGTGAAACCTGTGGTCAAGCAAGTCTATTCCATTTTGGCCTTCGGTTGGACCGGAGATGTAAAAGCATGGGTGCGTTTTGAAGAAGTATCACTGGTGTTGGCTGGATTGGCTACTCCTTTGGTATTCTCAGTACACTCCATTGTATCCATGGACTTTGCCACCTCGGTGATTCCAGGATGGCACACCACGATCTTTCCGCCCTACTTCGTAGCGGGAGCGGTATTCTCCGGTTTTGCTATGGTAAACACCCTGCTGATCATTACCCGGAAAGTGCTCAACCTCGAAACCTACATTACCATCAAGCACGTGGAGTTGATGAATGTAGTGATCATTATTACCGGTTCTATGGTAGGGGTGGCTTACCTCTCGGAGCTCTTTATCTCCTGGTATTCCGGAGTAGAGTACGAGGGTTACGCCTTCTTCAACCGGGTTACTGGTGAGTATTGGTGGTCTTACTGGGCCATGATGACCTGTAACGTAATTACTCCACAGCTTTTCTGGTTCGAAAAGATTCGTACCAACTTGATTACAGCATTCCTGCTCTCCATTGTAGTAAACATTGGTATGTGGTTCGAACGGTTTGTAATTATTGTTACCTCATTGCACCGAGATTACATTCCAGGAAACTGGTCTATGTTTCACCCAACTTTTGTTGACATCGGTATTTTCCTGGGAACCATTGGTTTGTTCTTCGTCCTGTTCTTGCTCTTCAGCCGGTTCTTCCCGGTTATTGCATTGAACGAGTTGAAAACCATTCTGAAGGTATCCGGAGAAGGATACAAGAAACAGTATAAAGCCAAGGCGGCAGTGTCGTCTGACGATACTGCTAACGTAGCATAACTATAGATGTATGGCTGCACCAAAGAAATTGTACGGACTTTATAATGACGATGACATCCTGATGGATGCCTGCGGTTCGATTCAGAACAAGGGCATTCAGATCAAGGAAGTCTACACGCCTTTTCCGGTTCACGGCCTGGACAAAGTGCTGGGAGTGAAATGGACCAGGTTGGCGATTTGTTCTTTCATGTTCGGCATAACTGGACTTACATTGGCCGTTATTGGAATTTGGTATTTCATGGTCTCTGACTGGCCGATGAACATTGGAGGTAAACCAAGCTTCTCTTACTATGAGAACGTCACCTCTTTTATTCCGGTCACATTTGAGTTTACGGTGCTCTGTGCAGCGCATGGAATGGCTATCACTTACTTTTTTCGCAATTGGACTTTCCCCGGTGTTTCAGCAAGGAATCCACACCCTAAAACTACTGACGATCACTTTGCGGTAGAATTAGAACCCTGGAACAATGCTACCTTCAGTAAGGAAGACCTGGAAAGTGCTTTGAAAGATACCGGTGCAGTTGAAATTTTTGAAAAGTAATACGGCGGAAGCAACGCAACCAACGATGAAAAACACACAGTCAAATCGATTTATCCGTTTGTTCGGGACGTTTGTAGCCGGTGCGCTGTTGGTATTGGCTCAGTCTTGTACTTCTGATCCCAATAGCCCGGGTGTGGAATACATGCCCGACATGTACCGCTCGCCTTCCATCGAAACTTATGTTGACTATGGCGTAGTTGGTGATTCTACCAGCACAGAATTGGTGAACACACAATCGGCCAGGCTTCCGGCTCCCAACACGGTTCCTCGTGGATGGAACGTTTATCCTTATGACAACAACTTGGAAGGATATGAAGCAGCCGGTGAAGAATTGATGAATCCTTTAGTGCTTACCAAAGAAGTAATGGAGGAAGGAAAAGTAGTGTATGGGAAATTCTGTGTTCACTGTCACGGGACAGGAGGAAAAGGTGATGGTAAAGTAGCTAAAAACGCCAAGTACAATGCAGTACCTCCCGCCTACGATAGCGATGAATTGAAAAACCTGGAACAAGGAAAGATGTTCCACTCCATCCATTACGGTAAAAACAAAATGGGCTCACATGCCGGTCAAATTTCCTGGGAAGACCGCTGGAAGGTGGTGACCTATGTGAAATACAAGTTCATGCAAAAGGAGTTGGGTGATAGTTTGTTGGCATTGAATGCAGCAGAAGAGGGTGATGTTGAAGCAGAAGTGGCCCAACCACAAGAAGCAGTGAGCGAAGCAGAATCAGCGGAAAAAGACGCTGAAACGGTGGCTACACCCAACGGAGATGAAACGGCAGAAGCGACTAACGAATAACGAGGAAACCTCAGCAAAATCTACAAGAGTATAATCCTGATGGAACAGTATACAATTTCTGATAAAGTCAAACGCTTTGTGTTCATCCTGATTGGCATTGGTGTATTGGCTATGGCTGCAGATATCATCATTTCGCTTGTTTCTGGAGGAGGAGCGGAACACGCTGAGCATGCCGAGGGTGGCCATGGACATCATGCAGGTTGGGGCCAACGGGTTTGGGCCAACATGCTGATCAATGGTTTCTTCTACTTTGGAATTGCTATAGCGGCTGTTTTCTTCATGGCCGTGCAATATGCTGCACACGCTGGATGGAGTGTGGTTTTCAAGCGTCTGTTCGAAGCCGTTGGGAGTTATCTTCCAATTGGAGCTATCATGTTGTTTGTGGTTTTCCTGGCTGGAACCTTCGATTTGCACCACCTTTATCACTGGATGGATAGTTCGGTTTATGAAATGTATTTGTACACCGATGGAATGACAGGCGAGGAGTTTCGAGAAGGTGCGGTAATGAATCCCAGTTACGATACGATTATTGTTGGTAAAAAGGCTTACCTCAACAAGCCATTCTTTTGGATCAGAGCGATTGTATTTGTTGGTGTATACATCTTTTTTGCCAATCGTTTCCGCAAGCGCTCCTTGGAAGAAGACATTTCGGGTGGAACCAACATCTTCCGCAAAAACGTGGTAGATGCCGCCATCTTCCTGGTGTTCTTTGGCTTCACCAGCATGGTGTTCTCTTGGGATTGGATCATGAGTATCGATACGCACTGGTTCTCCACCCTCTTTGGTTGGTATGTGTTCTCAGGCATGTGGGCAGGGGCCATGATTGTCGTTACCCTACTTACGATTCACCTTAAGAATATGGGATTGCTAAAGGCAGTGAACGACAGCCACATCCACGACCTTGGAAAATGGATGTTTGCTACCAGCTTTTTGTGGAGTTACTTGTTTTTCTGCCAGTTCTTGTTGATCTGGTATTCCAACATTCCTGAGGAAGTTACCTACTATCAGGTAAGGTTTGAAGACTACAAATACATTATTTGGCCCACCTTCTTCATCAACTTCATTTTTCCGATGCTGTTGCTGATGTCTCGTGACACCAAGCGCAACTCGGCTTTCCTAACCCTGGTAGGGCTCATCATTTTTGCAGGCCATTGGGTAGATACCTACTTGTTGGTTACCCCAGGTACCATGAAAGCCGAAGGCCAGTTGGGCTTTTTTGAGGTAGGAATGGCTTTGGTGTATCTTGGAATATTTATTTACATGATTTTAAGAAGCCTTTCCAAAGCACCTGTGATGGTGAAAAACCATCCCTATTTGGAAGAAAGTGTACATCACTCCATCTAAAGTCTACATTGAGAAGATTGGATATATAATTGTGAGTAAGCTATGATGTTGACCTTATTAATACTGTTTGTTGGCGTACTGGGAGTTCTCGCAGTCGTGCAGTTGATACGTGTGTTTGAGTTGGCCCGTAAAATTCGTGGTCATCGAGACGATCAGGTAACCAACCGGGAAAATCGATTCCAGTCCCGTATGATGATGGTTTTCCTCTTTGGCTACTTTGCCTTTTTCGCATGGTGCTTTTGGGTGACGAAAGATAAGTTGCTTCCAGAGTCTGCCTCTGAACATGGAGTGGGCCTTGATTGGCTGCTGAACTTTAACTTTTTGATCATTACCATCGCATTTGTGCTAACCCATATTGCGTTGTTTTACTTCGCTTATCGCTATTCGGGACACCGCGGCCACAAAGCGGTCTACATGTCGCACGACAACCGCTTAGAGTTGGTTTGGACCATTATTCCCGCTGCTTTCATGGCCGTAATCATCATTTATGGTTTGAATGCCTGGAATGATATTACTGCTGATGCACCTGAGGATGCACACCAGATTGAACTCTACTCCTTCCAGTTTGCCTGGAGGGCCCGATACCCGGGGCAAGACGGCATCTTAGGTGATGCGAACTACAATCTGGTCTCATCTACCAACGATATGGGGGTAATGACGCCTAAATTTTTGGACGAAAAGATCGTGGAGTTGGAAGGCGACATTGCTTTGGAAACAGCAAAACTCAAGCCTGAAGGATATCCAGAGATCGACCCCAGCAGTACAATGGGTAAGCAATACACCAAGGAGATCAATCGCCTGGAGCGCCACAAGAAACGGATTCAGAAATTACAACAGCTGGAATACCAAGATGCAGGAGACGATATTATGATCGCTGATACCTTCCACATTCCAGTAAACAAACCGGTGCATTTTGTGTTTCGTTCAAGAGATGTAATCCACAGTGCTTACATGCCTCATTTTCGGGCGCAAATGAACACGGTTCCAGGTACTCCGACTGAATTTCATTTCAAGCCGATCGTCACCACAGAGGAAATGCGAGAAAAGACTGGCGATGAAGAATTCAACTACTACCTGTACTGCAACAAGATTTGTGGTTCTTCCCACTACAACATGAAAATGATCATCATCGTGGAAGATGAAGCATCATATGCTGAATGGCTTGCTGAGCAAACAACTTACAATGGAGAACCGGCGGGTGAATTAGCCACTGGCTTTCACCATCTCAAATCTACACCTGAGAACGAAGAGGATAAGCAAGAGGCAACTGAAGATGAGGTTGCCCAAATGAACTGATTGTAGAAAGATCTTAAAAGAAAGAAACATGGCATCGCACGCAGCAACCGCACACGCACCCGCATCCGCTCACGCGGCCGACCACCACCACGAGGAAAACTTCTTTACGAAGTACCTTTTCAGCCAGGATCATAAAATGATTGGCAAGCAGTTCCTGATTACAGGAACCTTCATGGCTTTTGTAGGAATGATGCTTTCAATTTTCTTCCGGCTGCAGTTGGGTTGGCCAGGGGAAAAATTTGCCATTCTGAATTTTTTCCTGGGCGATAAATGGGCTCCCGAAGGTGTTTTGGATCCCAACATGTACCTCGCATTGGTAACCATCCACGGTACCATCATGGTATTCTTCCTGCTCACCGCAGGTTTGAGTGGTACTTTTGCCAACCTGCTTATTCCGTTGCAAATTGGAGCACGCGACATGGCTTCAGGGTTTATGAACATGCTCTCGTATTGGCTCTTCTTTCTCTCTTCTGCAATTATGATTGGTTCTCTCTTTGTGGAAACCGGTCCTGCTGCGGCTGGATGGACGATCTATCCACCACTCAGCGCCTTAGAAGAAGCAATGCCGGGTTCTGGTATTGGTATGACCCTCTGGTTGGTTTCAATGACCCTTTTCGTTGCTTCCTCACTGATAGGCGGCCTTAATTACATTGTGACCATCATTAACTTGCGAACCAAGGGAATGACCATGACCCGTTTACCACTCACCGTTTGGGCTTTGTTTGTTACGGCGATTTTGGGTGTGCTTTCTTTCCCAGTGCTGTTTGCAGGTGTTCTGCTGTTGGTATTCGACCGGTCATTTGGAACGAGTTTCTATCTTTCAGATATTAACATCGGAGGCATGGCTTTAGAGCAAACGGGTGGAAGTCCTTTGCTTTATCAACACCTTTTTTGGTTCTTAGGTCACCCTGAGGTATACATCATTCTCTTGCCAGCGCTTGGAATCACCTCTGAGGTAATTGCAGTAAATTCCAGAAAACCAATCTTCGGTTATCGGGCGATGGTAGCTTCCATTTTGGCTATCGGTTTTCTTTCTTTCATCGTGTGGGGACACCACATGTTTGTAACAGGAATGAACCCGTTCGTAGGAGCAGTATTCACCTTTACTACTTTGTTGATTGCTATTCCATCTGCGGTTAAGGCGTTCAACTTCATCTCTACTTTGTTTAAAGGCAATATCCAGTTCACACCGGCCATGATGTTCTGTGTGGGAATGGTCTCCACCTTTATATCGGGTGGTTTGACCGGGATTATTCTCGCAGACAATGCGTTGGACATCAATATCCACGATACCTACTTCGTAGTAGCCCACTTCCACATTGTGATGGGGCTCTCAGCGGTACTTGCGATGTTTGGAGGAGTGTATCACTGGTTCCCCAAGATGTTTGGTCGAATGATGAACAAAAAACTTGGTTACATCCATTTCTGGTTGACTTTCGCTTCTGGATACGGAGTGTTTTTCCCGATGCACTTCACCGGTTTGGCAGGTATGCCGAGACGTTATTATCAGTATACTGATTTCCCAATGTTAGCCGAGTTTACTGACTTAGCTCAGTTGATCTCAGCCTTTGCTATTTTGGGAGCTATTGCTCAATTCTTGTTTGCCTTCAACTTCTTTTACAGCATTTTTAGAGGGCAGAAAGCGGAGCAAAATCCCTGGAAATCCAATACCTTGGAATGGACTACTCCGGTAGAGCATATCCATGGAAACTGGCCCGGACCATTGCCTACGGTACACCGTTGGGCGTATGATTACAGCAAGCCAGGAAAAGACGTGGATTTTGTCCCACAAACAGTTCCGCTCGAAGAGGGAGAGACCGACGAAGGTCATTAAGCCACCACTCAAATAGAATTTAGAATGTCCTTAAATTTGTCTTGACTGAAAGACAGGTTTAAGGACTTTTTTTGTGAAGACATTTTTACGGCTTAGCATCTTCCTGATTCTGTCCTTGCGACCTGTGGTGTCACAAGCGCAAACGGAATTTACTGATTCAATTAAGTTGGCGCTGAAGCACACGCCCAAGTTGGACTTTAGAATTGATAGCCGCAATTCTTTTATCACCAATCAGTTTGCACGTATTCTTGGCATTAAGTTAGGCCTGAATTTTAACCGGACGGTGCGGATGGGGTTGGGATATAATCGGTTGATGAATGACCGCTTTACAACGGTAGTACACCGCTATGGAGATGGTTCTTTAGAAAGAATCGAAGCCAAGCTAAAGTTTGCCTACCTGTCGCCCTATTTTGAATATGTATTTTATCGTGACCCAAAATGGGAAATCAGCATTCCCGTATTGTTAGGATTTGGAAGGGCGTTATACCGTTATGATGACCGAAATGGGACAACGCACCAAACACCTTGGCGTTTCCTCTTTATGTACGAGCCCTACATGATCAGTCAATACCGTATTACGCCATGGTTTGGAGCGGGCTTAGGAGTGGGATACCGCTTGTTATTGGTAGGAAATTCAGCAACTGACGAAAACTTTAATTCGCCCATGTATGTTTTGAAGTTCAACGTGTTTCCAACGGAAATATATGCTACCTACCGCCGGTTGGCCGATCGCGAATGAGCAGATAGATTTTCCTATTTTTGATAAGGCACTCAAAAAATGAATGAAAACCTCGATCCGGAAGCGGAGAAACTCTCTCAGGTAGACCGCGACATTGAAAAAGTCTTGCGTCCTAGTGCCTTTGATGACTTCACGGGTCAGCACAAAGTAACGGACAACCTCAAAGTCTTTGTTGAGGCCGCATTGCAACGTGGTGAGGCATTGGACCATGTACTGCTGCACGGCCCCCCTGGGCTTGGCAAAACCACCCTGGCGCACATCATTGCCAATGAGTTGGGAGTAAACATACGGGTTACTTCAGGGCCGGTGTTGGACAAGCCGGGCGACCTGGCAGGGCTGTTGACCAATCTGGAAGAAAACGATGTATTGTTCATTGATGAAATCCATCGGTTGAGCCCAGTGGTTGAGGAGTTCCTTTACTCGGCGATGGAGGATTACTGCATCGACATCATGATCGACTCCGGACCGAATGCCCGTAGTGTTCAAATCACCTTGGCTCCGTTTACGTTGGTGGGGGCTACCACGCGCTCTGGTCTGTTAACCTCTCCGCTTAGGGCTCGTTTTGGGATCAACTCGCGATTAGCCTATTACGATACCGAGTTGCTCACTTCCATTGTACACCGATCGGCCCTCATCCTCAAAATTCCGATTCAGCCTACCGCTGCTCGTGAAATTGCTGGGCGTAGCAGAGGCACCCCTCGTATTGCCAATGCCTTGCTGCGAAGGGTACGTGATTTTGCCCAAATCAAAGGAAATGGTTCCATTGACCTGGAAATTGCCCACTATGCGTTAGATGCGCTCAACGTGGATCGAAATGGCCTTGATGAGATGGACAATCGAATTCTTTCTACTATCGTAGAGAAGTTCAAGGGAGGGCCTGTGGGTTTGAATACCATTGCTACAGCAGTAGGGGAGCAGCCAGGAACCATTGAAGAGGTATACGAGCCCTTCCTAATTCAGGAAGGATATTTGGCGCGCACTCCACGTGGTCGGGAGGCCACTGATCGCACCTACCGTCATTTGGGCAAAATGCCCTTTGAAGACCAAGGCAAACTTTTTTGATTGTTGAGCATGGATACCCAGCAGGAGCGGTATGCACGGATGATTCGTCAAGAGTCGTTGCGGCTTGGATTCCAACACTGTGGTTTCTCTAAAGCAGAATTCCTGGAGGAAGAAGCTCCTCGTTTAGAGGCTTGGCTAAAGGCAGGCAAGCACGGGAAAATGCACTACATGGAGAATTACTTCGACAAGCGCCTCGACCCCCGTTTGTTGGTTCCCGGTGCAAAATCGGTCATCTCCTTGCTGTTCAATTATTATCCAGAGCAAAAACAACAAGACGAGGAGGCTCCCAAGATCTCGCGTTATGCTTACGGCCAGGATTATCACTTCGTCATCAAGCACAAACTGAAAGATCTGGTGCGTTACATTCAGGAGGAAATCGGCGAGGTGGATGGACGGGTTTTCGTGGATTCTGCACCGGTGTTGGACCGCGCATGGGCCAAAAAAAGTGGCTTGGGGTGGATCGGTAAAAATTCGAACCTCATAAGTCCACGCGAAGGCTCTTTTTATTTTATTGCCGAGTTAATACTCGATCTTGAATTGCCTGAGGATGGCCCTATCAGAGACTATTGTGGTTCTTGTACAGCCTGCATCGATGCTTGCCCTACTGGTGCTATCGAAGAACCTTACCATGTAAACGGCAGCAAGTGTATTTCCTATTTCACAATCGAGCTGAAAGAGGCAATTCCAGAAGCGATGGCGGGCCAGTTTGACAATTGGGCCTTCGGTTGCGATGTATGCCAGGAGGTGTGCCCCTGGAACCGTTTTTCGAAACCACACCAAGAACCATTGCTCAAACCAGCTTCCGGCTTGCTCGAAATGTCTACTTCCGATTGGCATGATTTAACGGAAGAAGTCTTTCGAGAATTCTTCCGCAAGTCGGCCGTAAAGCGAACCGGCTTCAAAGGCTTAAAGCGCAATTTGGCTTTCCTTAAAAAATAAATCCCCTTGTGGTTCGCACAAGGGGATGATTAGAGACAAATAAAATTTTTCGAGATCAGATGACCTCTAATATCAGGTCATCATAGGTCCCGGCGAAGGTGGCTAAACACCATGCCTTCAACAGGACTAAATCTTCTTTTTCAAGCCATTTTTTGGCTTTGGTCAGTTCTTTACGGAACAAATTCCGGTCGAAACTTACCTTACGAAGAACAGTTTTTGTCATTTCCAACATGGTCACTCCTGGGTTTAAAAGTTCAACGGGAAACGGGGCTGGAAATTACAATAAAACTGGGGAAATTGAGCGGAATTGGTTTGTGATTTTATCAACACTTTGGGGGGTGCCTCACTCTGCTTCGCTCCACCGATAGCTTTTGTGGTTTAGCCCTGCAAGGTCCAAAACACGATCAACGACCGTTGCTGCAAGTTCGTCGAATGTTTGTGGTCGGCTGTAGAACGAAGGGGAAGCAGGACAAATGATACCACCAGCTTCGGTGATGGTCTTCATGTTGTTGATATGTATCAAATTAATTGGAGTGTCTCGTACGACCAAAATGAGATTTCTACGTTCTTTGAGCATCACGTCAGCTGCTCGTGTAATTAAATCGTCAGAAATTCCATTTGCAATTCGCCCCATGGTTCCCATAGAGCAAGGCACTACAATCAAGGTTTCGTATTTGGCCGACCCTGAGGCAAAAGGTGCCATAAAGTCTTTGCGATCATAGATGGGAAAAGTAAGGTCTTCGAAATTCCGGTTACCCAATTCGTACTCCCATACATCTTTGGCATTGTTGGACATAACCATGCCCACCGCTTCCAGCTGATCTTGCATTGCGTGCAGCTTCTCCAACAACACTTTGGCATAGATGGAGCCGCTGGCTCCGGTGACGCCAACCACCAATTTGTGCTTCTTCGTCATTTCAGGATTTGGTATCTCAGTGAAAAGGCCACTACAGAACTGTAGGCACCTCCGTTGATGCCAAAACGGGTGCTGAATTGAGTGCGTTCACTTACCGGCAAAATGGATCGGCTTACCCTCACATTGGCAATCAAATTGTCAAGGAGTAAAAAGTTCAATCCTACATGTCCGGCGATCTCTGTACTATGAAAGGAAAATAATCGCTGCTCACCCACGCGCTCTCCGTTTTGGTCTTCTTCTCTGTCGTTGATTAGAACACCAAAGGACGGACCTAGTTCATAGGTAAAGCGACCTTTTTTGAATTGAAACAACATTGGTACCTCAACATAGGAGAGACCAATGGTTTGAAAGTTGAAAATTCCGTTGTCCGGATCGCTGGGTTGGCGGCTCCCCTTGCCGATGTAAGACATCTCCAATTGAAAATTAACTTTCTCTGATAAGAAGGTATTGACGTAGGCACCGCCCCATGGGCCAACCTTGTTCCATCCTTCATAGCCGTCTCCATCAATCTGGCTGGTAGACAGCCCTAAAAGAAGACCACCTTTAAACTTACGAGATGCGTTGTCTTCTTGGCTCCATCCTCCAAAAGGCAATAACAAGAAGCCAAAAAGTAGCCAATACAATTTCATGATACTTTCCTCGGTTCGGTGAGAAGACAACCGAAGATACAGCATACCGGCAAATCCCGGCTTAAAGAAATAAAAGGATTATTCTACTCCAATGGATTCGACTTGGAGAATCTCCTGAGTATCGACACTTCGAACGTAGGCAACTATATCCAGGTTATCGATGTTCCATTTATCTGGAACGGTGATCTCATAACTGTTCTCAAACGTTTCCCCCGGTGATGCACTTTCTGCAAAGAGCAATTCTCCCCAAGGACTTTCAATGGCCTTGCGCAGTACGTGATTGTGCACGTACTCATTTTCGGTAGAATTGTCTGGTTGCGTTTGCGGTGCAATTATTCCGTTCTCTGTGATGTAGACTACCAGGTTGTGTTCACCTGCTAAAGCCTCCGTTACCGTGGTGTTGACTTTGATCGTGAGCTTCCGTTCGTTATTTTCTTTCAGAACATCCAGCCCTATGGAAAACGGGCTTTTCTCCTGAATGATCTCTTCCACGCGTTGTGCCCAGGTAGAATAGGATATGAACAGGTTGTTTGGACCTACGGAGCGCCTATTGACAAAGCTGTTGGGATAACCGGGTACTTCAGATAAAATATCCTTGTACTCGTCACCCGCAGGAGTGGTAAAATCATACTGCCAATAAGGATTGTTGTGGGTGGCAAAAGGACCGGTATGTACTTCAACCAAAATCATCTGATCCCCATAAATCGCCTTCAGTTCTTCGCCACGCTTGGTGGCTGTTACACAACCGCCACAGCCAAGCCCGGTAAACTTTTCAATCAACACTTTTTTGTTGCCCTGAACCACGGGATTGGTGGGGTCAACCGTTGAGTTAACTTTTGGGTAGGTGACTTCATCGCAGCTGTGAAGCAGTAGCGAGGAAGAAAGCAAAAACAATCCTAAAAAACGAAGCATGAGCAGCGGATGAAAACGTTCAAAATTACTTTACATATACTTCCTCTACCTGCAAAATCACTTCAGAATCAGTATCTCGAACGTAGGCGATCACCGTCATATTATCCACGTTCCAATCGTTGGGAATCGTAAAATTAAATTCCTTGTCCACCGATTCTCCAATGGTAGCAGCTGTAGTAAACAGTGGCTCACCCCAGGTATTCGTAACCACTTCACGCATTACGTGCCGCTGTAGATAATCGTTTTGGGTTACGTTGTTGGGAAAGGTCTGAGGCGATTCAATGTTGTCTTCTACCAGATAAACCACCAGATTGGTAGCGTTTGGAATGTCTTGAAGTGCAGTAGTGGTCGTGGTGATGTCTACTTTTCGGTCTCCGTCGGTATAGCTTACATTTAAATCAATTGACATGGATGGAGCTTCAAAGCGAAAGTCTTCGATGAATCCACCCCAGGCACCGAACTTAAGGATGATACTACCGTTGCGTTCCCTGCGGTTTACATATCCACTTGGAAATTCTGTAAGTGGCGTTTCGAGCTTGGTATATTCTTCCCCATCAGGAGTGGAAAAGTCAAACCCAACGTGGGGATTTCCGGGAGGAGAAGCAAAGTAACCGGCATGAATACCAACTACAACCAATTGATCGCCGTAGAGCCCCTTTAATTCCTCAGCCCTAACAGCCGCAGCCGGGCATCCCTGGCATCCAGGACCAGTAAAGTCTTCGATCAAAATTTTAGTGACCGTTGTGTTTACATTACCTCCGCCACTGCCGGGGTCGGTCCGTTGTTCGGTATCAGTTCGTTTGGGATAATCTACATCATCACAACCCACAAGGGAAACGAAGGCAAAGGCGATGAAAAAGAGAAAAAAGCGTTTCATAAGCGTTCTTTGCTTAAAGTTATTCAATTAAAAGCTGCTGGTCAAGGACAAGGTTAAGCCGTTCGAAGCAGGTACGTTCCGGCAAACGCCTCCCACACAAAATACCCCGGCACGTTGCCGGCCATAGCTCAACATGATGCGGGTACCTTTGTTCACATAAACCACCGAACCGGTAACGTAGTGAATCCGCAGGTCCTTGTTGTTGTTGTTATAGTTGTATTGATCGATGACCGAAACGATCCAGTGGGGAGAAAAAGTATATTCTACAATAGCAGCAGCCCAGTCTCCGTTGTCGCGTTCGGCCGAAATGGTTTCTCCCAATTCGCCTTCCGAAAGCACATTCAAGTTGGTCGAATCCACTTTAGTGGGCACACTGTTGATCCAAAGGTGTTGTGCTTCTACCCGCAGCGTGTGCTTGGGACGAATCTTATACGTTACATCCAGAATAGCAATGTCTGTAAAGAAAGTACCCTTGTTGGGGGAGAGCTTCACCACATCATTGTTGAACACAAAATTGACATAACTGGCCGTGATTTTAGTTTTCTTGCTCAGTTTGCGCGTCACCTCAATGTTAAAGTCTTTGAAAAAGGTTTGCGATCCAAGACTAAAAAAGTTGGTGGTGTAGCCTTGCAAAGTCTTCAAAGAATCCGACACATTGTTCTCTGGAATTTGGGTAGTGTCTAATGAATTTACTCCGCTGTAATTGATGCTAACGGTAGTACCATACCTACCTCCAAAATAGGTTTTCTTGGGAATCTTGTAAATCAGGTCTGCCTGATAGCCTACTTCGCCGGTTGGCTGTGTGGCGTAGGGATAAAGTGTAGCCGCCAAATTGTAGGTGTGTTGTCTGGTCAGAGCAGGCAGGTAGTTGATCGTCAGGTTGTTCACCGTTTCTGAACGATCGGAGCGAAAGCTCATGTTATCGATGGTTTTGGCCGCTAAAGTAATTCCGAGTCCTTTTTTGGAATAAGAGCCCGAAACAAATACCGCTTGACCATCTTTGAAAATAAAGTTGTTGTCGGCCGAGGGATCATTGATTTTGTAGGCATATTCTCCCAGGAAGGAAAATTTACCCCGTGTTAGCGAAAACCGCCCACCATACGAGGAAACATTTTCTGGCAGCACCAACAGCGGATCTCTATCCGCTTGGAACTTACTCACAAAGCTTCCGCCCACAGTCATTTGAGTGCGACTTTCGGCCAAGGAAGGAATCAACTCGTTGATGTTCAATTCTGCATCGAAACCGCGCACTCGACCATCACCATTTTGAACCCGATTTTCGAATCGAAACCGCTGCTTACCCATTAAACCCGTCAGGTAAACTCCGCGGAAGGGTTTGTACTTTACCCGTATCCCATCAATAGCATTGTCTACACCCAGCGCTCGCTCCTCATACGTCCTAAGGATAAGACCCGAGCCAAACTGCTCATAGAAGTGGCCCGCCGTAATGTCCAATTCGTCTTTACGGTACCGAGCATAGCGCAATCCCACTCCACTGCCTTCAAAGTTGGTAGGATAACCTTGTAGAACCGGCTCGTAGCTTTCAAAACGAACACCCGACTCGAAATTACCTTTCACATAAATCAGGTTTAAGAAAGCGTTGGCTCCCACCCTTTCCGGGAAATCAGGAGCACCGATCAGACTATCTTCGTTGTAATACTGGGCCGTGATTTCAAAATTGCCGTGAAGCTGGCCTAAATCTGGGGCAGGAGGCGCATTTTCTTGTCCGAATGCACCAAGGCAAACCAACGAAAGTGAAATTCCTGCTATGTAGTTGTAGATATGATGTTTCAAAACCACGGGTGGTTATGCGTTGCTGAAAATTAGATGTCTTTACCTTCGGACAATTTTTTTACCAACTCATACAGCTCCTCTTCGTCTCCGGGAGAATAAGAATTGTGTTGCCAGACAATGTGGCCGTTGCCATCCACTAAAAATGTGTGAGGAACATTATTTACGTTCATTGCCCGCTTGAAATCCGCATTGGGATCGAGGTATACATCGTATTCCCAGCCTTGGCCGTCAACGTATGGGCGCACCTTGTTCATGTTACGAGCATCGTCGATAGAAATGGCGACCACTTTTACACCCGTTTCGTCTTGCCAATCTTCGTATACCTCTGCAATGGCATTCAATTCTTTCTTACACGGGCTGCACCAGGTAGCCCAAAAGCTGATAACGATTGGTTTACCATCGTTGGAGATGGTGCTGGTATCAAAGGTTTTCAGATCAAGGGTCTTAACGGTAGCAGCGGGTATCTTGCGCTTAGAATCACTATCGAAGCCAAACAAAATGGCTACCATCGCGAACAGTCCGATGAACGTAAACAAGTTCTTTTTCATGTGAATTTGATTGAATAGAAATTAAAGAAACAACTTCCGGTAGGCAAATGCCATACCGGAAGTTGTTTCTTCACGAAAGTTATTACTAATCAAGTCGATATTGATTAGTGATTGACCATCAGTTTTTCTACCAGAGTCTGGTTACCTAAGTGCAGTTTTACAAAATAGATGCCGGCTGGGAGTTCCTCAGTTCCGAATTCCGTATTGTATTGTCCGGTGGTTTGTGTGCCCATTGCGGTGGACTGTACCAACTCTCCAATGGTGTTGTAAACTTCGAGACGTACATCAGCGGTGTTCTCAACGTTGTACCAAACCGTGGTTTGATCATTCGAAGGATTGGGGAACATGCTCACAATTGCACCATTGTTGACGTCTTCAATACCTACTGGGTTTCCGTTTTCATCTACTTGAGTAGAGATAGCGGATTGGAAGATTTCCATGTTTGCCTGATTCTCTACCCAAACAATTACACTTAAATCGTCCCATCCTTCTACTGAATGCTCAGTAGCGTGAGAGATCGGGGAACTCGCATTGGCTGGAAGGCGAAAATCACCATTGAAAGTATAAGTCAAAGTAGTGGTGTAAGGAGTGCCTGCAGTAAGTGGACCAATGGCACTACCATTAGCATCTGGCAACATCTTTTTCATCACGTAATCAAAAGTAGTTTCACCGTTGGTCCCTACGTTTTGATCGGTTTCGTTTTCGTAGATAGCAGCCATCAACACGTTGCTTCCTGCAAAATCTACCAGCGGATTGAGCGTGATTTCAATCGAGAAGTCTTTATCATCCTGAGTATGCGTAGCAATGATCTCTACAAAAGAAGGAACTGCGGCAGCGTCATCGATGTTGGCTTGCGTCAAGCTCTGAGAGTTGATTCCTAAACCAGCATCTACCCATACGTTGGGTACCGAGTTAATACCATAATAACCACGACGATCACCACCTTCATCGGTGTAGTAAGGATCACCGGAACCTGGCCAGCTCATTTGGTATTTCAATACATTTTGCTTGTCAGGGAAAGCATTGAAAAGACCTGCCATATTGATGTTGCCCTGTACACATGGAGGGCAGGTAGAACTGGTGAAAGATTCTACCAGTGGTAAGCGGGGTACTGCTTGATCATAAACCAGAGCCGTAGCAGAGTTTTGATCATTAGCGGTATTCTGATCGGCCATTCCATTGATGTTGTCTGCCCATACAAAGATTTCTACATCTCCGGTAGCAGCAGGAGTCCAGCTGGTGCTGTGTGTAAATGGATAATCCGTCAAAGGCGCGATGTTGAGGTTTTGCAGCGACTCCATTACCGGAGTACCACCGGCACCTACCTGATAATAAAGGTCCATAGAAGTAACAGCCGCAGCACCTAAGTTGAAGATTCCACCAGAAATGGAAACCGCTCCTTGGTTAATGTCGATGTAGCCTGGAATAACCACCGAAGTAACCGAAAGGTCACGATCAACCGGCTCATACACGCTAAAGTTGTCTACACCCATTCCGAAAAGCCATCCACCACCATCATTGAAGCGGAAGCCGATCATTACGTTGTTGTTGCCAACGTAGGAGGTTAGATCATAAATGTAAGACGACCAGTCTGCTGCGCCAGCAAGTGTCTCCAGTAAAGTCCAGGAAGTACCACCATCGGTTGAAATCTCAATTGATGCAGATTCTGAATTCCCTTGGTAGGTGCCTCCATTAAAAAATACATCGATCGACATGTGGGCAGAAGCCACCGTAGAGAGGTCGAACGAAGGAGTCATTAAAAAGTCATTCGCTTTGTCGCAATTGCAACCGTCGTCGTTTGTTACCAACATGCCGGTGGCATTACTAGCGCTAACCGCCCAGTTGGCACTGGAAAGTGATCCCGCTGTTCCTGCTAACCAACCTCCATCGGTAGCCGCAGTTACTTGCGTCCAGTTTGTAGGCAGTGCAGAAAGTCCTTCAAAGTCTTCGGATATGACAGTCGTCTGGCTCATTGCTCCAAAGGCCAAACCGATCATTCCGGCTAAGAGTAAATTCTTCTTCATGTAAAGTTGTTTTGAAAAAAATTAAGAAACCCGAACAAGTAACATCAATGTTACGTTAAAACTAAATTAGGGATTCTTGTAAGTGGTCTCGTTAGAAACCTCCAATAAACTATTGGAATCCTATATAGGGGTTGTCCCTGAGGTAGGCCCCGAGCCAGTCATTTTGGTCCTACCTTTCATTATATTTGTATCTGACATAAACTCCAACCCATGAAAAAATTTCTACTTGTTATCATGTTCATCGGCGGAACTTTGGGCCTTGCAGCGCAAAGTATTACCCCTGGAACATATTCTGATACACTGCGTGGCTCTACCACTGAGCTAACGATTAATAATCAAATCGACATTATAAATTCTGGTAATAGTAATGTCTACATTCACGTGGTTCGGAAAGAAAAGTCGCTTATCACCGGATCTAAGAACAATTTTTGCTGGGGTCCTTTATGCTATCCTGACTTCGTTAGTGAGTCCACCTCATCCGTATTTCTTACGCCTAATGGTTCAGATTCTACCTTTAAGGCACAGTACTCCCCATTGGGAACTCCTGGTTTTTCTACCATTCGTTACTGCTTTTACGATTCGTTGAACGCTGGAGATAGCACTTGCTTTGATTTGGTATTTGAAGCAATTACACCGCCAGTGGGTATTGACGCTGCCGATGATCTTCAGAAAGTGGCGCTTTCCAATGCGTTTCCAAATCCTGCTTCCAGCATTGTAAGTTTCCAATATGATACCGATCAACCAGGAAACTCTTACTTGGTTATTCGCAATGTATTGGGTGCTGAGGTAGCACGTCGTGTGTTGCGCAACAACCACGGGACCGTGGTAATGCCAACCAGCAACATGGAAAACGGAATTTATCTCTACAGCCTTGAAACAGCAGGTGATACTGTAGTTACTCGTCGATTGGTAGTCGCCCATTAACACTACCTCGAAAACAATATTGCAAAGGGTGATTTCTATAAGAAGTCACCCTTTTTTATTGGTCAAATTTCCAGAACCTCATTACTTAAAAGGCAGGGAATTGTCTGTTTTTAGTTTCCAGTAATGCCCAATATGGAGCACTACAAATCCGGAATCATCTTTCGATGGAAGGTTGGAAAACCAAGTGGAAAATGCCTTGTAATAATCCTTAATTCAACAAGGCTTTAACAACCATTGGAACACCAGTTCCTGCTTTTTCCCGCAAAACAGTAAGGTTGTTAATGTCAGGAAGGCGAAGGTCGCCAGGATCTACCAGGTATTTCAAGCTGTGTGAAGGAGCATAGTGAATGAGGCCAGCCGCAGGATAAACGTTGAGAGAGGTGCCAACAATAATCAGAATCTCGGCTTGAGCAATCACCGACTGTGCTATTGGAATCATTGGAACTGCTTCGCCAAACCAAACTACATGGGGCCTGAGTTGATGTCCTTGCTGGTTTTTGTTCCCAATCTTTAGTTCCCAGTCATTGAGCTCATACAGCAAATCAGGATCTTCCGTACTGCGGGCTTTCATGATTTCACCGTGAAGGTGCAGCACATTTTTGCAGCCTGCACGCTCGTGCAAGTCGTCGATGTTTTGGGTAATGATGGTGGTGTCGAAGCGCGATTCCAGGTCGGCCAGTGCAATGTGGGCCGCGTTGGGTGTTGCTTCCATGATTTGTTTCCGCCGAAGGTTGTAAAAGTGCTGTACCAGTTCAGGATCACTGTCCCAAGCCTCGGGGGTGGCTACATCTTCTACGCGATATTCTTCCCACAGCCCATCGCTGTCGCGGAAGGTTCGCAACCCACTTTCGGCACTGATTCCAGCACCAGAGAATACCACCAATTTTTGCATAGTTCAACTCCTTGAACGGCTCAAAAATAGCACTTAAACGCATAGAGATGGGAGGAGGTTCAATTTAACGATTGCTTTTCCTCAAAAACCGGCTATTTTCCTAATTTTACGCTCTTTTTTCACCCTCAGGTACCTATGGTAAAGATCAGGAAACAAGAGGCTTTGGACTACCACTCCCAGGGCCGAAAAGGCAAGATCGAGGTAATCCCTTCCAAACCTTATTCTTCGCAACGTGATCTATCTCTGGCGTATTCTCCTGGAGTAGCACAGCCTTGCATCGCCATTTCTGAAAATAAGGACGATGTATATAAATACACCACCAAGGGCAATCTGGTAGCGGTTATCTCTAACGGAACTGCTGTGCTTGGTTTGGGCAATATTGGCCCGGAAGCTTCCAAGCCAGTGATGGAGGGCAAAGGATTACTGTTCAAAATTTTTGCCGATATCGATGTGTTCGACATTGAAGTTGATGCCACCGATGTCGATCAGTTTATTGCCACTGTGAAAGCCATTTCGCCCACATTTGGTGGTATTAACCTCGAAGACATCAAAGCACCGGAAGCTTTCGAAATCGAAGAACGCCTCAAATCTGAGCTGGACATACCCATCATGCACGACGATCAACACGGAACCGCCATTATTTCGGCAGCCGCGTTGCTCAATGCTTTAGAACTCTGCGACAAGAAGATAGAGGACATTAAAATAGTGGTGAGTGGAGCGGGAGCCGCGGCTGTAAGTACCGTCAACCTTTATCTGTCGCTCGGAGCCAAGGTTGAAAACATTCTTATGCTCGACAGCAAAGGAGTGATTACTTCCGATCGGGAGCACCTAACCCCCACTAAAAAACGGTTTGTCAATGATTCCGGGCCACGCACCTTGGAAGAAGCCATGGTGGGAGCCGACCTTTTTCTGGGCCTCTCCAAAGGCAACATCGTTTCTGCCGAAATGCTGCAATCGATGGCACCCGATCCAATTGTGTTTGCCTTGGCCAATCCCGATCCTGAGATTGCCTACGATACAGCCATGGCTTCGCGAGACGACATCATTATGGCTACCGGGCGAAGCGATCACCCCAACCAGGTAAACAACGTGCTCGGTTTCCCCTACATTTTTAGAGGAGCATTGGACGTGCGAGCTACCGCCATCAACGAAGCCATGAAACTGGCTGCGGTAAAAGCCCTGGCGGAGCTGGCTAAAGAAACAGTACCCGATGAGGTGAACATTGCCTATGGCGAAAAGAGCCTCACGTTTGGACGTGACTTCATCATTCCAAAACCACTCGATTTCCGACTCATCACTACCGTTGCACCGGCGGTAGCCAAGGCAGCCATCGAATCGGGCGTAGCGCGGTACGAGATCACCGATTGGGAAGCATATAAAACAGAGTTGGACAAGCGATTAGGGCTGGACAACAAGCTCATCAAGAGCGTACAGCACCGGGCTTGCATGAATCCTAAAAGGGTAGTGTTTGCGGAAGCCGACCATCGGAAAATTCTAAAGGCGGCCCAAATCGTGAAGGACGAAGGCATTGCCGAGCCCATTTTGCTGGGCAAAGAGTCGGTCATCCGTTCCATGATGGAGGAATACAACATTGAGATCGAAGATGTAACCATCATCAATCCAAGGCATCCAGATTCGGACGAAATGCGCAAGCGCTACGGCAAATTGCTTTTCGAAAAGCGCAAACGCCGAGGTTATACCTTGCGGGAAGCCGAAAAAATAATGCGGGAGCGCAACTACTTTGGCTCGGCCATGGTAGAAACCGGTCATGCCGATGCGTTGATCTCCGGCCTCACGCGCAACTATCCGGATACCATTCGTCCGGCGTTGCAAATCATTGGTACCGACCCCAACACCCGCCTCATTGGTGGCATGTATGTATTGGTGACCAAGAATGGTCCGCTTTTTCTCGCAGATACGACCATCAACTACAACCCAACGGTAGACGAGTTGGTAGAGATCACTTTGATGACCGCAGAAGCGATTCGTCGGTTTCGCATTAAGCCGCGAATAGCTTTGCTTTCTTATTCGAATTTTGGCTCTTCTGAGGGAGAAGATGCCCGAAAAGTAAGGGACGCAGTAGCTAAATTACACCAGGATTATCCTGATTTAGTAGTAGACGGCGACCTGCAAGCTAACTTTGCGCTCAACAACGACCTGCTCAACGAGATATTTCCCTTTTCACAGCTGGCTCAAACGGAAACCAACGCTTTGATATTTCCTAATTTGGCCGCCGGAAATATTGCCTACAAGCTGTTGCAGCAAATGACGGAGGCAGATACTATTGGTCCAATCCTGCTGGGAATGAAAAAACCGGTGCACATCCTACAATTGGGTAGCTCGGTTCGTGAAATTGTTAATATGGTGGCCATTTCGGTGGTAGACGCCCAAACCCGATAACCTTTAGTTGCTATGATCGCCCATGTGAACGGTAAAATGGTGGAAAAGAACCCGGCCTATGCCATTATTGAATGTGGCGGGGTTGGTTATTACCTCAACATTTCGTTACACACCTATTCCCGTTTGGGAAACGATGAAAATTGCAAGCTCTTTACGCACCTAGTCGTGCGGGAAGATGCACATATTTTATATGGTTTTTCAGAGACCAACGAGCGCCAATTGTTTCGGCACCTGATCTCCGTTTCCGGAGTAGGCCCCAATACTGCCTTGTTGGTGCTTTCTTCGCTTCAACCGGCTGAAACTCAGCGTGCTATCGTAGAAGGCGATGTGCGCGCGCTGCAATCGGTCAAAGGCATTGGGGCAAAATCTGCTCAGCGGATCATCCTCGATCTGAAAGACAAGTTGCCTCAGGATGGACTTGATCTTGAGAATATTTCTGCCCCCGTTAACAATACTGTTCGGGATGAAGCGTTATCTGCTCTGGTTGCGTTAGGATTCGATAAATCCACTTCAGGAAAACTGATCAAAAACATCATGGTTTCAGGAGAGGATATGTCGGTCGAAGAAATCATCAAAACAGCATTGAAGAAACTGTAAGCAGGAGGGAAGCTTCAGCTTTTTTTTAGACTTGAATTCGACACGCAACTATATTGGGCTAATGCTTTGTTGGCTCCTTGCCTCACCACTTTTGGCAAGCGACCTCCCTGCCGAACTCACAGGTTCCCATAACCCTTGGGAAAATTACCTGGAAGTTGCGCAGGTCGTCAATCCAGTGGATACCCCACCGGTTTCAGATTCTCTAAAATTCAAATTCAAAGACGGCAGTTATTCTCCTTTTGAAAATAATCCAAAAGGCGGACTTTATTTGGAACCTCCTTCCAACCTGCAAGAAGATGTTGAATACGATCCTGCTACGGGCACCTATCAGGTAAAACAAACCATTGGCGACTCGTTACAATTCCGGGCTCCGACCAAAATGTCTTTCGAAGAATACCTGGATTACAACGCCGACCAGGGATTGCAAGAGTATTGGAAAGAAAAGTCGGATGCGCAGGCCAAAGAAAACTCCAAGCGAAAAGAAGACAAAAAGAATGGATTTGCGCCTGAGATTAAAATTGAGAATGAGAAGTTCAGCGATATCTTCGGGGGCAATACCATCGACATCCGCCCCAGTGGGTCAGCCGAACTGATTTTTGGCATCAACGTTTCGCGTACGCAAAACCCGGTGATTCCCGTGCGTCAACAACGGGTGACCACCTTTGATTTCGACGAAAAAATTCAGCTCAACGTGATTGGTAACGTTGGCGAAAAGCTCAAAATCACCACCAACTATAATACGGAAGCCACCTTCGACTTCGAAAACCAAATGAAGTTGGAATACACCGGCTATGATGACGAGATCATTCAAAAGATTGAACTGGGGAACGTGAACCTACCCTTGGAAGGCTCTTTAATTACTGGTAGTCAAAGTCTTTTCGGGGTAAAGACACAGTTGAAATTCGGCCGTTTGTTGGTGACGAGTGTTTACTCGCAGCAACGGGGTAAGAAAACCGAGATTGAAACCAAGGGCGGTGCACAGGTGAGCGAATTTGAAGTAAAAGCCGATAACTATGAAGTGAACCGGCACTTCTTCCTGGGCCACTTTTTCCGCGATCAATACGAAGAAGCGGTAGCCAATCCTCCCATCTTGAGGACCTCGGTGAACATTACTCGAATTGAAGTATGGGTGACCAACACCCGAACGGCTTTCAACGATACCCGAAACATTCTCGCATTTCAAGACCTTGGCGAAGCCGAACCGCACATTCACAGTCCCAATGTGACGGCTACTTCGCCCAACAGCTCACCAACCGACAACAATGCCAACAACCTCTATAGTCTCATGTCGCAAGACGCGCAGATTAGAGGGTTCATTAGTTCTATTGCGCGACTCAACGCTTTGAACTACGAAAACCGCATTGACTATCAAAAGATTGAAATTGCCCGGAAGCTGTCCGAATCCGAATACTACGTACACCGCCAATTGGGGTACATCTCGCTCAACCAGCAGTTGAATCAAAACCAGGTGCTGGCGGTAGCCTACGAATACACCGTTAATGGTCGTCGGTATCAGGTAGGAGAGTTGAGCACTGACGGGGTAACCGGAACAGATGCCATCTACGCCAAAATGCTCCGCAGCACCGAGTTGAATACGCGGATCCCTATGTGGGACCTGATGATGAAAAACGTCTACTCCATCGGAGCTTATCAGGTGAAGCAAGAAGGTTTTAAACTGGACGTGTGGTACCTCAGTCGCGAAACGGGTGTAGACATCAACTTTTTACCCAGCGGGCCAGAAACCGTGAAAGGCTTGCCGCTGATTCAGGTGATGGGCATGGACCGGGTGAACACCAACGGGGCCGCCGTGCCGGATGGATTGTTCGATTTCCTCGACAACCCTACCCGAATAACGATTAATCCGGCCAACGGTAGGATATACTTTACCAAGCTCGAACCGTTTGGTTCCGGGCTCAGGGATGCATTTGGTCCCAACTTCCAGAGTGAGGCAGACATCTATGCCTTCGACTCGTTGTATACCAACACTCAGCCCAACGCACAGGTGCAGTTTCCGCGGCAAAACCGCTTCACCCTCAAGGGGCGCTATGAATCGTCGTCGAGCTCGCAAATCTCGCTGAATGCACTCAACGTGCCCCGGGGATCGGTAACGGTAACCGCCGGTGGCCAGAAACTGGTAGAGAATGTTGACTATACGGTGGACTACACGCTGGGTCGAGTAACCATTCTGAACCAGGGAGTGTTGGAGTCTGGCACACCAGTAAAAGTATCGCTGGAAAGCAATTCGCTATTCAACATACAGACCAAGACCCTATTTGCCACCCGGTTCGATTATAAGGTAAACGACGATTTCACCTTGGGTGGAACAATCATGAACCTCTCTGAGCGGCCACTGACACAAAAAATCAACGTGGGCAATGAGCCGATCTCCAATACCATGGTGGGTTTCGATTGGAATTATAAAAAAGATTCGCGCCTGCTGACCAACCTGGTGGACAAACTGCCATTGATTGAAACCAAGGAAAAATCAAGTATTACTTTCACTGGTGAATATGCTCGTTTGATTCCCGGGCACTCCCGGGCCATCGGTCGCGATGGTACTTCCTACATCGACGATTTTGAAGGCAGCCAAACTGCCATCGACCTGCGGGCGTGGCAAACCTGGGTGTTGGCGAGTACCCCACAAGGCCAGCGCAACCTTTTCCCGGAAGGAAACCTGGCCAACGATCTGGCCTTCAACTACAACCGCGCCCGACTCGCATGGTATGTAATTGATCCACTTTATTTTAGAAATATCGCCATTACCCCAGGGCACATCAACGGCAACGATAACATTCAGTCCAATCACTTTCAGCGCGAAGTATTCGAAAGCGAGGTTTTCCCAACCCGCCAGTTGCCCAACGGAACGCCCAACAACATTCGGATGTTTGATATGGCGTTCTATCCTACTGAAAGGGGGCCATATAACTACGATGTGGAGGGAGGAACTTATTCTGCCGGGCAAAATGCCAATGGAGAGTTGCGTGATCCGGAGAGTCGCTGGGGTGGGATCATGCGGAGCATCGAATCGAGCGATTTTGAAGCGGCCAACATCGAGTTCATTCAGTTTTGGTTGATGGACCCATTCAATGAAGATTACATTGACCCAGAAACCGTCAACGGGGAATTGATCTTCAACTTAGGGAACATTTCTGAGGATATTTTGCGCGATGGGTACAAGAGTTTTGAAAACAGTTTGCCTACCACTGCGGCTGCTTCGGCGGACCTTACGAATGATACCCTAAGCCAATGGGGACGGGTGGTGTTGACGCAGGCGATTGTAAATGCTTTTGATCTCAACAACGAATCACGTGAATTCCAGGACGTGGGACTCGATGGCTTGCGTGATGAAGAAGAACGGATTTTCTTTCAGGAATCTTTCATCGATCGATTGGAAAATACTTTTGGAACGGGTTCTCAAGCTTACCAACAAGGTGTTGCCGATCCATCGGCCGACAATTACAATTTTCACCGGGACGATGATTATGATGCTGCCGAATTGAACGTGCTGGAGCGCTACAAACTCTTCAACGGTTTGGAAGGCAACTCGCCAACGGCAGAGCAAAGTCAGCAGGAAAACAATGACGGATTTCCTACTTTGGCCAATCCACGACCCAACGTAGAGGACATCACCAACGACAATACGCTGGACGAAGTAGAGAGCTACTACCAGTACCGGGTACGGATCAATCCCAACCAAATGGTGGTGGGGCAAAACCACATCACCAACGTGTTGAACGCCTCACCAACCGTATCCAGTGGCGACAAGCGGAACATCAAGTGGTATCAGTTCAAAATTCCGATTCGTGACCCTGAAGAAATCTACGGTTCTATCAGCGACTTCCGTGCCATTCGTTTCATGCGGATTTACGTACGAGGATTTGAGAAGCCCATTTACCTGCGTTTTGCCCGCTTGGAACTTTTACGTGGAGAGTGGAGGCGCTACGATCGTAGTTTGGACGTGGGCAACGAAATTTTGGAAACAGAAGACGAAACCGAATTCAACATTATTGCGGTTAATATTGAAGAAAACTCGCGCAAGACACCGGTCAACTATGTGTTGCCGCCAGACATTGCCCGTGAGATCAACATTGGAACCACCAACCTCCAGCAATTGAACGAGCAGTCGTTGGGCGTGCAGGTGTGCAACCTCGAAGATGGTAAAGCCAAGGCTGCCTACCGGAACCTCGATCTGGATGTTCGGATGTACCGGAAGCTGAAAATGTTCATTCACGCAGAGGAAGCCAACGAAATTCCACTCAACAACGGTGATCTCCGTGCCTTCATCCGTTTGGGCACCGACTTTGACGAAAACTACTACGAATACGAAATTCCGCTACAGGTGACGCTTCCGGGTAACTATGATGGCGAAAACGAAGACGCGCAGCGGCAAGTGTGGCCCGATGCCAACTCCATTGAAATTGTGTTTAGCAAATTGAAGGAGGCCAAGCTAAGGCGAAATTCCGCCCTGGGATCCGATGGAGGAGTGATCGACATTGCCCGATTGCAGAGCCGGTACGTAGAAAGCGATGGCCGGGCCAAGATATACGTTGTAGGAAACCCTAACCTGAGTACGGTGAAAACCATTATGCTTGGCGTGCGCAATCCTGCCGCTACCTTGGGCGAGACAATGGACGATGGATTGGCCAAATGTGCGGAGGTATGGTTCAACGAATTGCGCCTCACCGATTTCAATGAAAACGGAGGATGGGCGGCCATTAGCCGGGTAACCGCCCGGTTGGCCGACTTTGCCACGGTATCGTTGGCCGGTAGTATTTCTACACCAGGTTGGGGAAGTATCGAGAAAAAAGTGAGTGAGCGGCAACAGGAAACCATAACCACCTTTGATGCTTCTACCACCATTCAGCTGGGCAAACTTCTCCCCGAAAAGGCAGGCTTGCAAGTGCCGATGTACCTCGGATTCTCCGAAGCGGTGAGCACTCCACAGTTCGATCCGCTCAACCCCGATATTGAGTTAGCGGATGAGTTAGACATATTAGAAAACGAGGAAGCTGCGGCAGTGAAGAAACGATCGCAGTCTTACACGAAACGACGAAGTATCAACTTTACCAACGTTCGCAAGGAGAAAAATCCGCAGCAGAAAGAATCACACTTCTACGATATTTCCAACCTTTCGGGAACCTACTCCTATTCGGAGGTGTTCCGCCGGGACATTAATACCGAGTTTGAATCTACCAAAGACTATCGGGGCGGTTTGAACTACAACTATGCACCAAGGCCTAAAAACTACCGACCGTTTAGCAAGGTGAAGTTGGTGCGTAAATCGAAATTATTGCAGCCCATTCGCGACTTCAACCTTTATACTTCGCCCAAACAGCTGGGCTTCCGTACCGACATTACCCGGAACTACAAAGAGAGCCAGGCCCGAAACAACAACCCCGGATTTGCCGCTCCGGTGCAGGTGTTTGTTGACAAACAATTCAACTGGACCCGTACTTATGACCTGAAATACGACCTAACCCGTTCGTTGAAGTTTGATTTCAACGCGCAAAATGCGGCCTTCATCGGGGAGGAGCAAGGTACCCGCATCAACCGTGACATCGACACGGAAGAAGCACGGGACGACTACCAACAGTTTGTAGATACGGTATTGTTTAGCTTGCGAAACTTTGGGGAGACCTCACAGTATCGCCATACGGCCAACATGAACTACACCTTGCCTTTCAATAAGTTTCCGTTGACCAACTGGATTAACTCTACGGCAAGGTATTCGTCTTCTTACACCTGGGATCGGGCTCCGCTGGCCGACGAAACCCTCGGAGGAACGATTCAAAACACCCAACAGGTGAACATGAACACCACCTTCAACATGCTGACCTTGTACAACAAGGTGGGTTATTTGAAGAAGATCAACCAAAACCGCAGGCGACCCAAGCCGAAAAAAGCCGAGCCGTTGCTGAAGAGCCAACAAACTGGCGATACTGCCAATGGCAAAGAGGATAAGGAGAAAAGTGAGTGGGCCAAAAAAATATTGGAAAATTCGGCCAAAGCGTTGATGATGGTGAAAAACGTATCGGTCACCTTTTCGCAAAACCGCGGTATATACATGCCGGGCTACACCGAAAGCACCACGGTGCTTGGCTTAAATGATCAGTTTTCAGCACCGGGTGTCGGATTTATCTTTGGACAGCAATCCGGTTGGCGAGACGATACCACCAACTTTGCAGAATATGCCGGCGATAGGGGGTGGCTGGTGCGCAACACCAATGTGAACAACCCCTACAACACCACGTTTACCGAAAACCTGAACATTCGGGCATCGCTGGAACCGGCGAAAGACTTGCGCATTGAGCTGACCGCCAATCGAACGCAGTCGCAAAACTTTACCCAATTCTACCGGTGGGTGCCGGATAGTCTGGCCAACGATCCAAACGTAGGGCAATTCTTCTCGGAAAGTCCATTGGAAACGGGTAGTTACAGCGTTTCGATCATCACGTGGCAAACGGCATTCCGACCCGGCGAATCGGAAGAAGAATCCAACCTGTTCCAGAATTTCCTCGACAACCGGCAAACCATTTCTTCGCGCTTGAGCGAGCAAAACGAAGATTCTGATGGGGCACACAACGATACCGAAAACCAGGCCGGTTACAGTTTTGGTTATGGCGCTACTTCGCAGGATGTACTGATTCCTGCTTTCCTCTCGGCTTACACCGGCACCCCGGCTTCTGCCATTGGCTTGAAAACGTTCTCCAAGTTGCCCGCTCCGAACTGGCGGGTGACTTACAACGGATTGTCCAAAATCGAATTCTTCAAAAAGTACGTGCAAACCTTCACGGTGAACCACGCTTACCGAAGTACCTTCAACGTAGCTGGCTACAACTCCAACTTACTGTACAGCGACCGCAACAACGACGGCTTACCAGATGAAAACGGAGGCGCGGGCATCGATCAGAATGGCAACTTCATTCCGGAGTACCAAATTGCCACAGTAACCATTTCCGAGCAATTCAGTCCACTGGTGAACTTTGACGTTACCTGGCAAAACCGCTTGACCACACGGTTCGAAGTGAAAAAAGACCGCAACCTCTCCATGAGTTTTGCCAACAACCAGCTGACCGAAGTGAAGGGCAACGAATACGTGGCCGGAGCCGGCTATACTTTTGAAGGTGTGAAACTACCTTTTGAACTTAGAAGGGGGACTCCTATTAGAAGTGATTTGAAACTACGGGCCGACGTTTCGGTGCGCAACAACCGCACCATCATCCGTCGGGTAACCCAGGAAGTACCCGATCAAATTACCGCGGGACAACGCATCATCGCCATTAAGTTTACCGCTGATTATCAGGTGGGCACCAACTTGAACGTAAGGTTGTTTTACGACCGCACGGCCAACCGGCCCTTCCTTTCCACTGCCTTCCCTACTTCCAATACCAACGCAGGGATCAGTATCCGCTTCACCCTGTCTTCCTAAGGTTATTCAGGGCCTCAAAACGGCATTTTGTTTTTGTAGGAATGCACCTATATTTGTGGCAAATCTTACGCTAAAATGGCTGATCACAACATCCCTGATAACTTACGCTATACCGAAGATCACGAGTGGATCAAAGTAGACGGCGACTCCGCAACCATTGGTATTACCGATTTCGCACAATCTGAATTGGGCGACATTGTGTTTGTTGAAATCGAAACTGAAGGTGAAACCATCGAAGGTGGAGAAGTATTCGGCACAATTGAAGCGGTAAAAACGGTTTCTGATTTGTTTATGCCAACCGGTGCAACGGTAGATCAATTCAATGAAAAATTGGAAGAGGATCCATCATTAGTCAACAATGACCCATACGGTGCAGGTTGGATGATCAAAGTATCGCTTACCGATGCTGCTGCCCTGGAAGGCGCTACCCTTTCGGCCGCACAGTATGCTGAATTGGTTGGCTAAGTCGATTTCGACTACCCAATTCATGTTTTTGATAAAGAATCTACCCGGTCTTTTGTGGGCCGGGTTTATTTTTTTCCTCTCCGTTATTCCCCGCAACCAGGTACCACAGCCTGGTTTTTTGTTTGAAGGGGCAGATAAACTCGTTCATTTTTTCCTCTACAGCGTTTTGAGCGCACTGTTGATCTTCGGATTTCAACGGAAAACCCGTTTGGCACCTTTGCGCCAATCTCCCATTTGGTGGGCCGTTTCGCTCGCAATTGTTTACGGTATTTTCTTAGAATTTCTTCAAGGCACGGTTTTTGTTTCCAGGAGTGCAGAAGTTTTGGACATGTTGGCCAACACTGCCGGCTCTTTTGTCGGCGTCCTTTTCTTCCGACTCATCTATGGAAAACTAAATACCTAATTGCCATGAACCCCAAATCCGACTTTGCGAACCTGGAGAAAAAGCGCACCCGTTTTTTTCTCACAGGATTAGTCTTTGCTTGTTCTTTAACCTTGTTGGCCTTCGAATGGCGAGCCCCCCTCGACCCTTTTAACGATGACTTGGCCAACATGGCCAACCTGGAGCTCGACGAAGAAGAATTGCCTCCCATCACCTACACCAACGTAGAAAAACCAAAGCCCATTTTTAAACCCAAGGTTTCCACGCAAGTGATTACCCAACCGGTGGAAGTAACGGTAATGACTCAAATTACCACCACGACCGATCCGGTGATCGATGATTTTAACATGGCTTCCATGGACGACGAACTGCTTTTTGGAGCCGAGCCAACCTTTGTGGACGACCGCGACAACATTTTTGTGCCGGTAGAAGAAATGCCGCAATATCCCGGAGGGGAAAAAGCCCTCTACGCTTTTCTCGCCAAGCACTTGAAATATCCAGCCATTGCGCGGGAGGCAGGCATTCAAGGCACTGTTTTCATTCAGTTCATCATTGATAAAGATGGCAACGTGACCAAGGTGACCACCGCACGCGGCAAAAATGTTTACCTCGACAAAGAAGCCGAGCGGGTGGTAAAGATGTTTCCCAAATGGAGCCCCGGGAAGCAGCGCAACAACCCGGTGCCGGTTGGCATTCGCATCCCCGTAAAATTTAAGCTGAAAAACTAGGCGCTCAGACGTACACAACGATCATTGTTTAGGTTGAATGAAAAGGTGCTTTTGCTTGGTTTGAACTCCCACAGCATTCGAAGAGCACCTTTTTTTCTTCACTAAGCGCTAAACCTGATACTACCATGAACTTATTTACTCAACGCTCTCGCCAAAACCACCGTGGCCGCAACTTCCTCATCGGCCTGGCCATCGCCTCCGCCAGCACCCTCTTAGCCTTTGAATGGCAAACGCCCTTCGAAATTCCCGAAATCGACGAAGATTTGACATTAATTGATCCTATAGTAGATCCATTACCTCCCATTGTTGTCTTGAAAAAAGTGCCTAAGAAACCCAAGCCAAAGGTCTCCAAAGCCGCGCCCAAGCCCAATCCGAATCCACCAGTAGTGGTAATGCCAATTTCGCCGATCGATCCTCCCGTAGAACCGGACCCCAGTATCTTTGACAACGATTCTGCCTGGTTTACCCCCGAAGTAGCGGATACCGTGATAGAGCCTTTTAGGATTGTGGAACAAATGCCAGAATTTGTTGGCGGGGAGTCAGCCCTGATGCGTTACATGGGGAAGCACTTGAAGTACCCACACATTGCCAAGAGCGAGAATATTCAAGGGAAAGTACATGTGCAATTCGTTGTACGTGAAACGGGAAAAGTAACCGACGTTGAAGTGGTGGGTAAGACGAACCCTTACCTCGATGCGGAAGCCAAAAGAGTAGTCAAAAGTTTCCCCGACTGGATACCCGGTGAACAGCGTGGTAAAAAAGTGCCGGTTTTTTATGTGGTACCGATCCATTTCCAATTGAAGTGACCGCATGGGTGCAATACCGGATCCTGGTGTTGTTGGGTGCGATCTTGTTTTCATCCTGGGCATTGGGTCAGGATGAAAAATTAGCTCCCGCCGATACGGCAAACCAAGAGGCAAGTGATGTGCCACGTGTGTCGACAGCGTGCCAATTTCCAGGTGGCGAGGCCGCCATGTATCTTTTTTTGAGAAACAACTTAATATACCCGGACACCTTGCGGAACAATTACGTTACGGGAACAGTGATCATTCAGTACACCATCAGTGAAACGGGTGCTGTTACTGAGTTGGAAATTACCAGGAGTCCTCACCCGGCTTTTAGCGAAGCAGTGGTGGCTGCTTTTCGCAAGATGCCCAACTGGGAACCGGCAACTATGGGCGGTGTCCCGGTTTCGGTAAAACAATTTTGTCCCATTCGATTTCACCTCAAATGATCCGCCATGCCGCGTTTTCACTTTTCAGAATTTAAAATTGCAGTCTTGGGCCTTGGTGTTGCCCTCGGAATCATCCTCTTGGCATTGGAATGGCAGATTTTGGTGCTGCCTGGCGAGGGGAAGCCCAGCAAAGAACAATCGGGCCAATTGGCACACCAAAGCCACGTAGCAATGGCCTCCATGTTGCCGTTTGAGTTAGTGGCGCCACCAATGAGGAAAATCGTGACTCAAAATTTACAAAGCAGCACACAGGCACCAACGGATTCTACTGATAGCCTTCAATTTAGGGTCATAGAAGAAATGCCCTCCTTTCCCGGAGGTGATGAAGGGGTTCGTAATTACATTGCCCGGAACCTCAAAAAGGTTTCCAACGATGGTCCAAATCCTTGTGAGCTAGTATATGTGCGCATGATCGTAAATGAAAGCGGGAAGGTAACCCAGCCCAGTGTAATGCGAGGATGTGCCCGCGAATTCAATGAAGCCGCCCTGGAGGTTGTTCGAAACATGCCCGATTGGAAACCGGCCCGAAATCGAGGCGAGACCTTGCCCATGCAAATGATAATACCTGTTCGATTCTAAAAGTTTTTATTCGGGGCATATCCCGAAAATCTTGTGATTTTTAGCCACTCTAAATAAACTCCCTGATGGACGTTAAGAAGAGTCAGGAAGTTGATTTGGAGAGAAAGCGTGGTCTGTTGTTCTGGACCGGCTTTGCTTTTTCCCTGGCCTTTGTACTCATTTTGTTGGAAGCAGCACAAATTGAAAACGAAGTCAAGGACCTGGGAAAACTCGAAATGGAAGTAGAGGAAGAAGAAATGATTCCCATTACCCAGCAAGAAGTTCCACCGCCACCTCCGCCACCCGTTCAGCAACAAGTCATCGAAATCGTGGAAGACGACGAGGAGATTGAAGAGGAACTGGAAATCGAAGACATGGAAGCGACAGAAGACATGGAAATCGAGATCGTGGAAGTGCAAGAGGAAGTAGTAGAAGAACCCGAAATTTTCACCATTGTAGAAGACATGCCTTCTTTCCCTGGGGGAGAAGCCGAATTGTTCAAATACCTTGGTAAATCCATCAAATACCCTCAAATGGCCAAAGAGGCCGGCATACAGGGTCGGGTGTTTGTCACCTTCGTAGTGATGGAAAACGGTAAAATCGCCAACGTGAAACTCCTCCGTGGTATCGGTGGAGGTTGTGACGAAGAAGCCATCCGGGTAGTAAAATCCATGCCTACCTGGGCGCCAGGGAAGCAGCGGGGTAAGCCCGTGCGTGTGCAGTACAACCTGCCCATCAAGTTTACGCTTCAGTAAGACATTTACACTAAAAGCATATAGTCAGAGGCCGTTTCTTAACAGATTCGGCCTCTTTTCGTTGCTACTGGTGCAAGTCAAATCGCTCTGGAGAATTGATGCCGATGCTGGTGCACTTCAAAGGCAGGGCCAAAGCGCTGATGGTAGTCATCCTACTTACGTACCGAATGGGCAACAAAGGTATTGCCAGGCATAAAGTGTTTGCGCAGCAAAATTTCACGCAATGCTTTGAGTCGAACCCAAAGGGGGACGTTGCACGGCAAAATTTTACGCAACGCTTTGAAAGAAACTTAAAGGGAGAAGTTGCGCGGCAAAATTTCACGCAACACTTCGAATCAAACCAAACCGAAAAACGTTGCGTGGTAAAATTTCACGCAACACTTGGAATCGAATCAAAAGGGAGACGTTGCGTGGTAAAACTTTACGCAACACTCTGAATCCAACCGAAACGGAAAACGGTGCACAGGAAAATTTCATGCAACGCTTTGAATCAAACCGAAAGGGAGACGTTGCACGGTAAAATTTCATGCAACGCTTTGAGTCAAACCGAAAGAGAGACGTTGCATGGTAAAATTTTATGCAACGCTTTGAATCAAACCGAAACGGAAAACGTTGCACGGTAAAATTTCATGCAACGCTTTGAGTCAAACCAATAAGGCGCGTGTTGCCCAATCGCCAGTCAAAGGACGAGCTGTTTAACCCAAAAGAAAAGCTGCTTGTTGAGGAGACGCCATTTTTATGAGGGCTCCTTCCAAATGTGCTACCTATCAAGTCCTTAAAGGCCTCGGCCCGAATTTGTATCTTTATCGCCTTATTTCCGAACCATGAGTTCCAGTGTACCAACCACCATACCCGATTTTCGACTAACGCCTACCATAGATCAGGTGGGCGTAGAAGAGCGGGCCGCTCGTTTTCGAACCCGAAGCATCAAAAAAGAAGCGAAAGTAGCCGGTTTGAAATTGGCCTTGAGCATGATCGACCTCACTACCCTGGAGGGGCAAGACACCGAAAACAAGGTGCGACAATTGTGCTACAAAGCCCGCCACCTACACGATGCCTACGATGGCCTGCCTACCGTGGCGGCCGTTTGTGTGTACCCGTCTTTGGTGCGGGTAGCCAAACAAGCCTTGGGCGATAGTGGTATCCGGGTAGCTTCTGTAGCCACCGCTTTTCCCAGCGGGCAGGCTCCGATGCCGGTGAAGCTGGACGATACCCGGTTTGCGGTAGCCGAAGGGGCCGACGAAGTAGACATGGTGATTTCCAGAGGTCGCTTTCATCAGGGAGAATACAACTACGTATACGACGAAATTGCGGCAGTAAAAGCCGCCTGTGGCGAGGCCCGGCTTAAAGTGATTTTAGAGACTGGCGAGTTGGGTACCTTAGACAGTGTTCGACGGGCCAGTGAGATCGCGATGCATGCCGGTGCAGATTTCATCAAAACTTCCACCGGAAAAATAAAACCAGCGGCTACCATGCCCGTCACCCTGGTGATGTTGGAAGCCATCCGCGATTTTTATTTCCAAACCGGAAAAATGGTCGGCATGAAACCCGCTGGAGGAATTTCGGCCGCCAAGCCTGCCCTTCATTACCTGGTGATGCTGAAAGAAACCTTGGGCAACGCCTGGATGAACAACCATTGGTTCCGCTTTGGCGCCAGCCGCCTGGCCAACGATGTATTGATGCAACTGGTGAAGCAACAAACCGGCCGCTACCAATCATCCGACTACTTTTCAAAAGACTAAGCATGCTCAAAAACAAGGAACAAGAACGCCTTGCCCTCGAATTCAGCCAGGGCTGGTCGTATGCCCCCGCTCCCGAGAGCACCGACCATGTACAGTTGCAGGAACGCTACTCCCTCTTTATCGACGGTAAGTTTGTAGCCCCTTCCAGCAAAAAATATTTTCCCACGGTGAATCCGGCTACCGAACAGGTGATTGCCGAAGTAGCCGAAGCCGGAAAAAAAGATGTGGACAAAGCGGTGAAAGCCGCCCGCAAAGCCTACGACGAAGTTTGGTCGAAAATGCCTGCCAGTGAGCGTGGGAAATATATTTTCCGGATAGCACGGTTGATTCAGGAGCGGGCCCGTGAATTTGCCGTCATCGAATCGATGGACGGAGGAAAGCCCATTCGCGAATCGCGCGATGTGGATATTCCACTGGCGGCCAACCATTTTTTCTACTACGCCGGCTGGGCCGATAAGCTCAGCTATGCTTTTCCCAACCGACGGCCCCGCCCGGTGGGTGTTGCAGGCCAGATCATCCCCTGGAATTTTCCCTTGTTGATGGCCGCCTGGAAATTGGCACCTGCCCTGGCTACGGGCAACACCGTAGTATTAAAGCCGGCGGAGACCACTCCGCTCACCGCTTTGAAACTGGCCGAATTGATCCGCGATTCGGGCTTACCGCCCGGTGTAGTGAACATCGTAACCGGTGCCGGTGCTACCGGTGCTGCTTTGGTGAGCCATCCTGATGTAGACAAAATTGCTTTTACCGGATCTACCGAAGTGGGAAAAATGATTCAACGGGCCGTGGCCGGAACCAACAAAAAGGTGACCCTGGAGCTCGGTGGAAAAGCCGCCAACATCATTTTTGAAGACGCGCCCCTCGATCAGGCAGTAGAAGGTATTGTCAATGGCATTTACTTTAACCAAGGGCACGTATGTTGTGCCGGTTCCCGATTGTTTGTGCAAGAATCGGTGGCCCATACGGTAGTCAGGAAATTGAAAGACCGCTTGAAAACTTTGATTGTAGGCGATCCACTGGACAAAAACACCGATGTAGGAGCCATCAACTCCGCTGGTCAGCTCAAAACCATTCGTGATTATATTGCCCTGGGCAAATCGGAAGGCGCGGAGTTTTACGAAAGCCCTTGCGCTTTGCCCCAAGCGGGCTATTGGTGCCGTCCCACGTTGTTCACCGGCGTTTCGCAATCGCACCGCATTGCGCAGGAAGAAATTTTTGGTCCGGTATTGAGCATTCAAACCTTCCGCACAGTAAGTGAGGTGATCGACAAGGCCAACAACACGCCTTACGGCTTGTCGGCGGGCATTTGGACCGACAAGGGTTCCAAAATCTTCAATTTGGGACAGCAAATGCGCGCAGGTGTGGTGTGGGCCAACACCTACAATAAATTCGACCCTACTTCTCCTTTTGGAGGCTACAAAGAAAGTGGCTTTGGCCGCGAAGGCGGTTTGCAAGGGTTGGCCCCTTACCTCCAATTCGATTAACTGAAGGTTATGAGCAGAATTCCCGTTCTCAAGACATACAAGATTTACATCGGCGGTAAGTTTCCGCGCACCGAATCCGGGCGATTTTACCAGCCAGAAGACGCTAAAGGCAATTCCCTTGGCAATTTGTGCCGCAGTAGCCGCAAAGATTTGCGCAATGCCGTGGTAGCGGCCCGGGCCGCTTTTCCCGGTTGGAGCAGCCGTCCGGCCTTCAATCGCGGACAGATTCTTTACCGCATTGCCGAAGTGTTGGAAGGCCGTACGGATCAATTCGTAGCTGAATTGGTGGCGCAAGGCAGTACTGCCAAGGCCGCAACAAAAGAAGTAGAGCTATCGGTAGACCGTCTCGTGTATTACGCTGGATGGTGCGACAAATACCAGCAGGTGTTTAGTGCAGTGAATCCGGTGGCCAGCAACCATTTCAACTTTTCCATCTACGAGCCTATGGGTGTGGTGGCCATCGTGGCCCCTGAAGAAAGTTCCCTTGTTGGCTTGATCAGTACGCTGGCTCCTGCGCTGGCGGGTGGCAATGTCGTGGTTTTGCTGGCTTCGCAATCGAAGCCGCTGTGCTCCATTACCCTGGCCGAAGTGTTGCAAACCTCCGATGTGCCGGGTGGAGTAGTCAACGTGCTGACCGGTTTTGATTCCGAATTGCTCCCACATTTTGCGGGCCACATGGACATCAATGCGGTGATATATGGCCGCCAGGGTGCCGATCAGATCGAAGCACTGCAACGTGGCGCTGCCGAAAACGTGAAACGGGTAAGCTTGCTCGGCGACCGCAATTGGTTGGAAGCTGAAGCTCACGATCCCTATTTGATTTTAAATACCCAGGAAGTGAAAACGACCTGGCATCCGATAGAAAAAGTAGGAGGAAGCGCCAGCGGATACTGATTGCCCTGCTTTTTGCACCCGGGTAGAACGATTGCCCGGAACCATTAACGACACAACCAATTATGAACAACAACCCTGGAACGCCAGATTGGGAGGTCCTTTTGTGGCCAGCACTCAAGGTTTCTTTAGAAGCCGGAGCGGCCATCATGGAAGTATTTCGGTCCGATTTTGAGGTAGAGCACAAGGCCGATTCCAGTCCGGTGACCATTGCCGACCGCAGGGCGCACGATCTGATTTCTGCTGCGCTTGTCCCACTTAACTTTCCGGTACTTAGCGAAGAGGGCATCGATATTCCTTACGAAGAGCGCAAAGGCTGGGACTATTATTGGTTGGTCGATCCGTTGGACGGCACCAAAGAGTTTGTGCGTGGCCTTGAGAACTTTACGGTCAACATTGCACTGATGCACCGTGAGGCTCCGCTGATGGGCATCATTTATGTACCGGCCAAACACGACCTGTACTACAACATTCCCGGTAAGGGAGCTTATAAAGTAAGTGACATCCAGCACGGTGCAGCAGTGCCCCAAACATTTGCCGAGCTTCAGCAGCGGGCGAAACGTTTACCCTTATCGGTTGAAAAAGAGCATTACGTAGTAGCCACCAGCCAATCGCATCGCAGTGGCGATGCCGATCGCTTCTTGGCGCAAGTGCGAGAACACTACCCGGAAGCTGAAATATGGTACCTGGGGAGTGCAGTGAAACTGTGCTTGGTAGCCGAAGGCAGTGCAGACATTTTTCCGCGTTTGGGACCCACCATGGAGTGGGACACGGCCGCCGGGCAGGCCCTGTTAGAAGCCGTGGGGAAACCCTTGGTCCACTTTGAAACCCGTGAGGCATTGACTTACAACAAGCCCAATTTGGGTAACCCCTGGTTTATTGCCGGTTCGGTGCCCTTCGATTAAATTCTTTGTACTTTTGCCAAAATTTTTTCCCTGATGAGTAAAGTTGCTTTGATTACTGGTATTACGGGCCAGGATGGCGCCTATTTGGCGGAATATCTGTTGGAAAAGGGATATGAGGTGCACGGCATCAAACGCCGTAGCTCGTTGTTCAACACCCAACGGGTGGATCACCTGTACGCCGATCCGCACGAAGAAAACCTGAATTTCTTTCTGCACTATGGCGATCTAACGGATTCGACCAACCTGATTCGGATCATCCAGGAAACGCAACCGGACGAAATTTACAACCTCGCGGCTCAATCGCACGTGAAGGTATCGTTCGAAACGCCAGAATACACCGCCAATTCGGATGCCCTCGGTACCCTTCGGATTTTGGAAGCCATTCGCATCCTGAAATTGGAAAACAAAACCCGTTTCTACCAGGCTTCTACTTCGGAGCTCTATGGAAAAGTGCAAGAGGTGCCGCAAAGCGAAACCACGCCTTTTTATCCTCGGAGCCCTTATGCCGCAGCGAAACTATATGGCTTTTGGATCACCAAAAACTACCGTGAAGCTTACAACATGTATGCCTGCAACGGCATTTTGTTCAACCACGAGAGCCCTTTGCGGGGAGAAACTTTCGTCACCCGTAAAATAACCCGCGCTGCCGCCCGCTACAAACTGGGACTGCAAAAGAAAATGTATTTGGGCAACCTGGACGCCAAACGCGACTGGGGGCACGCCAAAGATTACGTGCAAGGTATGTGGTTGATGCTCCAACAGGAGAAAGCCGACGACTTTGTATTGGCCACGGGCGAAACCCAATCGGTGCGCGATTTCTGTTCCCTGGCTTTTAAAGAATTGGGCGTGGAGCTGGAGTTTAACGGTGAAGGAGTGGAAGAAAAAGCCATTGATAAGGCCAACGGCAATGTGGTGATTGAGATCGATTCCCGCTATTTTCGTCCTACAGAGGTGGATTTGCTCATCGGAGACGCTTCGAAAGCCCGCAAAGAGTTGGGCTGGGTGCCTTCCTACACTTTCCAGGATTTGGTGAAAGAAATGGTGAAGGCCGACTACGAACTGTTTAAGAAAGATGTGTACCTGAAAGAAGGTGGACACGGAGTCTTGAACTTCCACGAATAAGACATGGAGAAGAACGCACGAATCTACGTTGCCGGCCATCGGGGTATGGTTGGCTCAGCCATTGTTCGCTTATTGGAACAAAAAGGCTATACCACCATCATCACCCGTACTTCCTCAGAATTGGACCTGCGCGATCAGGCCAAGGTGATTGAATTCTTTCAAGCTGAAAAGCCGGAATACGTTTTTCTGGCGGCCGCCAAAGTGGGAGGTATTTACGCCAACAACGTGTATCGGGCCGAATTCATTTACGACAACCTGAGCATTCAAAACAACCTCATTCACCAGTCGTATGCTCATGGTGCCAAGAAGTTGCTTTTTTTGGGTTCTTCTTGCATTTATCCCAAGTTTGCGCCCCAACCGTTGAAAGAGGAGCACTTGCTTACTGGCAAGCTGGAACCGACCAACGAGCCCTACGCCATTGCCAAGATTGCGGGCATCAAAATGTGCGAAAGCTACCGCGATCAGTACGACATGGCGTTTATTTCTGCCATGCCCACCAACCTCTATGGCCCGAACGACAATTACGACCTGAACAACTCGCACGTGTTGCCCGCCTTGCTGCGTAAGTTTCACACGGCCAAGATGGAAAAGGCACCCAACGTAGAAATTTGGGGTACCGGAAAGCCGATGCGGGAATTCATGCACGTAGACGACATGGCCTCGGCCAGCGTATTTTTGATGGAGCGCTACAACGACAAGCCTTTTGTAAATGTGGGTACGGGCACTGAGGTGTCGATCAAAGAACTCGCCGAAATGATCAAAAAGATCGTAGGCTACGAAGGGCGACTGATTTTCAACACTACTCGTGCCGACGGAGCGCCCCGCAAGCTGATGGACGTGAGTCGAATTCATGCCATGGGTTGGCGCCATAAAATTCCACTCTACGAGGGAATTGATACGGTGTACCGCAACCATGTGCAGCACATGGACTTTTAGGTTTTCTTTACCTTGTGCGGATGCAATTGATCCGTCATTGCTTTTTTGGCGTGTTGCTGCTGGCTTCGTTGGGTACGAACGCTCAGCAAAATCTACAATTCCTCAACCATTGGGGCAATCAGGAGTCTGAGGCAGAAATCGTTCGTTCAGACTCTACCGTGCATACTTCGGCCCGACCGATGCTGGAATGGAAGGCTGCACCCCGGGTGAAATCCAAGGAGTTTTATGCGGGCTCCGAGTACGGAAGTTATTCCTGGTTTCGACGAAAGCTGTGGCACGAACACCTGGTAGATATCCAACGTCCGGATGCGGAGATGCCTTTTCATTTTACCATCGATCCGCTCTTTCGCTTCGAAGGCGGCAACGATAGTGAGGACACTTCAGACGTTTTTTTACGAAAAAATACCCGCGGCTTTTTGGTGAGGGGCAGTATCGGACAGCAAGTGACCTTTGAATCCTCTTTCTACGAAAACCAAAGTTTTTTGCCGACCTACCAACGCGAGTTTGCCAACCGTACTGGTGTCATTCCCGGGTCGGGAAGACACAAAGTATTTCAGGAAACCGGTTTTGACTACAGTATGTCGTCGGGTTTGATCTCCTACACGCCCAACACCCATTTCAACTTTCGGTTTGGGCATGGCAAAAACTTTATTGGAGACGGTTACCGGTCGTTGCTGTTGTCGGATAATGCATTCAACTATCCCTTTTTCCGTTCGGGCATCACGTTTGGTAAAGGTAAATTTCAATACACCAGTATTTGGGCGTGGTTGCAAAGTGTGAATCGGGTGCCACGCAGCTCTACGCCCGAAGCTTCTTTTCAGCGCAAAGCGGGAAGTTTTCATTACCTGAATTGGATGCCGCACCGTCGATTGGCCATCGGTTTGTTTGAAGGAGTGATGTGGCAACGGTGGGACAGCACTGGTACTACAGATTTCGATGCCAACTTTGTGAATCCGGTCATTGGCGCCAATACGCTGGTGCACGGCCTGGACGACCCGCAAGTCAACGCAATCATTGGCCTGAACTTGAAAGTGTTGCCGCTCAATTGGCTGCAGGTGTATGGCCAGTGGATGATGGATGAAAGTTCGGAAACCGGCTATCAAGGAGGACTTCGACTGTTGGAGCCGGTAGGCGTAGAAGGATTGTTTTTACAAGCTGAATGGAATTCAGTAGCCGGCCAGGCCTACGACAATGCGTTGCCCCTTCAGCGTTTTGATCACTACAACCAACCTTTGGCGCACCCACAAGGGGGCGGTTTTAGAGAAGTTTTGGTAAAAGCCAATTACCGTTACAAGCGGATGTTTACCCGGGTACAATACACCAATGTGCGGCAAGAATTTGATGCAGATGGCGTCCAAGTGGGACAAAATCCGGTGGTGGCTGATTTTACGATCCTGCCGGCCACCACGCGAACGATTCGATACACTTCAGTGGAAATAGGCTATTTGGTGAACCCGGCCACCAACATGCATTTGGCTTTAGGGATGGTGAACCGCGACCTGGAGTCGGGGAGTGGTACCAGTGATCAAAGTACCCGAATGGTTTACCTCACCTGGAGCACCGCTCTACGGAATATCTATTACGATTTTTAAGTTAGATTTGAACTGAACATGCAAGGAACCATTGCATTGACCTTTCTCACCAGCCTGGTGATTGTGATCCTGGCCACGCCAGCCTTGATCAAGGTTTCTTACCTCAAACGTTTGGTAGACGAACCTGGCGAGGAACGCAAGTTGCACAAACGGCGGGTGCCCACCATTGGGGGCATCATGATTTTTGCAGCTACTCTTTTTTCCTACCTCATGTGGTATCCCCTGGATACGAAACTGGACATTCTGAAGCTGGAAGCGGCTTTCCGCGATTTCAAATACATTGGGGCGTCTATGATCATCTTGTTTTTTGTGGGCGTAAAAGATGACATCATCGGTACGGCACCGCTCAAAAAACTGGTGGGGCACCTCATTGTGGCTTTCATCCTGGTGATCATGGGCGACATTAAAATCACCAGCATGCACGGCTTGCTGGGCTTGGAAGGCCTGAACGAGTGGGCGAGTATTTTCCTTTCGGTTTTTACTTACACGGTGATTGTGAATGCGTTTAACCTGATTGACGGAGTAGATGGTTTGGCAGCAGGAGTAGGTAGCATTGTTTGCCTGGCTTGCGGCATTTGGTTTTTCTACGCCGGGGGCATTCAACACAGCATTTTAGCTTTTGCGCTGGCCGGCTCCCTGATAGGCTTTTTGGTCTTTAACTTCAATCCAGCCAAGATTTTCATGGGTGACTCGGGTTCCCTCACCATCGGTTTGATCGTTTCGGTGCTTTGCATCAAGCTCATCGAGTTCGACCACCAGAATTTACCGGGCAACTTTAGTAACATCAGCACGCCGGTATTTGCCATGGCTGTGTTGAGTTATCCCTTGATGGACACCTTGCGCATATTCATCTACCGGGCCGCTCGCGGGGTATCGCCATTTTCGGCCGACCGCAACCACATGCACCACATTTTGCTCGATGCCGGTGGGTTCAACCACAAGCAAACGGTGATGTGCATCTATGCCTACAACCTTTTCATGATATTCTGTGCCGCGTTTTTGGTACCAGATGATCCTACCTTGGCATTTGGACTCATTTTGGTAATTGCCGTGGTCGCTACTCAGATTCCGATCTTCTTTTTAAAACGAAAAGCCAAAAAGCGCGCCCTGCGATGAAACCCTGGAGCCGGTTTGTGGTGGTGTGGACCAGTCTCTTGATGTTGGGTGGTCCCGTTTTAGCGCAAGAGGGATACCTTTTGTTGCACCGCGACCTCAACTTTGCGGTAGAGCGTAGCGTGCAAAAAAATCCTTCACCGGAGTTGCACACCGCCATTCGTCCATATCGGGCAGATCAGGTACAGCAGGTGATGGAGGATTACAGCATTCCTCATTTCCAAAAGAGTTTCCTCTTTAGAAACCGCTTTGCCAACAACAACCCAGAAAGTGGCGAACCGACAACTGATTTTCAATGGCGTTTGTATCCCTTGTTTTCACTGGCAGGAGGGTATCAGGCCGAGCCGCGCTCTGAGGTCTTGAATGAAAGCTCCCTGGGCGCAGGGTTTCAAGGGAGTTATCGCAAAAAGCTGTTTCTAAACCTCAACGTACAAAGCTTTCAGGCTACTTTCCCCGATTTTGTGCAAAATCAAAATGCCGTGCGGAGCAGTGTGTCGGGCGGTGGCTACGCTTACGGGACGGAAAACGGGGTTCATTTTAAGAACAACTCGGGTTATGTGGCTTACCAGCCCAATTCCACGTTTGATTTTCAATTGGGCTATGGGCGCCACTTTTGGGGCGATGGCTACCGGTCGTTGTTGCTATCGGATGTTGCACACAATTACGGTTATGGCCGTATTTCTACCAATTTCTGGAAGATTCGGTACGTCAACCTGTTCACCAATTTGCAGGACGTACGCTTTAGCGGAGGCGATCCCAGTCGCTTTGTCGACAAATATGGCACCCTACACTACCTGAGCTACAAAGCCACCAACTGGCTAACGATCGGTTTGTTCGAAACGGTGATGTGGCAGGGTTCGGATACCTTGGTCGATCGGGGTTTCGACATCAATTATCTGAATCCGGTGATATTCTTTCGGCCAGTAGAATTTTCCACCGGCTCGGCCGATAATTCCCTCATTGGCCTCAACCTCAAGGCAAGGGTTAGTCCGCAAATTCAATTCTACGGTCAGGTGATTTTAGATGAGTTTCTGCTGGCCGAGTTTCGGGCGCGTACCGGTTGGTGGGGCAACAAGCAGGGTGCACAACTTGGAATGAAATATTTTGATGCCTTGGGTGTAGAAGGCCTCGTTTGGCAAGGTGAATTCAATACCGTTCGTCCGTTTACCTACACACACGGTAGTATTGAACAAAATTATGCCCATTACAACCAGCCATTGGCCCATCCAATGGGTGCGAATTTTAACGAAGTGTTGTCCTTCCTCACCTACCAAAAAGAAGAGGTAACGGTTGAAGCTCGTTTTCAGTTGGCTCAGGGTGGCTTGAGCGATACCATCAATCAGGGCGATGACCTGTATTTGAGCAACATCACGCGTAACCGGGAGTATGGTCACGAAACGGGACAAGGCACGGCCTACGATGTACTCACCCTTGGGCTCCGTTGGGGCTATTTGATTTATGCGCCCACCAACCTGAGACTGGAAGCCGATTTTACCTGGCGCAACCAGCTTTTAGGTACCTCCCGAACCAACCATTATATCGTTTCGTTGGGCATTCGAACGGCACTTTGGAACCGTTATACCGATTTTTGATTTTTAGTGGCCTTTGAGGTGCCGAAAGTCGGGTTTTTACATCTATCAAATTCCAAAAGTTCAGTAGTTTTGCAATGTATTAACACCTGCCCGCAAGTGTTTACAGAGCGCGTTCAGAAAACCGGATTTTTTACACTCACTGCTGCCAAGTTGAAAGACTATGCACAGTTTGCCAAGTTAAGGCTGGCCACTTTGGTGGTATTCTCTGCCGTAATTACCTATTGGTTTGGAGCTACCGTTATTGAGTGGGACAAAATGTTCTACCTCATCGTTGGTGGATTTTTGGTTACTGCTGCTTCTAATGGAATTAATCAAATCTTAGAACGCGACCTGGATGCCAAAATGAAACGAACCCTTGACCGGCCGCTACCGGCCAACCGGATGACGGTGATGGAAGGTATTTTGCTTTCCATTATTCTCGGTGCAGTAGGGATAAGCATGCTCTTCTTTGGCCTCAATGCCTTTAGTGGCTGGCTGGGAGTGATGGCATTGGTTTCTTATACCGCTATTTATACACCGCTCAAGCGCGTCACGCCTTTTGCAGTTTTTGTAGGAGCTTTTCCCGGAGCCATTCCTCCCATGTTGGGTTATGTAGCCGTAACCGGTGAGTTTGGTTTGATTCCCGGAGTCTTGTTTGCCATTCAGTTCATTTGGCAATTTCCTCATTTTTGGGCCATTGCCTGGAAATTGGATGACGACTATGCCAAAGGCGGTTTTCGCTTGTTGCCTTCTCGCGGAGGAAAAGACAAAGGCAGTGCCTTTCAAATTTTGGTATACAGCCTCTTTTTGATTCCGGTGAGCTTGCTGCCCACCTTTTTCGGCTTCATGGATTATTTTGCCGCCATGGTTTCCCTCGTGATGGGGCTTTGGTTCCTTACCAAAGCAATTCAACTCTACAAATCGAACGACGAAAAAGACGCAACCAAGTTAATGTTTGCCTCCTTCATCTATCTACCCATTGTTCAACTGGCCTGGGTGGCCGATAAATTGTTGCTGGGATTATGACTGATTTAGCGATGGGGGCCTTGGATGGTTCAGAAGACGAAGAGCTAAGGGCTAAAAAAGCGCTTAATGCTCGGGTTGCCAAAAGCCTCCTTTGGGTAGCAATGGTAGCCATTGTAATGCTTTTTGCTGCTTTTACGAGTGGTTATGTGGTGCGGCAGTCGTCCAGTGACTGGATGGAATTTTCCCTGCCGGGAATCTTCATTTACAACAGCACTTTATTCATTATCCTTAGTAGTTTGACGCTGTTCTTAGCGCAGTTTGCAGTGCGCAAAAGCAACAACATTCTACTCTACATCGGCCTGTTGGGAACGATGGTTTTTGGAGTATTGTTCACCTGGTCTCAGTTCCAGGGATACGATCAACTGTATGAAATGGGCGTTTATGCTGCAGGTAGAAAATCCAATGCTTCGGGTTCTTTCCTCTACATCATTACCGTATTGCACATGGCACACCTTGCAGGTGGGTTCATTGCCTTGATTATTACTACGATTAAAGCGTTTTTAGGAAAATACAATTCAGATAATCGTACTGGAGTCAATCTTTGCGCGATGTACTGGCATTTTATGGGTCTGCTATGGATCTATCTTGCCGGTTTCTTTGGCTTCATGCACGGTTTCGACATTGTATAGGAGAATCAAGGGTACACGACCGGCACAATAGGGCGGTTGTCGGGTTGTATCCCATTAATTTTTATTTTTGGTTCGATATATTTCGATCCAAGCAACTGGAATCTACATGTCTGGAGAAGCATCAAAATCTATTCCTACTAAAGTCCTCTGGGAAGGCGGCCGTTCACCCTTTAGCGTAAGCTATGGTAAAATGATGATGTGGTTTTTCCTCATCTCGGATGCCCTCACTTTTGGAGGACTGTTGGTGTCCCTCGGTTTTGCCAAGCACCGTTATGAAACCGATGCGATGGTTGGTGAAATAGCGTGGCCGGTAAGTGAAAATGTTTTTTGGCACTTTCCTTTCACTCATGCTTTCTTGCCACTGATGTATGTGGCGCTCATGACTTTTATCCTCATTGTAAGTTCGGTAACCATGGTTCTCGCTGTGGAAGCGGGTCACCGGATGGACCGTAAAGCAGTGACCAGATGGATGGCATGGACCGTTGTAGGCGGAGCTATATTCTTAGGGTCTCAAGTATGGGAGTGGAGTTCCTTCATTAAAGGTTCTGATTATGGAGCTTACCGTATGGCCGACGGCCGAATGGCTACTTTGATCAACATGAACGATGATCATGGTCACGGTGGAGGTCATGAAGCTGCGGCCCCTGCATTGGCAGAAGGTGAAGAACATGCACACGATGGTGAGCATCACGGTGATGCTCACGCGAACCATGGTGACAGCCATGCCAATCACGGTGATGAACATGCCAGCCATGGTGATGCTCATGCCGAACATGGTGATGCTCACACCGGCCACGGTGATGACCATGCGGACCATAGTGATGACCACGCAGAAAGCCATGCCCAACACGACAATGAAAGTGGACACTATGGGAATGACCATGGCCATGATCATGGTGATGCCCACGGACACGAAGAAGCGGTAGATTGGGAAAATCCATTAGAAATTCCAAATCAAGAAAAATACGCTTGGGCGTTGGTCCTCGAAAGAACCGACACCATTAAAGAGGCAGAACTTGTTGCCGAAGTGATGCACACGAACGAACACGTTCGAGGCGCAAGCCTTTCGCGGAACGAATACGGTCATACTTTATATGCTAACTTCTTTTTCTTCATCACCGGTTTTCACGGTACGCACGTTTTGAGTGGTGTAATCCTCAATTTCATCATCTTATTGGGTGTATTGAAAGGCACTTACCATAACCGCGGTCACTATGAAATGGTGGAGAAGGTTGGCCTCTATTGGCACTTTGTGGATTTGGTATGGGTATTTGTGTTTACCTTCTTCTATCTTATCTAACTCATCCCGTAAAAGAATCGACATCATGGAAAGAGACGACATCATAGAATATTCCTTAGACGCTCACCACAGTGAGGACGAAGGCCGTAAGATTCGCAAAAAGATCATCTTCGTTACCGCGCTGCTTACCATAGTAACTGCCGTTGAGGTAGGCCTGGGTATAATCGCCAGCGGTTGGGTTGGTGTGAAATGGGAATTGGTAAAGTGGTCCTTTATTGTAATGACCCTGGTGAAAGCCGGTTATATTGTGATGGTATTCATGCACCTTGGAGACGAGCGCAAAGCATTGCGTTGGCTCATCCTTGCTCCCTACGCTATGTTTATCCTCTATTTATCATTCATTTGCCTTACCGAAGCCCTCGCGATTGCAGATGGAGTAAACGAAACTGGAATTGGCCAATAGCAGCAACAACCGAAAGGTCTTTATACTGCTTACAATCCTTGTAATCCCTTCCTTGATTTATGTCATCCTGGCCACAGGCAAGGAAAAGTTTGCTGTATTGCCAGTATATGGTAAGCGCGTGCCCACCTATGAAACCACGGCTGAAGGAGATACACTGGTAGATACCATTTACCACAGCATCCCTGAGTTTGCCTTTGTCAATCAGGACAATCAACCGGTCGACCGGTCGACGATGGAGGGCAGGATTTGTGTGAGCAACTTCATATTCACCAATTGCCAAACGATATGTCCGGCAATGAGTGAAAGCATGGCACAGGTGCAACACCGTTTTGTGGAGCGACAAGACAAAGTCGCCTTCTATTCTTTTACCATCGATCCTGCTAATGATACCCCTGAGGTGTTGGCTCGATATGCCATTAGGTTGAAAGCCAAGCATCCACAGTGGCAGTTTCTTACCGGTGATCAGCAAGAAATCTTCAAGCTTGCGGCCCAAGGTTTCCTTATTCAAGCTGAAAAAGGTGACGGTGGTGCAGAACAATTCTTTCACAGCAATCGTTTGGTGCTTACAGATACGGAAGGTCGCATTCGTGGAATGTATGACGGGACTGACGCCTCTGCTGTGGTGCGTTTAACCGAAGATATCAGAGCCCTCGAATTCGATGCTTACTTATCTAAGAAAAATAGGAAAAAGAAGATTTGAGATGTCTGAATTGCAAGCCGATGCGAACGCTGAGCTTCGCTACCGAAAATTAATCGTTGCTGTTTCTATTGTTATCCCCGTTGCGGTCGCGGTGCTGTTTGGGGTAAAAATTGATGGGGTAGACCTCACCTTTTTACCACCTGTATACGCTTCTACCAACGGACTCACTGCCATCGTTCTGATCTTTGCCCTTTGGGCGATCAAAAGTGGGAGGCGCAAACTGCACGAAAAGCTCATGAAAACGGCGATCGGGTTGTCCGTTGCCTTCCTGCTCATGTACGTTTCGTACCACATGACCAGCGAATCGACCAAATTTGGAGGAACGGGCATCATCCGGCCGATTTATTTCACTTTGCTCATCTCACACATTGTGCTTTCGGTAGGCATCATTCCACTGGTGTTGTTCACTTACGTGCGAGCCTTGTCCAAACGGTTTGATAAACACCGCAAACTGGCCCGCATCACCTATCCTATCTGGCTATACGTTACGATCACGGGTGTCATCGTTTACCTCATGATCAAAGACTACTACGTGCACTGATTCTATCTTGAAAGGAGTGGAACGTACCTGTAATTTCGCGTGCAATCCGTATTTTTGTAAAATGAAAGGCTTAGGAAAACTAGTGTTTTTGCTGATCGTGGGATGTTTGATAGCAGCTGATGCTACCGCGCAGTGTTCCATGTGTCGTGCAGTAGCCGAATCACAGTACAACAGTCTTGCTGAAGGATTGAACAACGGTATCTTATACCTGATGGGCATTCCTTACATGCTGTTGATAGGCTCTGCGATCTATTTGTTTCGCAAGCCTAAAAGTTGAGGTCTGTAGCCTGGTTTTGTTTCCCAGGATTCTTCCTTACTTTTACTAAACGTTCTTAATAATCAATTACTTATCCAGAAAGGTGGAGGGATTAGGCCCGTTGAAACCTTGGCAACCACTATTTTTAGAAGGTGCCAATACCTACCGCTAAAGCGGACCGATGAGTGAAGAAGGATCTCCATAAGCAACATCTACTGCAATCTCTTCTGACCTCAGGAGGGATTTTTTTGTTTGTAGAGAGATAGTCATGACGGATATTCGTGCGATATTAGACCAACGCATCCTCGTTTTAGACGGAGCGATGGGCACCATGATCCAGCGACACAAGCTGGAGGAAGAAGACTTTCGGGGCGATCGTTTTAAAGATCACGCTATGCCATTGAAGGGCAACAACGATTTGTTGATCCTTACCCGTCCAGACATTGTAAAAGACATTCACCGTGCTTATTTTGCTGCTGGGGCCGATATTGTGGAAACCAATACCTTTAGTGGAACTACCATTGCCCAGGCCGATTATGGCCTGGAGTCGGTTGTATATGAGCTCAACAAGGAAGGAGCGCGTCTGGCGCGTGAGGTAGCCGATGAGTTTACTGCCAAAGAGCCGAATAAACCACGCTTTGTTGCCGGTGCCATTGGACCCACCAACCGGACCGCTTCCATTTCACCGGATGTAAACGATCCCGGGTTTCGTGCCGTCACGTTTGATGAATTGGTAGAAGCCTACTACGAGCAGTCCAAGGGTTTGATCGATGGCGGGGCCGACATCTTGTTGGTGGAAACGGTGTTCGATACCCTCAATGCCAAAGCTGCGCTCTTTGCCATCACACAGCTGTTTGAAGATTACGAAAAAGAGTGGCCCATCATGGTAAGTGGCACCATCACCGATGCCAGCGGACGCACGCTGAGCGGCCAAACCGCTGAGGCCTTTCTCATTTCTGTGTCGCATGCTCCCTTGCTGAGTATTGGGTTGAACTGTGCTTTAGGGGCCAGTCAATTGCGGCCCTACCTTCAAGTGTTATCCGATAAGTCAGATTTTTTGGTTTCGGCCCATCCCAATGCGGGCTTGCCCAACGAGTTTGGGGAATACGATGAAACGCCAGAGTTAATGGCCTCGCAAATCAAGGAATTTCTGGATTTGGGGCTTATCAATATCATTGGTGGTTGTTGTGGAACAACTCCGGAACACATCACCGAGATTGCTGAATTGGCATCCAATTACTCCCCACGTAACATTTCTTCCTCCGCTACAGTTTGATTGAGTAATCGATGAAAGAGCAAAGACAACGCTTGATGCGCTTGAGTGGATTGGAGCCGCTGGTGGTCACCCCGGAGTCGAATTTTGTGAACGTTGGAGAACGGACCAATGTAACCGGTTCGCGCAAGTTTTTGCGCCTCATCAAAGAAGATGCCTACGAAGAAGCATTAGCGGTAGCCCTCGATCAGGTCGAAGGAGGAGCGCAGGTGTTGGACGTCAACATGGACGAGGGCATGCTGGATGGCAAAGAAGCCATGGTTCGTTTTCTCAACCTGATTGCCGCTGAGCCCGACATTGCGCGTATTCCCATTATGATCGATTCTTCGAAATGGGAAATCATCGAGGCCGGATTGAAGTGTGTTCAGGGAAAGGCCATTGTCAACTCCATCAGCCTCAAGGCAGGAGAAGAAGAATTTTTGCGTCAGGCCAAGTTGGTGAAACGCTACGGGGCAGCTGTGATCGTCATGGCATTTGACGAGCAAGGGCAAGCCGATACCTATCAACGGCGGATTGAGATTTGCGAACGCTCTTACCGCACTCTGGTGGAGAAAGTGCGGTTTAATCCGGGCGACATCATCTTTGATCCTAACATTTTTCCGGTGGCTACCGGTATAGAAGAGCACCGAAAAAATGCCGTAGACTTTTTTGAAGCGACCAACTGGATCAAAAACAACCTGCCGGGCGCCAAGGTGAGTGGTGGTGTGAGCAATGTTTCTTTCAGTTTTCGGGGCAACAATGCCGTAAGGGAAGCCATGCACTCGGCTTTTCTTTACCACGGCATCAAAGCCGGGATGGACATGGGCATTGTGAACCCCTCTATGTTGGAGGTATACGACGATATTCCAGCCGACCTGCTGGACCGGGTAGAAGATGTGCTGCTCGATCGGAGGGATGATGCTACCGAGCGCCTGCTCGATTTTGCCGAAACGGTGAAAAGCGGCAGCAAAACCCGCGAGAAAGACGAGAAATGGCGCAACGGAACGGTGGCTGAGCGGCTGGGACATGCCTTGGTCAAAGGCATTACCGAATACATAGAAGTAGATACCGAAGAGGCCCGGCAACAATTTGACAAACCACTGCACGTGATTGAAGGCCCGTTGATGGACGGTATGAACGTGGTAGGCGACCTGTTTGGAAGCGGCAAGATGTTTTTGCCACAAGTGGTAAAAAGTGCCCGGGTAATGAAAAAAGCCGTGGCTTACCTCACTCCCTATCTCGAAGCTGAAAAAGCCGAAGGCGGTCAGCAGTCAGCGGGCAAGGTGCTGATGGCCACCGTAAAAGGCGATGTGCACGACATTGGAAAAAACATTGTTGGCGTGGTGTTGGGCTGCAACAATTACGAAGTAGTCGACCTTGGGGTCATGGTACCGGCCGAAGACATTCTCAAGGCAGCCAGAGAACATCAGGTGGACGTAATTGGACTCAGTGGTTTGATCACGCCCTCGCTGGACGAGATGGTATATGTAGCCAAAGAAATGGAGCGGCAACATTTTAAGCTTCCGTTGCTAATTGGTGGTGCGACCACTTCCAAGGTACACACGGCCGTAAAAATTGAAGAGCATTATCCCAGCGGACACGCCATTCATGTTTTGGATGCCTCGCGTTCGGTAACGGTAGTAAGCCAGTTGTTGGGAGAAACGAAAGGACAATACGTGCAAGAAGTGCGGGAGGACTACGCCCGCATGCGCGAAAACCATCAAAAACACAAGCAAGCCAAACGCCTGGTAGGCATTGAGGCGGCACGTGCTAACGCGCCACAACTCTCCTGGGAAACTTCTCCAGTGCAACCTTCTTTCTTGGGCGAACGCAGTTTTACCGATCATTCGCTGGAAGATGTACGGCAATACATTGATTGGACCCCATTTTTCCAGGCTTGGGAATTGGCCGGAAGGTTCCCCCGGATATTGACGGACAAGGTGGTAGGGGAGTCAGCGACCAAGCTTTACGAAGATGCCAACCAAATGCTCGATCAGATCATTGCAGAAAATTGGCTGTCTTGCCGGGCAGTAGTTGGGTTTTGGCCCGCCAATCGGGTAGGGGACGACATTGAAATTTACACCGACGACTCGCGCCAGGAAGTGCGCGCGCGTTTTCATACCCTGCGGCAGCAAATGCAAAAGCCAGCGAAGTCTTCCAACTTAGCCCTGGCCGATTTCATTGCGGCAAAAGATAGCGGCATTGCCGATTACCTTGGTGGCTTTGCGGTGACCGCCGGATTGAACATCGATGAAAAAATCGCTGAGTTCGAAGCCGATCATGACGATTATAACAGCATTTTACTGAAAGCGCTGGCCGATCGCCTCGCAGAAGCCTACACCGAAATGATGCACGAACGGGTGCGCAAAAAATTGTGGGGCTACGCCAATTCCGAGAACTGGAGCAACGAGCAATTGATCAAAGAATCGTACCAAGGCATTCGCCCTGCTCCCGGGTATCCGGCTTGTCCTGATCATACCGAGAAGGAAACCCTCTGGAAGGTATTGAATGCGGAAGCGGCAACTGGCATCAGCCTGACAGAGAGCATGGCCATGTTGCCCACTGCCTCGGTTTCCGGGCTCTACTTTTCACATCCTGAGTCGAAATATTTTGGTTTGGGCAAGATTGAGCGCGATCAGGTGGCCGAATATGCGGAACGCAAAGGCATTGCGTTGGAAGCGGCCGAGCGCTGGTTGTCACCGAATTTGCACTATGCTTAGTAGGTAAACCGCCCTGTTTTCCTTTTGATTTTCATTTGTTGATGCTTGTGCCATGCCTTGCCTGTTTCGGACAGGAAGCGTGGTAGTTTTCAACAGCAGTAGGCTTGGATATCAATATTCGCTTGTTTAAAAGTTCGGCGAGAGCCGCGCGTTTCCCCTCTAAATCTCTGGTATTTTGCCCCAAACGCGTGACATTGAGGCATTTTGGCTCCACTCGCGGTTGGGTTTTCGGGATATTCACGGGTGTTGATAACCGAGAAAAAGCGCAAGCTTATGGCTTGGGCAATGGGAGGTCTATGTTTCTTGGCTTCCTGTGTCTCCTCTTCTTTCAGGTGTCCCTTTTCGGGCAGTCCAATCAGGTGTTGTTTCAAGAAGACTTTGAAGGAGGCAACAGCGCCTGGACCTTGAACAGTGGCGGGCCCGTAGCCACCACCGGCAACAACCAGTGGACCATCAACAATGCCTATTCCGGGGATGTGTTTTACCCCGCCACCCCGCTGCAGTCTTCCAGTATTGGCGGGCCCATTTCTACGCCCAATGGTCACTACCTTCACATCCACAACCTTGGCGGTTTGCCCGGCGTAGCCAATACCAATTTTCATCCCGCACTGGCTTCTGATGCTTTTGTATCGTTGAGCGATCCCATTTGCACCCGAAGCATGACCGGCGTGCGCCTGCGTTTTCATTGCTTGAATGGAGGGGCATCGAATGCACAGGCACAAGTGTGGTACCAAATCAACCAGGGAGCCTGGTCACCTGTAGGACCTTCGAACCTTAATCCCTCCGGGCAGTGGGATACGGTAAGCATCAGCCATCCCGACTTTGATCATGCGGATGCGTTGCGGTTGGGTCTCCGATGGACCAACAGCAGCGCGGCCCCACCCGCCCTCCCTTCTTTCGGAATCGACGACATTCAAGTTGTCGGAAATTACAACCCGGCCATCCATCCCATCACCTTACAAATACCACCGGTGCAAGGGGCCGTATGTGCTGGCGAAAATTTGTTGTTGTCCTATCAACAAACTGGAAATGCCTGTGCCGGGAATTATGAATTGCACCTGCTCAATGGAAATACCTCGGTGGCTTCCTGGCCATTTGATCTGGATGCCCACCAAGGTTATCTCCAGGTGCCCTTGCCCACTACATTGGCAGCAGCCAATTGCTACCGCTTGCGCCTGGACCGACAAGGGCCCGGACCGGTCGTCACCGGCCAAGTCTCGGCTTGTTTTGCCATTTCGGCTTGTCCCACTACGGTTTCGGTGGCTACTCCAACAATGGTTACATTGGGTGGAAGCCCCAACACTGCATTCCCGGTGGCAAGTGGCCTCGATGTCCCACTTTGGTCGACGGGAACTTTTTCGAACGGCAATCGCTATGAGGTAGAGCTGTCCAATGCCAACGGCAGTTTCGCCAATCCAACGTTGATTGGCCAATTGGATGCTGAAGCCACTTTTGATCCCATTGCCGGCAGCCTGCCAGGACAGGTGCACTGCTTTTTACCACCAATTTCGGCGGGATGTAATTATTATTTGCGCCTTCGGAGCACCGCACCACAAACCCTTAGTCGGCCCTGGGGGCCTTTCTGTTTGCAACAAGTGCCGGTGTCGATCAATGCAGGACAAAGTTTGCAGGGCTGTTTTTCGGGCAATGCAGCGGTTTCGCTGGACTTTCCGGTAACGGTGAGCAACCCGGCTGCTTACGGAAGCACCAATAGCTTTGACCTGGAAATTTTGGATCCCGTTTCGGGGCAGGTGTTGGCCAGTAATTTTGCCAGTCTTTCAGGAGTCGGTAGCGGAACGATCAATTGGAGTATTCCCGATTTGGTGGCGCTGTCCAATCTTGGTTTGAGTCCCGGGCGTTATTACGCACGTGTGCAGGCCAGTGCTCCGGTGTTGCCCGAGCATCGCTTCAGTTCCATGATCACGGTGCAGTTGGGGGCACCGGCAAGTGGCAGCCCTTCTATCTTGTCAACCGATTCGGCTGCTTGTTTTGGTGCGGGAGATCAAGTGATTTTTTCGGTGGTCAACGCGCAGGTCGGTGCGGATTATCAGTGGTATTTGAACGGTCAGCCGTTTCCACCCAACGAACCCCAACATCCATTGACGGTCGAGTTCAATGGCGCCAGTGGTAATTACGGGTTTCAGGTGCAAGAGAGTCATTTTGGCTGTTTGGGACAACGCTCGAATCCGTTGGATATAGCGGTTTTGGAAGCGCCATTGGGCACGATCAGTGGGCCGGCGAGAGGTTGTTTGGGCGATACTTTGTGGTTCAATACGGCTGCCCAACCCTACACCAATTATCAGTGGGCGTTGGGAAATGGCAGTGTTGGGCAATTGGTGGTGCCGGGCGGTGGCGATCAAGTTGGTGTGAAATGGGAGCCGCCTTCTACCGGAACAGTGAGTTTGGAGTTGCTTCAAGCCAGCAACCGTTGCGGCAGTGCCAACGGCAGCTACTCGGTTCAATTGTGGGACCAACCTGCCGCCTCGGCCGGTCAGCAGGATACGATTTGCTATGGTGACAGTTTGTTGCTCGAAGGTTTTCCAACTGCAACGGGAGGCATGGCGCCCTACCGCTACCGGTGGTTTCCTCAAGGGGGAGCAACAGCAGTAGGTAAGTTTCTTCCTCGAAGCTCCGGGAACTATGGTGTTCAGGTGTGGGACGCCAACGGATGTAGCCATCAAGATCAAGTGGCCATTACCGTGTTGCCTGCGCCTTTGGTCAATGCCGGCCGCGATACGGTGATTTGCCGGGGCGATTCGGTGACCTTGGGCGGAAATCCGCCGGTGGCTCCGGGAAGTAGTTTCTCTTGGGGCTTTTCCAATACCACCAATGCGCACCCGGTGCTTGTCCCACTTCGCAATCAGCGGTATGTGTTGCATGCCCTGGATACAGTGACCGGCTGTGCCTGGAGTGATGTGGTTGCCGTGACGGTAAAAACCGGTGGGCCGCCACTGGAAATTGAAAAACACCTCTGCCCGGGTGGAACGTTGGAGTTGCGAGGCGAAGTGGGACAAAGCTATTGGTGGTCCGACCGATCGGAGGGCGCCAGTTTAATGGTGAAAACGCCAGGAAGGTATTCCGTATGGACCACGCCTGAAGTAGGTTGCCCAAGGGAGACTCGCTTTGCGGTGGAAACTGTTCCGTTGCAAGATAGTTTGGTTGCTCGTACGCTGTGTTTGGGCCAACCTTTAGAGATTAGCGCAGAAGGGCGGGAGGTGATCTGGCCAGATGGGAGTTCGTGGGAGAGCTACTCCGTGGATGGTGATGCTGAAGTAGTAGTGCAAGCCTTTGAGCCAGAGTTTCATTGCCCTTATGAACTCACTTTTGCCGTAGCGTTGAACGATTGTCGTCGGTCGCTTTACTTGCCGGAGGCTTTCACCCCCAATGGCGATGGACTGAACGATGTGTTTGAACCGGTGCTGGACGGACCGGTAGCAGTAGAAGAGTTTGTGGTATTCGACCGGTGGGGCCGGGTGGTGTATCAAGCCAGTGGATTTGGAAGCTGGAACGGCAACATGGGTGGAAAGCCCATGGAGGAAGGCAATTACGCGTGGCGCATCCGTTACCGGAAAAGTGGGACACAAAAACAAGAAAGTGGGACAGTAGTCTTGTTGCGACCGGGACAGGTTAGCGGAGCACCTTCATTTTAGTGTGGATCAGCTGGAGTGGCCATTCCCGCTTATCGGTTTCCACCTCGGCAATTTTATCTACGACATCCATGCCTTCTACCACTTCGCCAAAAACCGTGTGGTCGTAATCCAGGTAAGGCGCGCCCCCAACGGTGGTGTACACTTCGGTTTGCTCCGCATTGAATTTTAGCTCGTAGGTTTCTTCTACTCCGCGCAATTCGCCAGGAGTGTATTTCTTGCCTTGCACAATGTAGAAGCTGTAGGGAGCCGATTTTTTTTTCGGATTGTTTTCCCGGACCCGCGCCATGGCTACCGCGCCCCGGCGGTGGTAGAACTTTGGATTGAATTCGGCGGGGATTTGATAGATGCCGAGTTTGCCTTTCACCGATTGAATCTCGAGGTCGTCGGAATTGCCGCCCTGAATCATGAACTCTTTTACCACGCGGTAAAACTGGGTTTGGTCATAGTAACCGGCTTTCACCAAACGGATGAAGTTGGTGCGGTGCAAGGGTGTTTCCTCAAACAAACGCAAGGTAATGTTGCCGTACTCGGTGCTGATCTCCACCATGGTTTCGGGATGCTCTTGGGCCAGGGCCTTGAGTTGTTGAGCGGCATTTTTGTAGGTGAGCTTCTCGAACGATGCTTTTTTAGGCTTTTTCTTCGAGGGCTTTGCAGCAGGTGCTTCGGTGGATGGGGCGGCAGACTTTTCAGAAGTGGTGGCCGCTTTTTCAGTCGGTGTGTTGCATGCCATGCACCAAAAAAGCCATGTAGCAGCACAAAGAAAGATGCGGTATTGTGTTGAAAATCCCACTTGAAAGAGTTCAAAGGTAGGAATTCGAGATTGTTTGGGTGAGAAATGTAGGGCATTGGAAGTTTACCTTTCCTCCCGCTGCACAACCGGTCAACCCCCTTCTCAACCAATTATTGAAAGGTTTTACGGTATATGAATCGAAGTATTAGTTTTGTAAGTTCCTTAACCTGGGCGGAAATCCAACCACAATGCAAAAAATCGTTTTCTTCTTTTTGGCCTTTGGGGGCTTCTTGACACCGCTTTGTGCCCAGGAAACCTGGAGTTTGGAAAGGTGCATCGAGTACTCGATGGAAAGCAACCTCAACATTCAGCGCAGCGCCTTAACTACTCAAATCAATGAAGCCTGGTTGCTGAACGCCAAAGCGAATACGCTACCGACCATTAACGGAACGGCCACTAACTTTTACCGCTTTGGACAAACCATTGATCCTTTCACCAACGAGTTTGCCACTTCCCGGGTGCGCTCCAACAATTTCTCACTGAATTCGAGTGTGGTGGTTTTTAACGGATTTCAGACCACCAACAGCATCAAGCAAAGTCAACTCAATTTGCAAGCCAGTCAATACGATCTGGACAAAGCCCGAAACGATATTTCGCTGCAAGTGGCAGGGTTTTATATTCAGGTATTGTTCAATCAAGAGTTGTTGAGCATTGCCCAGGCCCAGCGCGACATCACTGCACAGCAAGTGGAGCGGACCCGCAAATTGGTGGATGCCGGTAGCCTGCCCAAAGGAAACCTTTACGATTTGGAAGCCCAGCTGGCAGGCGAAGAATTGAACGTGATTACGGCACAAAACAACCTTGATCTTTCTTATCTCGCCCTGAAGCAGGTGATGCAATTGGAGCCCAACACCGACATGAAAGTGGAAGTGCCCAACGTGCAATTGCCCGAGCAAGTGGGCGTAGAAGCCCGTCCCGGGCAGGTATATGACATGGCCTTGACCCAACTGCCCGATATTAAAGGTGCGGAAACCCGCCTCGAAAGCTCTGCGGTGAACTACTCCATTGCCAAAGGTGGGCGGAGTCCTCGCCTGGTACTTTCCGGTTCTTACGGTACGGGTTATTCTGGTGCGGCTCAGGAAATAGAGTCCGTTACGGCAACTACACAGGTCATCGGAGTGACGGAAAATGGGAACGAACAAGTGATTGCGCCCTCGGCCAGTACCACCTTGCGCACCAAATCTTTTGGGGATCAAATTGAGGACAACCTCAACCGCTCCATTGGGTTTACCCTTTCGGTACCCATTTTCAACGGTTTGAATACCCATACCAACATCAGCCGGGCCCGATTGAACATGGAGGTGGCGGCCAAAGACCTGGAGTTGACCAAGAACAACGTGCGGCAAAACATTGAGTCGGCTTATGCCGATGCGGTGGCGGCTGCCAAAAACTACCGCGCCACCCTCAAATCGGTGGAAGCTTTGGAAGAATCGTTCAAGTATGCCCAGCAGCGTTTTGATGTTGGCTTGCTGAATGCAGTAGACTACAACCTGGCCAAAAACAACTTGCTCCGGGCCCAGTCCGATCTGCTTCGAGCGAAATTCGATTACGTATACAAGGTTAAAGTGCTTGACTTTTACCAGGGCAAAGCCCTTAGTTTTTAAGCTTGCTCCATGAAAAGATCACGCCTTTACCTCATTCTTGGTGCCGTTACGGCAGTGCTGTTGATCTTGGTGGTGGTCAAAAGTCAAAACCGGGGCGAAGCCGAAAGGGTATATGCCGGAGTGGCCAAATCAAGAACGATTGTAGAGGTAGTTTCGGCCAACGGCAAAGTACAGCCGGAAACCGAAGTAAAGATGAGTGCCGATGTGTCGGGCGAGGTCATTGAGCTGGTCGTGGTAGAAGGTCAACAAGTGAAAATGGGGGATTTTCTGGCCAAGATCAATCCAGACCTTACACTGGCCGCCGTAGAGCGGGCTGAAGCGGCCCTCAATACGCAGCGTGCCAACCTGGCCAATTCCCGGGCGCGGTTGGCGCAAGCAAAATCAAGGCTCATCAATGAGAAAGCCAACTTTGAGCGCAACAAAAGTATTTTTAAGCAAGGAGCCATTTCACAAGCTGATATGGACGCCTCCACTGCTGCCTTTGAGGTAGCCCAATCGGAAGTAGAGGCGGCCGAACAAAGCGTCAACGCCAGTGATTTTTCGGTGCGCAGCGCTCAGGCTACGGTAAAAGAAGCACGCGATCAGCTGACCCGCACCAACCTCTTTGCTCCCATGGACGGCACGGTTTCGCTTTTGCAAATAGAAAAGGGAGAACGGGTGGTTGGTACGGCTCAAATGGAAGGTACTGAGGTGATGCGCATCGCCGACCTCACCCGCATGGAAGTGAACGTTGAAGTCAACGAAAACGACATTGTGCGCGTATCGGTGGGCGATCCGGTAGAAATTGAAGTAGATGCTTACCTCGATCGGAAATTTATGGGAACGGTAAACGAAATTGCCAACACCGCTTTGGACACCCCGCATGACGGCATTGATCAGGTCACGACATTCAATGTGATGATCCGCATTGAGCGGAGTTCTTACGAAGACCTGATCGATCCCAGTAAGCCGCACCTTTCGCCCTTTCGGCCGGGCATGTCGGCCACTGTAGAGATTGAAACCGAGCGGGTAGAAAATGCCTTGTCGGTACCCATCCAGGCGGTGACCGTGCGTGAAAAGAATTCGGAAAAGAACCGCTACAACGACAAGCCCTGGAAGAAAAAGCGCCTTAAAGAAAGCGAAGAGGAAAAGGAAGAGAAGGTGAAAAATCCTTCTAAGGCGGCCGAAGAAGATGAAGATGCTGAACCCGAAGAATGCCTCTTTCTATTGGATGGAAACAAAGTGGTGAAACGCCTGGTTTCTACCGGAGTGCAAGACAACAAATACATCCAAATTCTCGAGGGCCTCTCCGAAGGCGAAGAGGTAGTTGCCGGACCTTATACCGTGATTGCCAAAAAGCTGGAAAATGGGGATGAGGTAGAACAGGTGGCCAAAGACGAACTCTACGGCGATACTGGCGGGAGATAATTAAACGACATGGCTTGGATCTTAAGTCTGGAAACCGCGACCACTGCGTGTTCGGTGGCCTTGCACCATTCAGGTGAGTTGAAGGCCCTTAGAGAAATCAACAACGGGTATTCGCATGCTGAGAACCTAACGTTGTTGGTGGAAGACTGCCTGAAAACCGCCCATATTACTGCCCGTGACTTGAATGCCGTAGCGGTAAGCAAAGGGCCGGGCTCCTACACGGGTTTGCGCATTGGGGTTTCCACCGCAAAAGGGTTGGCCTTTTCGTTGGACCTTCCGCTCATCGCCATTTCCACGTTGCAAAGCATGGCCTTGCAAATTTCCACTCAAGGTCACGAAAACATCGACCGCTGGGTACCCATGATCGATGCCCGCAGGATGGAGGTATACACCGCCATTTTCGATGCAGAAAATCGGATGGTGAGTGAGACTGAAGCGCAAATTTTGGATGAAACTTCTTTTGCCTCCCTTTTAGGCGATTTTCGGGTAGCTTTTTTTGGCGATGGTGCTGCCAAATTTCAGCCTGTGGTAGGTGATCAGGAAAAGGCAGTTTTCTTACCCGATATTTTTCCTTCTGCACGGGAAGCCGGTCAGTTGGCTTTTGAGCGCTATCAAGCCGGCGAATTCGAAGACCTCGCCTATTTTGAGCCCTTTTACCTGAAGGACTTCATCGCCACCAAGCCCAAGAAATTGCTCTAAAAAAAGCTGCCCTACTTCTTGCGAAAGTAGGGTAGTAAAAAAGAGACCAGTAGCTTATTGAGTACTGCCATCCCCCGGGCCCCTCGACTCCGCTCGGGGACCGGGGGTGCCGGTCGTTGAGCGGAGTCGAAACGCCCGGATTAAGAGTCGAAATGCTCAACGAATTGGTTGCGTGTAAAAGAAGGATAGCCTTGAAGTCTGATCGTAGTTTGCCACTACGATCCGGTATCCATCGGCTGTTACCTGCTTTACGCATTATAAAGTACTGGTCTTTGAATATTCTCATCCCCCGGGCCCCTCGGCTCCGCTCGGGGACCAGGGGCATCACAATGCCGGTCGTTGAGCGAAGTCGAAACGCCCGGATAAAAAAGAAATGCTCAACGAATTAATTGAGTCAAGACGATCGGAAAAGTAGCCAAGACTTTAAATCAATAAAACTCATACGCAAACCGTACAATGCGGATGGATTGCGAGCCTTCA
>CALCCE010000137.1 GCA_937899835.1 uncultured Flavobacteriales bacterium | reverse complement strand
CCTTCCCCGGGCCTGACGCAAGGTGTGGATCAAAGCACTATACCCATCGATCATCAAAACCGCTGCTGTGGCGCAATGGGCTGTTGGCACTCCGGCCAATATCTGTATTACACGCCACTTGATCGTGTGCACTGGCGTTGTTTGCAAAAAGGGGTTTCGCAAATATTAGTCACACCTGATGGGAAGCATTTGTGGATCACTACGCTCAAGAAAAAGCTTTTGCGCTACCAACACCCCGCCACGGCACCCTTGTCTTTTGACCTTCCGGCCCAGTTCATCGCGCAAAAAATGGTCTGGAAAAACCAATCGCTCTATGTTTTTAGCAATGAACACCGGCTTTTTTACGGCAACGAACAAGGCTTTCAACTCCAGACCTTGGTACTGGCTGGAAGCACCTTACACGCCTCTTTTCAATGCTCAGCGGGCAAGGCCGTTTATGGCGCTTATCAGCGCGCGGTACTTTTGTCTCAAGACAATGGACAAAGTTGGAAACGCATTGCTTTTGCGCCTCGGCCCATCCAGGATTTGCGGATAACCGATGCGGGAAAACTGGAGTTGTGGCACGGAAACAGCCACTCCACCCTCACCCAGATGGATCTTTCGTCGTATGCGTTTGAGCGCCACCGGGGCACCAGTCCCATCCGTGAATTCAACATCGATTCCCTTGTGGCGGTTTCCGTCTATTCCTTGCAACTCAACCAGAGGAGGTCTAAAAAATCCATGATCCGATACGCTACCACCGAAGGAGGAGCCTTGTTTCCCGAATTCTCTGAAGCCTACGAGAACGGCACTGCTATGGACTTAGATTCCATTCCTCCTTTGCCTTTAGGATCGCTTCAGGAATTGCTACGCGCCATGCAACGGGAGCCACATTGGCGCCCCCAAGCGGCAGAGTTTCAAATTACGGCGGCAGACGTGGAGCATTTCCTCACCGGTGTAGCGCAATTGCAGCACTCACCTTTCACTCAAACTTTGATTGATGAGGAGCAAAGGCGCTATTTGCTAAGCATGCCTGATAGTTTTTACACGGCCTCACCGGTTCGACTTTCCAACGCCGTGCGTATGGGAAAATACCTGAAAGAAAGGTTGGGAAACTGTCAGTTCAAAGTAACCTTCACCGATGTCTCTGGCGAGAATTTGACTTTTACCTGTGCGTATTTCCAACAAGCGTCCTATTTGCTTCCCTGGCAGGTGGAAGCCAATCACCACCACAACATGAGCTACCACTTAGCGTTCTCTCGTTTTTGGCAGCAGCACCTGCCACCCAACTTTACAGGGGTGGAGAATTTCGACCCTGGGTTGCTGTTTTGGTCCATGGAAGCTTACCTGCGTAGGTTGGGCTACAAAGCCCCTTAGGATTACCCTTCTTTTATTGCCGTAACCATCCAGTAACGCCAATAGCCCGTCATCAAGGCTTTATATTGATACCAACCGGATTGGTAATGTGTTTTGGCAAAAGGCGACACCCCGGGATAGAAAAGATTGTACAGTTCTGAAGGTAAGGCTCCCAAGCAAGCCGCCCAATACATTCTTCGGGCGCTTTTTTCAATTTCAGGAGTAAAATCTTCCCAGGTTTGATGCCCAAATCCTGCCTTGTTTAACGCCGTGCGCAATGCCTTGGGCGTAGCAAATTCTGAAACGCCCCAGGTATCGGCCCAATAACGGAGGTATTTTTTAGGATCGCTTTGTCCCAGTTCAGTTTTGAAAAAGTCGCACAACACCAAACGGCCTCCGGGTTTCAACAATCGAAAGCATTCCATCGCAAAGGCGGATCGGTCGGTGGCATAGCAACTGCTTTCGCAGGCCCACACCACATCGTAGCTTTTTGCTTCTAATCCGGTGTTGCAAAAATCCCTTTGTAAAAAATGCACCTGCTGGGCCATTCCTTCGGCTTGGGCTTGCTGACGGGCCGTGGCTATTTGGCGTTCGCTCAAGGTAATGCCAGTTACTTCGGCCCCGGTTTCCCGATGCACGAACCGAGCTGCTCCACCTACACCACAACCGGCATCCAACACGTGGTGGTGGGCCAGAACCTGGGCCCGTTTTAACAAGTAACGGTTGGTGTTTTCCAGGGCTTCCCCAAAATTTCGGGTGCTGGCTTCCCAAATGCCGTAGTGCAAGCTGCCGTGCTTTTTCAACTTCCACCACCGCTCGTAGTGGTGCTGTGTCGTGTTGTAATAATTGGCAACCTGGTTATTGGAAAAGCGTTGCGGCATGCGCAACAAGGGTAGGTATTTTGGCACAATTCCTCAAATTGATTTCAGGACACGAAAGCATTCCGCGGCTGCCAAAGTCAAGGAGCAACCGCAGAATGCTTCTATCTGGGAGCATTGAGAAAAAGGAAGCGTTGTTGCACTTCCCTCCCAACCCACCCTTCGTTCAACAACGCTGGGGCTATAAGGCGATGCCTACTCCGAATAAAAACGAGGTAGAAGTGGCGCGCACCGGATAGACGTCCGTGAGGTTGTTCCACCGGAAGCGGAAGCGAAAGTCGGCGGAGATGGAGTCCATGAAAGAGCCGCG
>CALCCE010000136.1 GCA_937899835.1 uncultured Flavobacteriales bacterium | reverse complement strand
GGGCTCATAACCCAAAGGTCGCAGGTTCGAGTCCTGCTCCCGCCACTAAGAAGAAGAAAGCCTGTTAGATGAAACTGACAGGCTTTTTTTGTTTGGGCAATTCGAGGCTCCTGTTACGTAGCTGAGATAAGCCTTGACGAAAGACTGGTGCCGGTTCTAATATGGTCTTCCTTCTTGTGGCCAAAAAATAGAAAGTTCAGTCTTCCTCAAACGGGCCTATTTCAAATTCTTCCTCTTCGTTGATTCTGAAAATTTTTCCTAACAATCCAAATGTTACTGTGCCGCTTTCTTCCTCACCATTGATATCAACAATTGAAAAAAGGTAATAGGAGTCGTAGGCTTGTTCAGTATATGCAGAAAACAGATACATATTGTTTTTTTGAAGGAAAGCCTTATGATTTGTAACGGAAGGATTGGTTATGAATGCTAACGTAGCTATAATAAAAAGCCCAAGTAAGAATAAGGAAAATCCATTATCACTTGAATTTGAGTAAACTGCTGTTTTAATCTTATTCAGTTCCTTGTGCGCTTTATCAGTTTTAGTTCCTATTGTACTAATTTTCTCATTTGTTTCTAATAGAGTCTTATTTAATGTCTTTAACTGATCTAAAATCTCATTTGAAACATTTTGGTTGCTGCCATTCGATTTAGGATTGTTACTTGAAAATGGACCTGACATACGTTTTATCTTCTGTAGATTGTTAGGTAAATAAAGGTATTGCCTTCTTTTTTCAATTACCATTACATAAGTGCCAGTTGAGCATCCCCTCCAAAGGGCGGATTCCCAATTAGCATTTACGTTTTATTCCATCGCAGAAAAAGTAAGATAGTCCCACGGCTGCTTTTCAAGTCGTGCAACGCTTTTAAAAGGAACGGTGGGCACCGTTGCTCCGGCATCGGTTGTGCACCACTTTGCAATTCCTTTTTATGCACCGGTGCAGTGCTTTCTCCAATTATGCACCACTTTTAAATATTTTTCCGTGCACCGGTGCAGGACTTTCGTCAACTATGCACCACTTCTTAAAATCAAATCTTGCACCGTTGCATGTTCCTCGAGTTGTGCAACGCTTTAAAAAGAAGAGTAGGGTTTAGTTGCATGCTCTCCGAGTCGTGCAACGCTTGAAAAAAGAAAGTAGGGCACCGTTGCATAATCCCCAAGTCGTGCAACGCTTGAAAAAAAGTAGGGCACCGTTGCATGCTCTTCAAGTCGTGCAACGCTTTAAAAAGAATTGAGCACCGTTGCATGCCGGTTGAGTCGTGCAATGCTTCAAAGAAAAGGCAGCTTTATTAAGTAGGAGTATCAAAAACCTTTGGGCAATGAAGGCTTTCGTCCTCTGCGAAATCTAAGATGGATTGGTGATTTCTTCTTAAGATGGTTTCCACTTGTCTCGTAGAACAATTGCCCGTTATGACTCAAATTATTTTTGGAGGTGATCCCCAAACCAAGGAGAGATCGTAAAAATCAGAATCAAAGCTGACTACTAAATAGTTGTGTGTTCTCGCATAAAGCCAAATTGTAGTGTCTGATCCATTTTCCAGACCTAATTGGCTGATGTGTTTAATGTCTGAGTAAACGTGAGATAGCCGAAGTGCTACGCGGTAGGAAATATTTTGATCCAGAAGAAGCTTCAAAGCATTATGCTATACCCAGATGACTATCTCGGGAGGCAGCAAAAAGCAGAGCAGCCTGAATGTACTCTTTTTTGAGTTCAGGAAAATCGTGCAGTATTTCTTCGTTGGTCATGCCATTGGCCAACCAATTGAGGATATCATATACTGCGATTCGGGTACCCTTGATCACAGGTTTACCAAACCTTTTGGTTACACTGATCTCGAGATATTTCGAAATATCCATACTACAAAAAACGGATTTTTATCCGAGTGTTCCAACCGAGCCAATTGCTAATTCTTTAAAATCTGACTCAGCATCGAAGAAGGACTTTTTTATCCATAACCCTCTCTTAGGGTTGATGCAACCCAAATTTACGGCTTCCACAAAATAAAATCCTCTTGCCCTCCATCGGTTTCTTCATCAACTAAACTCCAATGGAGGTAAGAGGCGATTTTTACAAAAATGGGTTGAAGTAGCTCCCATCTACCATAAACCCCTTTGGCGCAAACGATGGAAATTAAGTTGGTTTTGATGGGGTCGGTGGAATAATTAGACCAACTGCTGAGGGTAGGCGTAAAAAGCAGCCACATATCAACGAAAGGAAGGCCATCTGCATTGCCAAAACGATACATCTCCTTTTGTTGCAGTTCAGGAAAATCGTTAAGAAAATAGATCAGGCGCTCAGTAGAACAATGGGTGTTCAGCGACTTGTCCTTGTAAATATTGAGGTAGTAATAGCGGTCTGACCACATGGAATATAACTCCGTTCGGGTACTACAAAGGTAGAACTGAAACCGGTTAAGAGAGGAATAAACAGACCAAACCCGGGCCCGATACTTGGTCCGGTCTGAAGGTTTTATTGCAAATTGATCAGCTTACAAACATTGTAGGTACAGTCTTCCGTGACCCCACCATTGTTCACCGTGGCGGTGATGGTGGCGCAAACTGCCACCGTTGGCGAGGAATCAACGGCTCCTCCAAAAACGTGATAGACGAAAACATCGAAAGAAGTGAAAGCAGGGCTGTTGTCTCCGAAGTCCCAAACAATGGATTGAATTTCGAAAGAAGGTATTTCGCTTGACCCGCAGGGCTGTGGTAGCAGACCCGCCGTAAAAAAGGCATCGACCGCTGGGGTTTTTAAATTGGGTTTCCACTTGAAGTCAGCAGTAAAACATCCGCAAGCTGAATAGGGAGAGTTGGTTGAAGTGGGTGCCGGATGGGTGAAACTCGCAGCACTCAATAGCAGCACCATGGCAATTCCTAAGCTGAGTGAAACAAAAGTCTTCATAGTGTAGTGGATTTGGGAATTAATAGTGAACAAGAAAAAATAGACCGGACCCAGGCCCGATACTTGGTCCGGTCTATCCATTTTTATTGCAGCGCGATGGGCTTACAAACGGTGTAGGTGCACTTTTCTTTGGTTATCCCGTTGCTTACAATAGCATTGATCGTGGCACACACAATGGTAGGTGGAGCCGGACAAGGGCCACCATAGATATGGTAAACGGATTGACCTGATCCAGTATTGCCATCACCAAAGCTCCAGGTCACGGACTTGATCTCGAATTGAGGAGCAATTATTGTTGAAAAGCAAGGCTGTGGTACCAAAGTAGCCTTGAAAAAGGCGTCACACGCCAGTGTTTGAAAATTGGGCTTCCACTTAAAATCAGCAGCAAAACAGCTGCATGCTGAAGCAGGTGAAACGGTAGTGGAATTGGTGGAGTTTGGAGCGATAACGGTTGCTGAACTAAGCGCAACAATCATTCCCAGCCCCAGGCAGAGGGAAACTAATTTACGTAGCATATTGTTATTTGGGTTTGGATGTGTACTCCCCGTACCCCGGGCCAAGGCCGGAAAGTTATTCGGAAGATACAACATAAAGCAATAGGTTTCTCATCTTACTGTACATCATCCTATCCCGCCAATTTTAAAGCATTATAGAATAGATTTAGCGGTACGTTTTCACCTCGTTAATCGTTTCTGATGGAGTCTTTTTTAAGGCAACAGGGGTGCCGTTGGATGCCGTTTCAATGATTTTTGAATACGTTTTTCTGGCAGGTTGATTAGTCATAAATTTGCGCCTCAACCCCAATTCTAACCTCAATAAAAACGCAACATGAATTTTAAATTTGCCCTGGCATTGCTTTGCCTTGTGATGTCATTTGCTTCCCTTTCTGCTCAAAATTTTGACATTGACTGGGGAGAGGAATTTGATAGTAAAACCGAGGTCCAAAAGATACTGGGCTACTCAGGTGATAAAATGGTGGTCTATTCGATAAAAGGCAAGAAGCGCTATTTTGGAACCTACAGTTCGGAGGGATTCGAACAACTCTCTTTCAATGAGTTCGAATTGCCCAAGATCAATGGAAAGAAAACCGGTCTGCTCAACCTTGCCCTCACTGGTGGCGAAGTTAGCGCAGTGATATACGTCTACGAGAAATCCACCAAAGCATTTACTCTTTTTGTACAGCGTTTCAATTTGAAAGGTGGCCCGGACGGACAGGCCCGAAAGATATACGCATCGGAAGGGTCAAAAAGCAGGAGCAAAAACATGAAGGTGGAAATGGTTTTTTCGCCTAATCAAAACATGGCCTTAGTCTATTTCGATCGTGAAAATAAAGATCGGACTGAATGCTTTTCGGATGTAGTAGTTATGGATATAAGTGGCGATAAGCTCGAGAAGGTCAGTGAATCTACCCACCAATTTGCGATTAAGGATTATCGCTCAGAACAAATCCGTTACCGTTTGCATCACGCCGTAGAAGACGATGGCACCTTCAGCATCATTCGGGAGAAGGCTCGTTTTGTGCCCACTGTTAAGGCCAGCTTTGTGTTGTCGGTAGGACGTTATGATCAAAGTGGTGCTGAAATCGGTGTAGTTGATCTGGAGAAAGATGATTTAGCGCTTTTGACACCTACTCTCATTGTTCAGGACAATAAAGTAGTGGTAGTAGGTTACTACCTAAATGAGGCCTCAAAGAAATCGACGGTAGTTGGGTACTCAGGTCTTTTTTATGCGGAAATGTCATTGGAAATGGAGCTCAAGGCCATTAAAGTGAACCCTTTCTCCGATGAATTCATGAAAAACATCTTCAGTGAAAGGCGTGTAGAGAATGCGCGTGCGAAAGACCGCGATCTTTTTGTGCCTGAGGCGTATACCATGCGCAAAATCATTGTTCATGCCGATGGAACCTTGACAGTACTTTCCGAGTTTTACATGGTTACGGTAACCACTTCCAATGGCTCTAAGATTACCACCACCAACTACGGCCCAATTTTGTTTTTCAAATTGGACAATGACGGAAAATTAACGGGAGGCGATGCCATCAAAAAAAGCCAGGTGAGTTCTGCTGTAGCCCCTGCGATAGGATTCAATGGAGCAATATCGGTTTTCGTGTCGGTGGAATTCCCTGATAAACTGCGCAAATACTGGTCTTTTGCCAGTATGGCTGATAATGGAAACGTCTACATCCTCTTCAACGACCACTTCAAAAACGCATTGGACGATCAAGGAGAGGTATCCAAAAACATGAAGAACCCGAAGCAAAGTGTTCCTTATTTAGTGACCATCTATCCAAATGGCACCTTTAAAAAGCGGGCAATGGTCAATTCCGGAGACAGCGAGACATACACCGTTCCACAAGTAACTTATCGCAATTCTGAAGTTGGCTTTATCATTTGGGGAATCTGGCGGAAGATGAACAAATTTGGTCAGGCCAAAATCGGTCGTTAAACCCAAACATATCTTGAGTGTTGAGCCCAAAGTGATTTTCACTTTGGGCTTTTTTTATCGGCGAGCTATTCGTGCATGAACAAGCGGTAGGTATAATCGAGCAATTCCTGATCGCCGGATTTACCATGGCCGGGGAGAACCACCTTGGCCTTTGGAAAGCGATTTTTTACCCTGAGAATGCTGGCCGACCATTCTGATACCCGGGCATCGTTCAGGTTTCCCTTGCCCGCCCCTATGGCTTTTACCAAACAACCACCAAACAAAACTTGATCATCGGCTACCCAGCCCACCACATTGTCGCTGGTGTGGCCGGCTCCGGGAAACCATAAAAGCACCTCAGTGCTACCCACTTTTATTCGGATAGAGTCCTGGAAAAGTTGTTGCGCACAGGCTGCATTGGAGTCATTTTCCAACATTAACGCACAAGTGAGGGCATTGGAGTAGGAGGGAATCGACCGTTGATGGAAAGCAGCGATACCTGCCGTGCAATCAATGTGGAAATGGGTAGGAACAACGGCCACTACTTTCGCTTCCAGATTTTCATCAATCCAATCGATCAAAACGTTAGAAAGGCTGTCGTTTAAAGGAGTGTCCATCACCACTGCTTCTCCACTTTTCGCCACAATGAGTCCATTGCAGGGCACTTTTCCATAGCTGCTAGAGTTGAGGAAAGAGGTGTGCTGATACGTATGGGGTCCTAAAGGTTTGATCTGCAAATGAGGACTTTCCAATTGCAATGCCGGGTTGGCACACGCGTTCCAACCCAGCACCACTCCCAGCCAGAAAAGGAGCTTTCTCATTGTTGGATAGGGGCTTTGGCGTCTGGATGGGTAAGTAGTCCAATTACGGTAGGATATGCATTTTCCTCGATTGATTGATAGGGCTTGTTACTCACCACATTTAGCGGTTCCTTGCCTTGAAAGGCTTCCATTAAGAGCGGAAGATCGTGTTCTGCTTCCGAGCGAGCTGCAATAAACAAACGTTGGTCGTCTCCTGCCTTAATAGTGGTACGTACCGGAGATAAAATGTTGGTCGTATCGGTACTATCCGGTCCCACCGCAATGTATCGGTACAAATAATTGACTGCTTCATTAAGGTCTGGCCCACCAGAGGCATAAATAATCGTCACCTTGCTGTGATTGGCCAGTGCATCTGGTTGAATGGAAGTTTCAGCCAATGTAGTAAAGCTATATTTTTCCTGGCAAGCGCTGCCTGTCAACAGGCAGAGAAGCACAATCGCAATGGCTCTCATCGGCTTTGCAGTTTCAGGTATTCGTTTAGCGTAAGTTCGTAATAGACATGGCGACACAAGCGATGTTCCTTTTCCAGCTTGGGATGGTCAAATTCCCCCTTGCGCTGCAACCCCAGTTTTTTCATCACTTTCTGCGAGGCCTTGTTGGGCAATGCCGTAAACGAAACAATTTTAGGAAGCTTCAAAACCTGAAAGCCGTAAAAAAGAGCCGCCATAGCACCTTCGGTAGCCAGGCCTTGGTTCCAATATTCAGCTTGCAGTCGCCAACCCACCTCTACAGCAGGAACAAAAGGAGCTGAAAAATTAACGGTGCTTAAGCCGATGCAACCAATGAAACGTTCTTCTATCAAATGATCAACGGCCCACCAGCCATACCCGTTTTGAGCGTGGTGAATTTTAATTTTCGATAAATGACCTTCCGACTCCTCCTCCGTATACGGAGCAGGAAAATGCTCCATCACCAAAGGGTCAGCATTCATTGCGATGAAAGGCCTCCGGTCTTTTGGGAGCCATTGCCGCAAGCCAAGGCGCTGGGTTTGGATCAGGTATTCGGGATCATGCATACGATCAGGTATTTACTGCCAAGAGCGCATTTTCTGATGTTAAAGGTAATCCATTTTTGGACCTTAAAAATTCAAGAAAAATGAAGGAACCGGTCCTCAGCCAACCATTACTTCGTAACTTTTAGCCATGCGGTGGGTCATGTTTTCAATTCAATTTCTGGCATTCATGTTGGTCGCTGGCGGCTTGCTGTTTCGCATCATGCATTGGCCAGGAGGCGACTTGTTGTTGATCGGTGGTTTAGCGGTAGCGGTAATTTGGTTCATTCTGGCTTTTTTCTATTCCAAAGCCAAAAAAGACCTTTCTGACCCTGACATTCTCGACAGCGATCTCGATCTTTGACCTTAGAAATCTTCCCGCTTTCAAATCAGAATTTATGATTGAGACTCCCAAGCACATCCAAGACCTTAAAAGTTACAAACCGGGAAAACCCATTCCTGAAATTGTGCAAGAATTTGGTCTGGGCCGCACTGCCATCCTGTGGAACAATGAGAATAATTTTGGCGCGGCACCAAAAGCCTTGGAAGCTATACAAAATGCCAGTGCCAATTCGTTTTTGTACCCCGATCCGGCTTGCTTGCAACTGCGGGGAGACATTGCTGCACTGGTGGGACGTAAAACCGACAATATCATTGTTGGCAACGGTTCTGAAAGTGTTTTCAACTACATTCTGCAAGCTTACTTCACTGGCGATGATGAGTTGCTTACCTCTGAGGGAACTTTTGTGGCCATTTATATCTGGGCCAAGGCCCACAATGTACCGGTAGTCAAATGCCCGCTCACCAAAGAGTATGGTTTTGATTTGGAAGGCATACTCCAACGAATTGGCCCGAAAACCAAAGCAGTATACCTTTCCAATCCCAACAACCCAAGCGGTGCCATGATTACCCGCGATGAATTGATTCAATTCATCGAACGGGTTCCTCAAGAGGTTATGGTTTTGGTAGACGAAGCGTATTTTGAATATGCACAAGATCTCACCGAAGCTTATCCGGATAGTACGCGATTAGACTATCCCAACCTTATTACTTTGCGCACTTTTTCCAAAGCCTATGGCATTGCAGGTATTCGCATTGGGTATGGAGTAGGAACTCCTGAGCTCATTGCTCCACTCATGAAAGTGAAATTGACCTTTGAGCCCTCTAATCTGGCCCAGGCAGCTGCTATTGGTGCTTTGACAGACGAAGAATTTTTGGAAAAAACGGTTGCCAACAACACCCGTGGGCTCCGCTATTTTTACGATGCTTTTTCCGAAATGGGGTTAAATTACATCCCCTCTTTTGGCAACTTCGTGATGATTGATTTTGAAACCGCCGATCGGGCACAAGCGCTCTTCGAAGCCTTGATGCGGAAAGGGGTTTTCGTTCGTCAATTGCCTGCGTTTGGCCTTCCACATTGTATCCGCATAACCATAGGTACTCCGGAAGAAAATGAATGGTGTGTGGAGAAGCTGCGAGAGGTGCTTTAAAATCACCGCTTTTTAGCGAAAGACATCTTTAGCGAGGTGCAACCCCCTAAAAAACAGCCTTCCCACAATACTTTTCTAAGCGAGACAATATCCATGATGAGCAAGCATCATGGTGCATTTTCACGAAATTAGAAGTTCATCAGGGCTTCAATGGCCTTTTTCACTTTATCCGCTGAAGGCAGCATCGTTTGCTCTAACAAAGAGTTGAGCGGAATGGCCGGAAGGTTTTCGGAGCCCACAACTTGTACCGGAGCATCCAAGTGTTGGAAACAAGTATTGGCAATACGTCCAGCTAATGCTTGCCCAAAGGTATTGAGTGCAGGTTCTTCCGTTACGACTAAACAGTGGCCGTGTTTTTTCACCGATTCGAACACGAGGTTCTCATCCAGTGGCACTAAGGTCCGCAAATCCACAACTTCTACTTGTCCAGGAAAGGCTTTAGCAGCCTCTAATGCCCAGTAAACGCCCATGCCATAAGTAATGATGGTCAAGCTTTCACCGGAATCAATGGCCTCCTGATTAGCTTCTAAAACGGTTCGCCCTTTGCCAAATGGAACCACATAATCTTCATCGGGCTCCATGGTTTTGGCAGGTTCAGTACCCTTGATCTTTGACCAGTACAAACCCTTGTGTTCCAGCATAACTACTGGATTGGGATCGTAGTAAGCTGCTTTCATCAGTCCTTTCAGATCGGCACCGGTAGATGGATAAGCGATTTTGATGCCCCGGATGTTGGTCAAAACTGATTCTACGCTTGAGCTGTGGTAGGGGCCACCGCTACCGTAGGCGCCAATCGGTACCCGAATAATGGAACTCACCGGCCATTTGCCGTTGGAGAGGTATCAAGACCGGCTCACCTCAGTAAACAGTTGGGTGAGCCCGGGCCAAATGTAATCGGCAAACTGCACCTCTACAATGGGCTTGGCACCAGCTGCCGACATCCCTACCGTACTACCAATAATAAATGCCTCTTGAATGGGAGTGTTAAACACCCGGTGGTCACCAAACTTTTTAGCCAGTGTTGCCGCTTCACGGAATACTCCGCCCAGGCGTCCACCTACATCTTGTCCGTAGAGCAAGCACTCAGGGTGTTTGGTCATCAGTTCTTGAATGGCAAACAAAGCACAATCCACCATTGGAATCGACTCCTTGCGGTGCGCTGGGGAGCGGTCGCCCTTTTCTTCAGTAATTGGAGTAGGAGCAAAATCGTGTGTGAAGAGGTCTTCCGGTCGTGGATCTTCGGCCTGCTTGGCCCGTTCAAATTCAGCAACAATGTGTTCTTGCACCCGATTTTCAAGCTCACTTAGTTCCTCCTCAGTAATGGCGTAGTTCAGTAGTTGCTTTCTAAACTTGGGCCAGGGATCGCGTTTGCGATGTTCGTCCAAATCGGTGCGGTACATTTCCATGCGTACACCCGAAGTGTGGTGATTGAGCAAGGGCACTTTAGCATGAACTAAAAAGGGCCGCCGTTCCTTACGGATTAGTTCCAGTACTTCTTCAATGGTTTCGTAGCACTGCTCAAAATCATTGCCTTCTTCAATGGTACGCACCTCCAACCCTTTGAATCCCTTCGCATAGTGGGTAGCGTCCATGGCACGAATTTCGTCAGCACTGGCAGAAATGTCCCACTCATTGTCCTGAACCAGATAAAGGATAGGGAATTGATGCAATACTGCCATTTGAAATGCCTCAGAAACTTCTCCTTCAGTGATGGAAGCATCGCCAAGACTACATACTACAACGGGTGGTGCATCGCCATGATCTTCTGACAAACCTTGTTGCTCAAGGTACTTTAAACCCATCGCTACCCCAGTGGTAGGAATGGCTTGCATGCCGGTGGCAGAAGATTGATGCGGAATTTTAGGCATTCCTTCCCTGCGGAGACTTGGGTGGCTATAATAAGTGCGACCTCCTGAAAACGGATCGTCTCGTTTGGCCAGCAACTGTAGCATCAACTCATAGGGAGTAATGCCCATGCCCAACAGAATACTGTCGTCCCTGTAATAGGCAGAAAGAAAGTCCTGGGCTTTCAACTGCATCCCAACTGCCAGCTGAATGGCCTCGTGTCCACGGGAGGTGGCATGCACATATTTGGCAGTAAGAGCCTTGTGCTTTTCATAGAGCACAGCCAGCGATTTAGCCGTGGTCATCAGCTCATAAGCAGATAGCAAAGTTTCTTTGGCAACCCGTGGTTCGGGAGATTCGGAGGCTTTGGTATCAGGGTCAGTTGTGGGCACGACGGTATCAGCCATGGTCAAATGAAAGTTGGAAAGTTGCTGTGTAATTCCTGGATAAGTGTACAGTAAAATTACTTATAAGTTGCAGAAGTTCCAATGTTCTATTTAAACTCGAAAGGATGTTCTGGCAGTTGATTTAAAGTCCGAACATTATGCTGATATTGGGAAATAACGTAGAATTTTCGAAAAGCTTCAATTAGCTTTTTACCACCCGAATGGTAGCCAGGTCGTTGCCGGATGCGATGCGTAAAAAGTAGTAGCCTGGCGCTAAGGTATTGAGGTCCTTCAAGTAGTATTCATTCACAGAATGACCGGCTTCAAAGCGTTGACTGATCAACTTTTCGCCCAGCAGGTTAAGAATGTCTACCTGCACTTCTTGCGTTGGGGTTTCTTCCCAGTGTAGTTGAATTTCTTCTTGGAAGGGGTTGGGAGAAATATCTATCTCTAATTTACCCGGAATTTGGGCCATCGCCAGGGATGAGGCGGTGAGAAGAATGACAAGGAGGGTGTAGAGTTTCTTCATGTTGCACTGTTTTCAATTCCCGAATGGAAGAGTACTCCACCAAACGGTAGGTTTTTATTGGGGTTGTTTAGATGCCAAATTCCATAACAAGAATCAGTCCAATTGTAATTGTGACGACGACTTGTCGGAAATTGTTACTGCACCTTTGTAATATGACGAATCAAAAGTGGTGGTGGTTTCTTTTATGCACTGTGTTTTTGTGCATTTCCATGAAAATGCCAATTCGTCAGCAGGAGGTGGAGACCGATCCCGGTCCATTTTTTATTCAGGTAATTTTGGGCAATGCCGATGAAAGGGCCCAGGCATTTCAATGGATAGAAGCGCATTGGGACAATCAGTTCACCGTAATGGCCCTGGAAACCATCAGGGTCACCGACAATGCAAAAGTGCGGAAACGCTTACTTGAAGTGATGGAGACCCACACCCACCAACGCTTCGAAGGGTACAATGCCTAGTTCGAGTGGGTTTGGGAACAAGATTTCGAGTTGCCGCCTCATTATGCCAATTTTAAAGGCCAATTGTACCGGCTACTCGACCGGCGATTCGAAACTTATTTTTCAGACGAGCGCACCAACACCATTCGCTTAGACGAAGTTCGATGGGGTGGAGTAGAGCAAGATGGTATTCCACCATTGCGCAACCCCCAACTTGAGAAAGCTGAGTTGGCCGATTGGCTGAAAGACGACCACATCGTATTTGGAACGGTGGTTAACGGTCAGGCTCGGGCCTATCCCAAGCGCATCTTGGGCTGGCATGAACTGGTTACCGATACGTTGGGAGGAACTGCCATCACCGGCGTGTATTGCACGCTTTGTGGCTCCATGATCGTGTATGCCTCTGAGATTGACGATAAACATTACCAATTGGGAACCAGCGGTTTCCTGTACCGTTCCAACAAATTGATGTACGACCAGGCCACACAGTCGCTCTGGTCAACCATCGAAGGCAAACCGGTGATTGGGCCTTTGGTGGGCAAAGGCTTGCAGCTGAAAGGACTAAGTGTGGTGACCACTACTTGGGGAGAATGGAAGAGGCGCCATCCAACATCAACGGTGGTGAGCCTCAATACCGGTTTCCAGCGCGACTACAGCGAAGGCGAAGCCTACCGGGAATATTTTGCTACCGATATACTGATGTTTGCCGTGCCGCACCAGGATACGGTGCTTTACAACAAAGACGAGGTGTTTTGTCTGAATTTGCCAGAATACCACCAGCAGCCAGTGGCCATCTCTACCCGGTTCTTGGCCCGCCAAAAACGATACACTTTAAATATTGGAAACCTGAATGTGCTGGTGCTTACGGACAAAAGCGGAGCCTCAAGGGCTTATGATGTGTCTGATTTTCAGTTTCGACGATGGGACCGTGATCAGAATCTGGTAGATGCCCGGCAGGTGAGCTGGCGGTTGCAGGAAGATGCTTTGGTGTCAGAAAAAGGAGAACGCTGCTTGCGCCTCCCAGCCCATCGTGCATTTTGGTTTGGTTGGCGAGCTGCACACCCCAACACCCGAGTAATACTTTAATTCTAATAGAATACTTCTACTCCACGTTGACGCAAGTATTCCAGCAAGGTGTAGGTTTCCGCTAAACTATCGTCGTGTTCTGTTGGCAGGTTACCCCGATAAAAGAATAGCTTCAGATTAGTAAGTTTAGCTAAGTCCAATGGAAGCTCCTCAATGCCAGTTTCTGATACATCAAGTTCTTGGAGTTGCTGAAGACGAAGAATCGCTTCTGGAAATACCACCAGGTCATTTTCTTGTAAGTGGAGGATTTGTAGCGACTGCAAATTCGCCAACTCAATCGGGAGAGCTGAAATCCCATTGTGGTGAAGGTAGAGCCACCGGAGATTGGATAGGCTACAAATCACCGGAGGAAAAACCTCTATTTCATTGTAAGAAAGGTAGAGCCGCTCCAGGTTTTGGAGCGTGTCTAAGTTGTGGGGCAAGTCGCGAAGTTGATTGTAGTAAAAGTCAAGTTGCCGCAGTTCTGACAATTGTAAGATGACCAGTGGAACGCTCAGAAATTCATTTTTGTACAAGATCAAATCCTGCAATTGCGACCATCGGGCGCAATAGGGAGGAAGTGAATCGAGGTCGTTGTCGGCGAGGTTAATGGTTTTTAAGTGCTTCCAGTTTTTAATTCCTTTAGGGAGCTCCGTCAGGCGGTTTTGGGCCAGGTTGATGTTTTCGAGCCCTCGCCAACGTTGGTAACCGCTGGGCAGTTGAAGGAGCTTACACTGGCGCAAACTGATTTCGCTTACTTTTTTAAGGTGCTTCAGCGATACCCCTTTCTCGAAGAGTGGGTTGTGGTCAAGGGAGACTTTTTCCAGCTGTTTTAGCTTTCGCAATTTTCTGGGGACTTCCTGAATGCGGTTGTGCTCAAGAACCAGTCGTTTGAGTCGAGGAATTTGTAACAGGTTTTTAGGGATCCCCGAAAGCTTACAATTGCTGAGGTTAAGGGTGCTTAAAGAATCCAGTCGAGGAACCATAGCATCCACATTTAGTGGATTGAAACTCAGGTTGATGTTCAGTAACCTCGGAAATTTGGCCGCATCTGCCGGAATCGACTCGAATCGATTGTTGCTGAGGTTGAGCGAAGTGACCCTTGTGCATTGCAGCAAGAAATCTGGAATCGAGTCAAGGTCAGCCCAGGAGAGGTCGATGGTTTTAATGGAATCTGGAGGTTGCCGCCGGTAGTGCTCCAGGCGTTGACGGGCTTTTTCGGCCTTTGCTTTCTTCTCCTCCAGCCGATAAGCATCCAACACCTGTTTCAGGGAGTCGCTCTTGGCTTGACCTAATGCCATAGGCATGCTACTCAGCCCGATAATCAAGCAGCAGAAGACGAAACGGGCAAGGCGCATTTTTAGGGTTGAAGCACGAATTTATCGTGCTCCTGATTTAAATTTATTGATGGCGTTGGTGGTGAACTCTGAAAGTACCAGGTGCCCACTCATTTCTGCCCGTTCTTCCAGCAATTGGTCCCAGTTGTCGGTACCTTTCCACAGTGCTTTTTTGATCAGCTTCATGGCCTCAGGATTGCTGTTGGCCAATTTGTTGGCCAGTTTGGCAATGGCCTCATCCATCGATTCAATAGAATCAAACACATCGGTATACAGCCCTTTTTCTCTTGCCCATTGTGCACTTTTCCACTCGGTGGCATTGATGGCCAGTTGCCCAAAGGCAGAGGTGCCCACTTTGCGTTGCACCGCAGGGCCCACTACAAACGGTCCTATGCCAACCGCCAGCTCGGAGAGTTTAACCGATGCAGTATCCATGGCAAAGCAGTAATCTACCGCCGAAGCCATTCCTACTCCGCCACCTACGGCTTTGCCTTGTACCCGGCCTAAAATTAGTTTGGGGCATTTACGCGCAGCGTTGATGACGCGGGCAAAGCCCATAAAAAACTCTTTGCCGGTATCGAAATCTGCAATGGAAAGCAACTCATCAAAGGATGCGCCAGCACAGAATGCCTTCTCGCCAGCACTTTGCAGTACAATAACTTTTACCGAGTCGTCTTGTCCGGCTTCGGAGATGGTAGCCACCAATTTGCGCAGCACTTTCCCGGGCAGGCTGTTGCTCTTGGGGTGCGAAAAAGTAATGGTAGCAATGCCGTTTGAAACGGTGTGTTCAACGGTTCCTTGTTCTATAATGTTGGTTTCCATATTGGGTAAGTATGCTTATTCAGTAGTAAAGTTCGTATGGATCGTGTGTTTCCCGTCCCAGTAGTCGATTACTTCATGCATCGAATCGGGCAGCTCGTTGGCCTTCTGGAAAATAAACATCTGACGACCCCGGTAAGGTTCATTGGATTTGATCGTTCTTTTGATGCTCTGTTTAATGGGCGACTTTTGAGGCAATGCATCGGCATACACCTTCTTCATACCCATGGATTCGAGGGTCGTAGTCAATGCTTGCTCATTGAAAAAGGTACACGAAGTTGCATCGTAATCCTCATCTACCGGGCAGAACATCAGGTCGTAAGTGCCCAACGAAGGATTGACCATCATGCCCGATTCAATTATCAAATAACCGCTCTCCACCGTGAGGTCAACCATTTTCTTGAGTCCCCAAAAAGGGTAGCGTAAATGGTAAAGCACGCCTAAAAATAACACCACATCAAAGTGCCCCAGTCGTTCAGGCGAAAGGTTGTAGAGGTTCTCTTCCTTCATCTTCACTTTCGAGTCGAAATAGGGAATCAGAAATTCTTTGGTGCCCTGGCTCAGGTCATTGTCAATGCCCAGCACCGAGCCAGCACCGCGCCTCTCCACATCAAAAGAAAAGTAACCGTCACGACAGCCAATGTCAATCACTTTCTTGTGATTGAAATCAATAGAATCCAACGCCCTATCGATCATCTTCCAGATGTCTGGATGATAGTCCATATCGTTCCCCGGAGTCACCAAACCGTGGCCCACCGGAATGCGATGGTACCAGTTGTATTTGGCCAATTCTTTTTCCAAATCGGCTTTCTGGAGCTTCGGAGCCGTTGGTTGTGAGATCATAAGCACTGCCGTTAAGTGGTCAAAATTAGAAATTTTGGTAGAACCCTTTCTCCTTTTAGCTTCGTAAGCAGGCCGAGCAATATGCTATCTTTGCGGCCCATTAGCAGGATGAATCACTTCAAGCATTTCCAGTCTGCGGCCCTTTATCTAAGGCGCTACATCGAAGCCGAAGATTACCAGGGATACGATCCATACGATGCGCTCAACGGATGGTTTCCTTTTCGACTGTTTGGGAAATGGGGGCCGGTGATAGCCATTCAGGTGATGAAGCGGCTACCGATCAACCTAAGACCCTTGCTGGGCATTCAAAAACAAACCAATGCCAAGGCACTTGGACTTTTGCTCGAAGCATACGCCTTATGGCATCAAATGGCACCTGAGCCAGCGCTTGAAGCTACCTGCCATCAGTTGTTTCAACGCCTGATGAAGTGCCAATCCAAAGGCTATTCAGGGATATGTTGGGGCTACCCTTTTCATTGGGCTTCACCGTTGAAGTATTTACCGGCTCATACGCCCAACATTGTGGCCACCGCCTTTGCTGCCCGGGGCATCGAAACCTATTACCAATCGTTTCAAAAGCCAGAAGCCCTGGAAGCCCTTTGTGCTATCGTGCCCTTTGTGCTCAACGACCTCGAACGAGAGGAAACAGAATCGGGGTGTTTTATAAGTTATACTCCGGTAGAAAAAGATTGCTGCTACAATGCTTCTCTACTTGCCGGCGAAATTTTGGCCAGGGCGGGGGCCTTAAAAAAACAGTCTGAATGGTTAGAAATCGCTCGACAAACCGTGGAGTTTGTGGTGGCTCAGCAGCAACCCGATGGCTGTTGGAACTACAGCAAAAACCTGGAAACCGGTAAGGAGCGCGTTCAAATCGATTTCCATCAAGGCTATGTTATTGATTCTATTCGACTGATTGCAGACCGTGGAGGCTGGAAAAATCCTGCTTGGGAAAAAGCGGTGGAAAAAGGAGCATCCTTCTACAGGAAGGAACAATTTTTTGAGGATGGCCGATCCTTATGGCGTATTCCAACGGTGTGGCCCTTGGAAATTCATAATCAAAGCCAGGGAATACTCACTTTTGTGCATTTGGATCAACTGGATTCATCCTATTCGGCTTTCGCCAATACCATTGGCAAGTGGACGATTGCCCACATGCGCCATCCGCGCAAAGGGTATTTTTTCTACCGCAAGTTGTCGTGGTACACCAACAAGATTCCCTTCATGCGCTGGTCGCAAGCCTGGATGTTACTTTCTTTGGTGCATCTGATGGTTCACGCAAAAAACTCCGAATCTTAAGTGCGTTTCCTGTTTTACCTGGGGCACCCGGCTCATTACCACAACATAGCTCAATCCGCTCGTTTATTGGCTGAGCGGGGGCACGACATTTTATTGGTTGCCCGTCAAAAAGACGTGTTGCTAGAGTTGGTAAAAGATGCTCCCTTTCCGGTAATAGTGGTCGCCCGAAATGAAGCAAGTGGGGGTAAGTTGGCCAGAATCTGGACACTTTTGAAAAGAGCCATCAAGATGTTGGCCATTGCCCTGCGTTTTCGGCCCCACCTCATGGCCGGAACGGATCCGATAATTACTTATGTGGGGAAACTGCTGGGGATCAAAACAGTAGTGATCAATGAAGACGATGCCGATCAGGTACCCCTTTTTGCCAAATCGGCCTATCCCTATGCCACTGCGATTTTGGTGCCGCAACCGTGTTGGGTAGGTGCATTTGAGGCGAAAACCACCCGTTATGCAGGTTATCACGAGTTGGCCTATTTGCACCCAAGGTATTTTACTCCGGATCAAAAACGAGTATCGAGGCTCTTTCAGTCAGAAAAACCGTACTTCATTCTTCGTTTTGCCAAACTAACGGCTCATCACGACGATGGTCGAACCGGCATTACGACCGCCATAGCCCAGGAATTGGTAGACCGTTTGACACCGTTTGGGCAGGTTTACATTACTTCCGAGCGTCCACTGGAAACACAATTCGAAAAATACCGTATCAGGATTGCCCCTCGTGATATGCACCATGCCATGGCATTTGCTAACCTCTACATCGGAGACAGTCAAACCATGGCCGCAGAGGCCGCAGTGTTGGGAACTCCATCACTTCGGTTCAATGATTTTGTAGGCAAGTTGGCCTACCTCGACGAGTTGGAAGAACGTTTTGGCTTAACCAAAGGCATACCAACCAACCAACCGGAGAAGTTGTTGGAAAGCGCTGCGGAGTGGGCACAACGCAAAGAAATAAAGCAGGAATGGGCAGAGAAAAGAATCAAAATGTTGGAAGCTTGTATTGACGTAGCTGAATTCTGGGCAGAATTTATGGAACAGCTGCCTCAAAAAAAGAGTTAGAACAGCTTGCTGACCACAATTGATATGGGGATGGTAATTGGGATAAACCGTTTATATTAGAGCCGCCAAGGCGCAATCGGGCATGAAGAAGGAACTTATTATCCGGTCTCACGGCCAGAGAGTTTACGATTTGTTGGCAGAATACACGGACGTGGAGGCGGATGCCACCGATCTGGTGATGACCAACAAACCGTTTAACATTGAAACCATTCGGGAGGGTTCGGTGACTTCTATCATCAACCTTTCGCAGTTGAATGATATCCGCAAAAAAAGCTTCTTCATCAACTGCGTCAGCAAAAAACTACCCAAGGGAGGCCTCTTTATTGGGTGGGCAGAAACCAAGGAGGAACGTAAAAAGCGCCTCCTTCGGAAATACCCATGGGGAGTAGCGCACCTCTACTTCTTATTCGATTTTGTGTTCAAGCGGGTCTTCCCCAAATTGCCCCTTACGCGTCAGGTATATCATTTTGTGACCGCTGGGCGTAATCAGGTTTTGTCCAAGGCAGAGGTTCTGGGGCGCTTGGTTTTCAACGGTTTTGAGATCATTACCATTCGGGAGATCAACAACCGCATGTATTTTGTGGCTGCCAAAATCACCGAATCCAAATTCGATCCGGCCAAAAAGCCCCGTTATGGGATGCTTTTCAAAATGAAGCGCACCGGGAAAGGAGGGAAAGCCATCACCGTGTATAAAGTGAGGACCATGCATCCCTTCTCAGAGTACTTGCAACAATACGTTTACGATACCTACAACCTTAAAAAAGGTGGTAAATTCCAAAATGATTTCCGGGTAACCGAGTGGGGTAGAGTACTAAGAGCACTTTGGATCGACGAATTGCCCATGATTTACAACCTTATTAAAGGTGATCTGAAATTGTTTGGAGTGCGTCCATTGAGCAGCCACTATCTGAGCCTCTATCACGATGAGTTGCAACAAGCCCGGCAGCAAACCAAGCCCGGCCTTGTGCCACCGTTTTACGCCGACTTGCCCGAAACACTCCCAGAAATTATGGAGTCGGAAATGCGCTATTTACAGCTTTATGCCGCAAATCCATTGCAAACTGATCTCAACTACGGATGGCGTGCCATTCGGAATATTTTTATCCGCGGAGCGCGGAGCAGTTAGCCATTCAATGCTTAAATGATGATTTGGAAGCATGCCTTAGGTTGCATCTGTCTGGTGCTTTGGAGTTGGACGACTGCGTACGGACAAGTGGTATTTCAACCAGTGACCAGCAGTGTTTACGATTACCTGGATGAAGCTGCCAACGAGGGCTGGATTACCCTTAATTCGGCTGTAAAACCCTATTCCCGGATTTTCATTGCCCAACGGTTGGACGAATTAGAGTCGAGTAGAAAATTCATGAGTCGGCGGCAGCAAAAAGAGCTGGATTTCTACCTGAAGGATTTCAATAAGGAGTTGAAACCAGACAAGAATTTCGACAAGCGCTACGACCTTTTCTATTACAAAGATTCCTTGTTCTCCTTTACTGCAAACCCCATCTTTGGAGGGCGCCTCTCCCTCAATTCCAATGGTTCGGTCTTTCACCGATGGAATGGAGGTGAAATCTTCGGGTCCATTGGTGAACACTTTGCTTTTGCAGCAAACCTTCGTGACAATGGCTTAGGAGAAGATATTTATGGAGCCAACTATCTGGTAAACCAACCGGGAGGCAATTACAAGGTCAATCAAGGTCAAAGCGGCAGCAGAATTGATTACAGTGAAATGCGGGGTGCCATCTCCTACGGTTGGAAATGGGGCTCGGTATCGGTGATGAAAGACCAGTTTTCCTGGGGAAACAATTACAACGGAGCGAATATTTTTTCGAGCCGTCAGCCCTCTTATGCTTACATCAATTTAAAGGTCAATCCAGTCAAGTGGTTCGATTTCAACTACGTTCACGGTTGGTTGGTAAGTGAGGAAATCGATTCGGCCAATGTGGTGTTCGTTAGCGGTGTTCGCCGACGTACATTCATGCGGAAATACCTGGCAGCCAACCTGTTTACCATTTCTCCTTGGAAACGTTTGCAATTGAGTTTTGGAAACTCAGTGGTTTACAGTGATAAAGACATTCAACCCGGTTATCTCATTCCCTTTTTCTTCTTTAAATCGGTGGACCATACCTACAACGGTGCCGGAGCGAACGACTTAGGAGAAAATTCGCAAATGTTTTTCGACATCAGTTCCCGCCAATTAGATAAGTTGCACTTGTATGCTAGCGGGTTTGTGGATGAAATTAGCATTAGTAACCTGCTGGATGCGGAAGAACATACCAATGTAGTCAGTCTCAAATTCGGTGCCCGGCTCAGTAATTTACTACCAAACAACATCTGGACCATTGAATATACCCGCACCAATCCCTGGACGTATCGGCACCAGATTGCTAGTAGTACTTTCGCCAGCAACGAATATAGCTTGGGGCACTATTTAGGATCCAATGCCGAAGAGCTTTACTTGGCCTGGCGGTACAAACCCATTCGTGGCTTGCATTTCGATCTTTCTTATACCCGAGCCATTAAAGGAGAAGAAATGGAGACCCAGGTAATCAATGGAATTCCCCAGGTTCAAGGCCTCGATTTCATCGAAACCGTGGCGTGGTACCGCAATATTTTGGGATTCAGAACCACCTATGAAGTCATCAATGATGGATGGTTGTTTTTCGAAGTCCAGCGGTCCACTGTCGAGGGCTTTGAAAATCAATATACTCCCGAGTTCTTTCAAGGGCAAACCACCACTATTTCCGGTGGAATGAATATTGGGTTTTGACATAGAGCCACTAAAAAATACGGCCCTACTCAAGCTCAAAGCACCTGCATCATCTCCCAGCGCAAGAGTTTCAATTGCATCTCCAATTCACTGTCATGCAGCGGATAAAGTTTCAATTGAAGTTTTTTCCAAGCCAAATACTCGGTAGCAACATCTTGAAGGTGATTGATCTTTCGAAAGGCACCCCAAAGTTCCTGTTCCACCACCAGGTCCATGTAGTGGTGAAGATTTGTTCCGTCCGAAGGCTTCATAG
>CALCCE010000135.1 GCA_937899835.1 uncultured Flavobacteriales bacterium | reverse complement strand
GTAACGATTACCGAGCCAACAGCCTTAGTAGCCTCAAGCATTGTAGACAGCAATGCGAGCTGTTTTGGTTTTGCTGATGGAGGAGCCACAGCAAGCGCTACGGGCGGAACTTCACCTTATACTTATCAATGGAGTAATACAGCGTTAACGGCTTCCATTACAGGCGTGGTTGCAGGAGTTTACACTGTTACGGTGAGCGATCTTAATGGATGTACTTCAACCAGTTCGGTGACCATTACTGAACCCAGTTTATTGGTAGCCAGCTCTGTTGTAGATAGCAACGTTTCATGTGCTGGATTCTCCGACGGTGGAGGAACCGCAACTGCAACAGGTGGTACCATGCCTTACACTTATGCCTGGTCTAATGGGGCTATAACCGCATCCATTACCGGAGTAATGGCAGGAAACTATACGGTTACTGTAACAGACGCGAATGCATGTACCAGTACGAGTTCGATCACAATTACTGAACCTCTTAGCTTGGTAGCTACTGCTGTGGTGGATAGCAATGCCTCCTGTAACGGTTTCGCTGACGGTGGAGCTTCTGCAAGTGCTGCTGGTGGAACCACTCCTTACACCTACCAGTGGTCGAATGCAGCCACTACCGCTTCGGTTACGGGACTTTTGGCAGGTACTTACACTGTAACCATAACCGATGCTAACGGCTGTACGGATGTTGCTTCTGCAACCATTACTGAGCCTGCAGTATTGTCAATTAGCATTACCGGTAGCTCTAATGTGCTTTGCAATGGTGATTCTACCGGAACCGCCACCACATCAACGGTAGGAGGGACCACGCCTTACACCTACTTGTGGTCAACCGGTGAAAATGGACCAGATGAATTGAGTCTGGCAGCTGGAACACATACTGTAACGGTGACTGATGCCAACGGTTGTACCGATGTTACCTCAGTTAGCATCACAGAACCTAACCAGTTGATAGCGGCTTCTGTTGTGGACAGCAACGTCTCTTGTAACGGATTTGCCGATGGTGGTGCAACTGCTAGTGCAACTGGTGGTACTTCCCCATATACCTATCAATGGTCAAATGCTGGAACTACTGGTTCTATCACAGGACTGATAGCCGGCACTTATACGGTTACTGTAACGGACGCTAATGGTTGTACCGATCAATCTTCGGTCACCATTTCTGAGCCAGTTGTTTTAACCGCAGTTTCGGTAGTTGATAGCAATGTGAGTTGTAACGGATTTACTGATGGAGGAGCAAGTGCTACCGCCACCGGTGGAACCATGCCATACAGTTTTTCCTGGTCAAATGGAGCGCTTACCGCTTCAATTACCGGAGTTGCTGCTGGCGCTTATACGGTGACGATAACCGATAACAATGGTTGTACCGATGTCTCTTCAGTGTCCATTACCCAACCTGTTGTGCTCGTAGCAGCAACTGTTGTGGACAGCAATGCCTCCTGTAATGGCTTCAATGATGGTGGAGCAACCGCCTCTGGAACCGGCGGTACATCGCCCTACAATTACAACTGGTCCAATGGAGCCACTACTGCGGCTATCACTGGACTTGGGGCTGGAATTTACACGGTAACCGTAACCGATGTCAACGGTTGTACCGATCAGACTTCTGTCACCATTACCGAGCCAACGCCTCTGGTAGCTGCCGCTATTGTTGATAGCAACGTTTCTTGCAACGGCTTCCTCGATGGAGGAGCAAGTGCTTCTGCTTCCGGTGGTACAGCACCTTACTCTTATCAGTGGTCAAATGGCGGAACTACAGCTGCTATCACTGGAATTGCAGCAGGAAGTTATACGGTAACCGTTACCGATAATAACGGTTGTACCGACCAAGCTTCGGTCACCATTACACAACCAATCAGTTTAGTGGCGAGTACTGTGGTAGACAGCAATGCTTCCTGTAACGGATTTGCCGATGGTGGTGCTACTGCCAGTGCCACTGGTGGCACCACTCCTTATTCATACAGTTGGTCCAATGGTGGCACTACGGCATCCATCACGGGTGTTTTAGCTGGAGTGTATACGGTGACTGTATCAGATGCCAATGGATGTACTGATCAGGCCACTGTGACCATTACGGAGCCCGCGATTTTGATAGCAACATCAGTTGTCGATAGTAACGTAAGCTGCAACGGATTTGCCGATGGTGGTGCGAGCGTGACTGGAACAGGTGGAACTTCACCATATACCTTCCTATGGTCGAACGGTGGAAGCACAGCGTCTATTACTGGACTAGTAGCCGGTACTTACACTGTAACGCTAACCGATGCCAACGGTTGTACCTCAACTGCTTCCAGTACCATTACTCAACCCATTACTATGGTCGCCAGTGCGGTGGTAGATAGCAATGCTTCTTGTAACGGATTTGCCGATGGAGGAGCTACCGCTTCTGCTACTGGTGGAACTGCTCCTTATACCTACCTCTGGTCGAATGCCGGAACCATGGCTTCCATGAATGGATTAGCCGCCGGAGCTTATACGGTGACCATCACCGATGCGAATGGTTGTACCGATCAGGCCTCGGTGACCATTACCGAGCCATCTGTACTATCAATTTCGGTTATCTCTTCCACCAATGTGTTGTGTAACGGAGATTCTACTGGTACTGCGCAAACAGCTACTACCGGTGGTACCAGCCCTTATAACTATTTGTGGTCTACTGGTGAAAGTGGTGCCGATGAGTTGAGTCTTGCTGCCGGAGTACACACTGTAACCGTAACTGACAATAACGGATGTACTGCTACTACGACAGTAACCATTAGCGAACCGGTTCAATTAATAGCTTCAGCAGTGGTAGATAGCAACGTGAGTTGTGCTGGTTTCTCTGATGGAGGAGCCACTGCCAGTGCCTCTGGTGGTACCGGCATCTATACCTATCTGTGGTCGAATTCAGCAACTACCGCCTCCATTACTGGCGTAATAGCTGGAACCTACTCAGTGACAATAACCGATGCCAACGGATGTACCGATAGTACTTCATTGGTTATCAGTGAGCCCATTCAACTGGTCGCTACTACAGTGGTAGACAGCAATGTTAGCTGTAATGGTTTCGCTGACGGTGGAGCTACTGCTCTCGGTGCAGGTGGAACAATGCCTTACACTTACTTGTGGTCGAATGCTGCTACTATTGCCTCTAACTCTGGATTGGTTGCCGGAACTTACAGTGTGACCATTACTGATGCCAACGGTTGTACCGACTCTACGTCTGTGACCATCACAGAACCGATGGTATTGATTGCTTCCTCGGTAGTGGATAGCAATGTGAGTTGCTTTGGATTTGCTGACGGCGGTGCCACGGCCTCTGGAACTGGTGGAACGCAACCTTTCACTTATAACTGGTCAAATGGAGCAGTAACCGCTTCCATCAGTGGTGTGGTTGTGGGTACTTACAGCGTTACCGTTACCGATGCCAATGGATGTACTGATTCCAGTGCAGTTACGATAACCGAACCTGTTATTTTAGCGGTTACAGCCTTGCTCGATAGCAACGTTACTTGTAATGGTTTCTCCGATGGAGGAGTTTCCTCAACGGTTTCTGGTGGAACTATGCCTTACACCTACCTCTGGTCTACGGGTGCCACTACAGCATCGATGACCGGAATACCAGCTGGAACCTACAGTGTGACAGTTACTGATGCCAATGGCTGTACCGATTCTGCATCTACAACAGTAAATGAGCCAGCCCTGCTGGTGGCCGCTACAGTAGTGGATTCCAATGTTTCTTGTAATGGCTTTATCGATGGAGGAGCGACTGCAAGTGCTTCCGGAGGAACTCCGGGTTACAATTACTTGTGGTCTAATTCAGCTACTACTGCCAGTATTACCGGTGTTTCGGCTGGTGTTTACACCGTCACCGTCACCGATTTGAACGGCTGTACAGATACGGCTACAGTAACCATTACTGAACCAGCCTTGTTAGTTGCTTCCGTTGCGGTAGATAGCAATGTAAGTTGCAATGGTGTCGCAGATGGAGGAGCTACCGCCTCTGGAACTGGTGGAACGAACCCTTATTCTTACCTCTGGTCCAATGGTGCTACTACTGCCACTGTAACCGGTCTGGTTGCTGGTACCTATTCGGTGACCTTAACCGATGCCAATGGCTGTACAGACTCTACTTCTGTTGTCATTACTGAGCCAATTGTATTGGTTGCATCGGTAACCAATACGTTAAATGTGTTGTGTAATGGAGATACAAATGGAGTAGGTCAAGTGGGTGCTACAGGTGGTACACAACCTTATACTTACAGTTGGCTCAATGGGGCTACCACTCCGGTTTCTACTGGTTTGGGTGCTGGGTCCTATGTGGTAACCATTACCGATACCAACGGCTGTTTTGATACTACTACAGTCGTCATTACAGAGCCATTGCCGCTGCAATCTGTTGCGGCCACTATTCCGGTGGTTTGTGCCAACGACTCGAATGGTCAGGCTACGGTCACTCCTTCAGGAGGTACTGCTCCTTACACTTACTTGTGGCCTTCAGGCTCTACCCTGGCTTCAGATACCGGATTGCCGGTTGGTAGCTATGTGGTGACCATCACCGACACCAACGGATGTACGTTGTTGGATACTGCCGTAATTAACTTCCTGAATCCTCTACCGGTCGTCAACCTGGGCAACGATACTGCGCTCTGTAACGATACCTTGCAACTGGATGCCGGAGCAGGTTTTGTTTCTTACTTGTGGCAAAACGGCGATACCAACCAGACCTTTACGGTAAGTGTTACCGGAACCTATTCGGTCGAAGTGTTTGATGGGACTTGTTTCAACTCAGATACCATTGTAGTTGAGGTGAACCCATTGCCGATGGTGAACATTGGTCCTGATACCACCGTTTGTGCCGGAATTGTATTGGATGCAGGTCCGGGATTGGATGATTATTTGTGGTCTACCACCGATACTACTCAATTCCTGAATGTTACTGCTTCAGGTAATTATTCGGTAGTGGTAACCGACTCTAACAACTGTCAGAATTCAGATACTGCAGTAATCACTGTCAATCCGCTACCCGTGGTGAGCTTGGGCAACGATACTTCCGTCTGCGATGGAATTACCGTAGATGCCGGTGCTGGTTTTGCCGCTTACTTGTGGCAGAACGGCGACACTTCGCAAACCTTGTTTGCGGATACTTCAGGAGCTTATGCGGTGACCGTAACTGACGGCAACGGTTGTAGTAATTCTGATACGGTGAACATTACCATCTTCCCAGCCTTGAATTTCAGCGCTCTGGTGGTAGATGCGACCTGTAATAACAGCGATGGAATCGGAGTGCTGACGGTAACCGGTGGATCTGGAACCTACAACTATGTATGGTCCAATGGAGTAACAGATTCGGCGATTGTAGCCGTTGCAGCTGGAACCTACAGTGTAACCGTAACGGATGGCAACGGTTGTTCGAAGGATACCTCCTTAACGATCATCAATTCCAACTCACAAGTGGTTACGCTTACCGGTACCGACTTATCGTGCTTCAACAGCAATGATGGAGCGATCTCGGTATTCCTCTCGAATGGAACGGCACCATTTACCTACAACTGGAACAACGGCAGCACCTCGCCTTCTCTCGTGAATGTACCAGCGGGAACTTACATCCTCAACCTGACGGATAGTGCCGGATGTTTCACGACCGATACAGTAACCTTGAACGAGCCACCACAAATCGTGAATACGATTGCAACCGTTGATGCCAACTGTGGTGTCAATGATGGTCAGGCTTCCGTTTCAACCACGGGCGGTGTTCCTGGATACGCTTATCAATGGAATGACCCCTCCGGTCAAACTACCGATACGGCATTCAATCTGGGTGCAGGAATTTATCAGGTAACCGTAACCGATACAACGGGTTGTTCGGTGGTCGAAACCCTGGGCATTAACAATGCTGGTGCACCTACCTTGGCGACCAATAAAGTAGATGTCAATTGTGTAGGTGGAAACGATGGTTTGGCCATCGTTACCGCTACGGGTACCAGTCCGTTTACTTACCAATGGAACGATCCTCTGGGACAAACTAACGATACAGCAGTTGGTCTTTCAGCGGGTACTTACTTCGTAGCAGTCACGGACAGTCAAGGTTGTGTAGGCGTGGATTCAGTCACACTTGTGGAATTGAATCCTTTACCCGTCATAACCCTGGCCAACGATACTTCGATTTGTACTGGTGATAGCATCCTGTTGGATGCCGGGACTACAGGTTTGGTTGGCTTCCAATGGTCGACCGGAGATTTCTCTCAAACCATTTTTGTTTCCAATGCGGCTACCTACACCGTCACTGTAACGGACATTAACGGATGTGCCAATAGCGACAGTATCAACGTAAGCTTGCTGAGTTTACCTGTGGTCAGCCTTGGAAACGATACCACCGTTTGTGGAGGGTTGACCCTCGATGCAGGCCCCGGTTTTGTGACGTATCAATGGTCATTGGGCGATACCACTCAAACGGCACTGGCCAACTTGTTTGGAGCTCAGAACTATTCAGTCACCGTAACCGATGGCAACCAATGCAGCAACCAGGATACGATTCGGGTGAATGTTAATCCTAACCCTATTGTAGATCTCGGTCCGGCTACCGATACTTTGTGTGAGCCATTTACCTATGATTTGGATGCCGGAGGTGGATTTGCAAGCTACCTGTGGTCGACAGGAGATACCTCACAAACATTGAGCGTATCTACCCCTGGAACCTATGCCGTCATAGTAACTGACTTTAACGGTTGTTCCAATGGAGATTCGATCATCTTAGTATCCGATCCTTGTACCGGTATTTCCGATCCGGTGAACGAGGTGGCACTGCGCTACTTCCCGAACCCAACTGATGGTTGGCTAACGATGGAGGCGATGGGCCTCGAAGGAAACGATGTGATCATTACCGTGATGGACTTGCAAGGTCAGGTTGTACTGCAAGAGCGGGTGGACAACCTGCCAGGAACTTTCCGCAAGCAACTGAACCTGTCTGATCAGGCACAAGGAGTTTACTTTGTGCGGGTAACCACCGGAGATCAAAGTTATGTGAACCGCATCTCGGTGAAATAACCGATTCTTATACTGATTTTGTAAGAGGGGCGTCCGCTTGGATTGCCCCTCTTTTTTGTGGGCTGAAGCGTGAGAATTACGACTTGATCGCCGACAGTTTTCAATAGTTTTCAACAGCCCTTTTGGCCGGATTCATTTTGCGTAATTTTGATTGTGCAGTCAGCTTTTAGCTGGTTGATTTCCTCAGCCCGGTTGCTTTTCGCTTTACGTTTCTTTGTTTATGCCGCAATTCAGTCACTTACACGTCCATTCTCAATATTCTTTGCTCGACGGAGCAGCCAACATCAAAGCGATGATGAAAAAGGCGCAGGAAGATCAAATGCCGGCAGTGGCGTTGACGGACCACGGGAATATGTTTGGTGTATTCCAATTTGTAAATGAGGCAGAGAAACACGGTGTAAAACCCATTGTTGGGTGTGAATTTTATCTGGTAGAAGACCGTTTTAGAAAGACCTTTAGCAAGGAGCAACGCGACAAGCGGTACCACCAATTGCTGTTGGCAAAGAACAAGTTGGGCTACCACAACATATCCAAGCTCTGTTCGCTGGGTTTCATAGATGGACTTTACTCTAAATTTCCCAGGATTGATAAAGAGTTGCTCAAGCAATACAAAGAGGGCCTGATTGCCACGACTTGTTGCATTGGAGCGGAGGTGCCACAAGCCATTCTAAGACAAGGAGAAGAAGCCGCTGAAAAACTGTTTTTGGAATGGCTGGACTTGTTTGGTGAGGATTACTACGTGGAACTGCAACGGCACCACCTCGAAAACATAGACGGCACTGGCTTGAGCCAGGAAGACATCAACCAGGTGCTGCTCAAATGGGCGAAAAAGTATGACGTGAAGGTGATTGCCACCAACGATTCTCACTACCTGGATCAGGACGACTGGAATGCCCACGACATTCTGTTGTGCGTGAACACGGGCGACAAACGAAGTACGCCGAAAGGCCAGGGCAGAGGTTTTCGATTTGGGTTTCCCAACGATCAGTTTTTCTTCAAGACCCAGGCAGAAATGCTTCAGTTGTTCAAAGACATCCCTGAGGCGCTCGACAACACCAATGAGATTGTCGACAAGATCAACACTCCGCAACTGAAGCGGGACATTTTGTTGCCCAATTTTACCCTCCCCAGTGGTTTTACCGACATGGACGATTACCTGAAGCACTTGACCTTTGAAGGGGCAAGGCACAAGTATTCGGAAATCAGCAGTGAAGTAGAGGAGCGGCTGACCCACGAGTTGAAGATCATTCGGGATATGGGTTTTGCAGGCTACTTCCTCATCGTACAAGACTTTATGGCTGCGGCCCGCGATATGGGCGTGGCGTTGGGCCCTGGACGGGGTTCGGCGGCTGGTTCGGCAGTAGCCTTCACCATTGGGATCACCAACATCGATCCGATTCGGTATAAGCTTCTTTTCGAGCGGTTTTTAAATCCGGAGCGGGTAACCATGCCGGATATTGATATTGATTTTGATGATGAAGGCCGACAGCGGGTTATCGACTGGGTGGTAGACAAGTATGGTAAAAATCAGGTAGCCCAAATCATTACCTATGGAACGATGGCGGCCAAGTCCTCCATCAAAGATGTATCACGGGTGATGGAGTTGCCGCTCAATGAAGCCAACATGCTGGCTAAGATGGTGCCGGCGAACCCGGGCATGACCTTGGCCAAAGCTTACAAGGAAGTACCCGAGTTGTCTGACATCCGCGGCAAGAAGAGCGACATGCAGGGAGAGGTGCTGCGTTTGGCAGAAAACCTCGAAGGCTCCATCCGAAATACAGGAATTCACGCGGCTGGTGTGATCATCGCGCCTGATGACATTACCAAATACATTCCGGTTTGTACCTCTAAGGATTCCGACCTGCTGGTTACCCAATTCGATGGAAAATACATCGAAGATGCGGGCATGTTGAAGATGGATTTTCTGGGACTAAAAACCCTGACCATTATCAAAGATGCCATCGCGATGGCGAAAGAAACCCAGGGTGTAGACATCGATCCTGATGAAATGCCCTTGGACGACGTCAAGACTTTTGAGCTATATCAGCGGGGCGATACCATTGGTACCTTCCAGTTTGAGTCGGAAGGGATGCGCATGTATTTGAAGGAGTTGAAGCCAACGGTGATTGAAGACCTCATTGCGATGAACGCTCTTTACCGTCCCGGCCCGATGCAGTTTATCGACACTTTCATTCGGCGGAAGCACGGCCAAGAAGAGGTAGAGTTTCCCCACGAGCTTTTAGAGCCCATCCTGAAAGACTCATACGGCATCATGGTATACCAGGAGCAGATCATGCAAACGGCTCAGATTTTAGCGGGTTATTCCCTCGGAGGAGCGGATTTGCTACGCAGGGCCATGGGAAAAAAGAAGATGGATGTGATGGAGCAGCAGCGCGAAGTCTTCATCAAAGGGGCAAAGGAATTGCACGATATTCCCAAGGAAAAGTCCTCAGATGTGTTTGGAGTGATGATGAAATTTGCGGAATACGGCTTTAACCGGTCGCACTCCGCTGCTTATTCGGTGGTGGCTTTCCAGACGGGCTACATGAAGGCCAATTACCCTGCTGAGTACATGTCTTCGGTGCTTACCCACAACATGGCAGACATCAAGAAGATCACCTTCTTCATGGAGGAATGTGTGCGGATGGGCATCAAAGTGTTAGGACCTGATGTTAACGAAAGTGCCTATAAATTCAATGTAAATGCTAAGGGCGAAATCCGTTTTGGACTGGGAGCAGTAAAAGGTGTGGGTGAAGGGGCTGTAGAAGCCTTAGTGAATGAGCGTAAAGAAAACGGGCCCTATAAAAATGTTTTTGACCTTACTAAGCGGGTCAACCTCCGGGCGACCAACAAAAAATCCATGGAGAGCCTGGCGTTGGCTGGAGCTTTCGACTGTTTTGAGGGGGTTTACCGGTCGCAGTACTTCTTCAGCGAAACTGCGGAAGGAAATACCTTGTTGGAACTGGCAATCCGCTTTGGAGCCTCTTATCAGGCCCAACAAGATGCGGCCCAACAATCGCTTTTTGGTGGAGGTTCTACCGTAGAATTGCCAGAACCCGAGATTCCCAAATGCCAACCCTGGCCCAAGTTAGAGCTGTTGGCACGGGAGCGCGAAGTAACCGGAATGTATATTTCAGGGCATCCGCTGGATGATTTTAAATTGGAAATTGAAAATTTTTGTACCCATTCAGTTTCTGAACTCAAAGACCTTGTTCCGCTTAAAAACAAAGAAATAAGCTTTGCCGGTATTTTGTCAGAAGTAACGCACCGCACCACCAAACGGGGAAAACCCTTTGGAATGTTCAACATTGAGGACTACACGGATTCTACCCAAATCTTCATGTTTGGTGACGATTATATCAATAACCGGAATATGTTGCAAAACAACTGGTTTGTTTACATGAAGGGGAAAGTCCGGGCGCGGTTCAATGATGAAAACAACCTGGAGTTGAAAATTCATAAAATTGAGATGCTGAGCGATCTCAAAGAGAAAATGGCCAAGAGCCTGACCATTAAACTCAACCTGAGCGAGGTAACGGAAGAACTGATTGATAAAATGTCGGTTTGGGTAGATACCTACCAGGGAAAATGTCAGTTGAAAATCCAACTTGCCGATCCACTGGAACAAAACCTTAAGGTAACACTACCGGTTCGTAAAGGCGGAGTGGACCTAAGTAACGAACTCATCGACGAGCTAAACAAGTCGAAATTGATGTATAAAGTGAATTAGGACTGCCATACTGGCAGTAAGGTAAGGATGGCAACCTATTTGAGTAAACCTTTTGAAAGTGCTAATTTTGAAAAACGTTTCACATAAAACAAAGTAATGGTAGTTGAAATTACTGATGCCAACTTCGAGGAAGTGGTCATCAAATCCGATAAACCTGTGTTAGTAGATTTTTGGGCCGAATGGTGCGGACCTTGCCGTATGGTAGGCCCTATTGTAGAAGAGCTAGCCGGAGATTTTGAAGGACAAGCGGTTGTTGGAAAAGTAAATGTAGATCACAACCCAGGGATTTCTTCTCAATTTGGGATTCGTAACATTCCTACTGTATTGTTTTTTAAAGGCGGTGAAATCGTCGACAAGCAAGTAGGTGCTGCACCCAAAAACGCGTATCAGGCGAAACTCGATTCGCAGTTGGCGTAATTCTTTTTATCTGATTTTCACTGAAAGGGGCTTCGGCCCCTTTTTTTATACAATCCTTTGCCGGGATTTTCGTTGTAACTTTCTCCCTTAAAACCTCAAGTGTGGCCCGCAGGATCGACCAACAACGCATCACTCAATTCGGTAGTCTTGAAATACTTGCCCGCGAAGCGGTGGAAGGCTTCATTACCGGGTTGCACAAAAGCCCTTTCCACGGTTTTTCGGTAGAGTTTGCTGAGCACCGACTCTACAACACCGGAGAGTCTACCCGACACATCGATTGGAAACTGTATGCGCGCAGCGAAAAGTTGTTTGTGAAGCGCTACGAGGAAGAAACCAACCTGCGGTGCCAGGTGGTGATCGACCACAGTTCTTCCATGTTTTTTCCTAAGGAGAAAGACGAAAAAGCGGTCAATAAAATCACTTTCTCAGCTTATGCAGCGGCTACACTGATTTACTTGTTGCGCAGGCAGCGCGATGCAGTAGGTTTAAGCGTTTTTAGCGATAAAATTGAGTTGCATACCCAGGCGAAATCGAGCTCGGTACACCATAAATATTTGTTTGACCAAATGGAGCGGCTCATCAACGAAGAGCCTGAGCAAAAGCCCACTTTTGCGGTGGATGCTTTGCACCAGATTGCTGAAAATGTGCATAAACGCAGCTTGGTGGTTATTTTCAGCGACATGATGGACAACTCGGAGCGTTCGCAAAAGGAGATGTTTGCAGCTTTGCAGCATTTGCGGCACAACAAGCATGAGGTCATTCTTTTCAACGTGGTAGACAAGGCGAAGGAATTGGATTTCGACTACGAAAACCGCCCTTATACCTTCGTAGATATGGAATCGGGGGAAGAGGTGAAGTTGAACCCCAATGCCATAAAAGAGACTTACCTCAGTTCAATACGCGAATACGAAAAAGACCTGCGGCTCAAGTGTGCTCAGTACCACATCGACTACGAAGTGGCCGACATCAACGAAGGTTTTGATCATGTGTTGCGGTCTTATTTGACCAAACGAGCCAAGATGTATTAGTTGCCTCCCAGTGGCTATAAGTCAGTTTTCGTCTCACTGCGCTTCTTTCTAAGTCCTTTTCTATTCCGCGATTGATTATTCAATCTGCGTAGGGTTTGGCACAAGCCATTCACTAATTTCAAGTTAGACTTTCTGCTCTCAAGGAAGTTTCGTTGGCTGTTTTTAGTCCTTTTCACTGCTTTAGTCTTTTCCAGGATGAGTTGATCACTGGTGTATGGAGGAAAAAATAGAAAGTGAAACAGCTTATGTATGAATAAAATTTGTCGTGGTGAGAACAAAGTGTAACAAATGGGGTTATTATTTGTGCTTATTTAATAGTAATACTATTATATTTGCTCAACAAATTTATCGACCATGCACAATTCGGTTCCGAAAGTTGCCATTCAGGTTAACGAAAACATCTACCTCAAAAACCCTGAGTCTAGTGAGTTGGGGAAGAGAATTATTGCTGGAAGCATCGACCTGATTGAAGAACTCGGTTTTGAATCCTTCACTTTTCGCAAGCTGGCCAAATCTTTGGATTCAACGGAGGCCTCCATTTACCGGTATTTTGAAAGTAAGCACCGGTTGTTGCTTTACCTCACGGTTTGGTATTGGGCATGGATGGAATACCGGCTGGTTTTCCGTATCGCCAACATCGAATCTCCAGTGGAACGATTGAAGCGTGCCGTCAGCCTTCTTACAGAACAAGTTGAAGAGGACGGAAGCTTTCGGCACATCAACGAAACCAAATTGAACCGGATCGTGATTTGCGAGTCTTCTAAATCGTACCTCACCAAAGCGGTAGATCGCGAAAACAAGGAGGGCGTTTTTCTCGACTATAAAAGTTTGGTTGGTAGGATCAGCGAAATTATTAAGGAAATCAACCCCCAATACAAATACCCACATATGCTCATCTCAACGGTGATGGAAGGAGCGCATTTGCAACGGTTTTTTGCTGAGCACCTGCCGCGACTTACGGATCAGATTGAGGGAGAAGACGCCATTGCTGACTTCTATTCAGAAATGGTGTTGAAAGCGATTAGTTAACCCCAACATGAAAGCTCAACCAGCATATCCTACCGCATTGATTGCCGTGATGCTCCCTGTGCCACAAAGTCAGATCCGACTGCGAGCGAAACAACCAATGGAAGGCCTTGGCAACTGTAATTGGAGGTGTCAACTATTGGTTGATCTAACGCTTTCGAAATCAACACAACCCAACCCGAACGCAATGGCATGGCTTTCGAAAACAAGGTTTTTGAAGGTGATGTCTAGCCCGATCGACCAGATCGATCTTAAACCCGACCGGCCGACTAACTCCGGCCCTTTACTTACTCCACTACCCGAACAGTGGTCGTCACGCATGAGCCTTCCGACGGTTCATGCGTGACTTTCCCCGAAGGTGACTTCAAACGAATTGCAAAACAATCTTCAAGACAGCAGGTTAGTCTGCTGATATCCTAACTAATTATGGCAGATCCCGTTCTTCAGATCACACCGATGCAGCGTTTCTGGCGCTTGTTGACTCCCGACAAGATCGAAATCCGAAATGTGTATCTGTATTCCATCTTCAATGGGCTCATCAACCTGTCATTGCCACTGGGTATTCAGGCCATCATCAACCTGATCCAAGGGGGGCAATACAACACTTCCTGGGTAGTACTGGTGTTTTTTGTGGTACTTGGTGTAGCCATTACCGGAGTATTGCAAATCTTTCAATTGCGGATTACAGAAAACCTGCAGCAACGGATTTTTACGCGAGCTGCTTTTGAGTTTGCCTACCGCATCCCGAGGATCAGAATGGAGGCCTTGTACAAGCATTATGCGCCCGAGTTGATGAACCGCTTTTTCGACATCATCTCCGTTCAAAAAGGCCTTTCCAAAATTTTGATTGATTTTTCTGCCGCTTCGTTGCAGGTCATCTTTGGACTCATTCTGCTATCATTGTACCATCCCTTCTTCATCATCTTTAGTTTGGTGTTGGTGCTCATCATCTTTGCCATCTTTCGATTTACCGCTAAGCGCGGGCTAGACACCAGTTTGAAAGAGTCGAAATTCAAATACCAGGTCGCGCACTGGCTGGAAGAAATGGCCCGCACCGCCACCACTTTTAAGCTGGCAGGAAAAACTGATTTGCCTTTAAATCGTGCCGATGGATACGTGGACGATTACCTCAAGGCACGTGAAAGCCACTTTGTAGTGCTGGTGCGTCAATATTCGCTCATGGTAGTTTTCAAAACGTTGGTAGCTACTGGTTTGCTGGCCATTGGTGGCGTTTTGGTAATGGAGCAAAACATGAACATCGGCCAATTTGTGGCGGCAGAGATCATCATTCTTCTGGTGATGAACTCCGTAGAAAAACTGGTGACCAGCTTAGAAACCATTTACGATGTGCTAACCGCACTGGAAAAAGTAGGTCAGGTAACCGACCTCGAAATGGAGGCTAAAGGAGGTGTTAACCTGGCCAATGAATGTGATGAATGTGGCATTCACATCAAGATGGACGATGTGAGTTTTACCTATCCCGATTTGGGTCGGCCTACCCTCAGCGATTTGAAGATCAACCTGAAGAGCAACGAACGCATGGTGATCACCGGATCCAGTGGATCTGGGAAGAGCACCCTTCTCCACATTCTGGCAGGGCTTTATGAAGTACAGAAAGGCATTGTTTCCTACAACGGATTTCCCAAAGGAAATCTGGAGCCCGATTCGCTCCGATCAGTAGTGGGCGATTACCTTACTCAGGAGCAATTGTTTGAAGGCTCGGTATTAGAAAACATCACCATGGGCCGCGATTCGGCAACTTTCGAGCGGGTGAAATGGGTGGTGAAAAACCTCAAGCTCCAACGGTTTATCGAGAACCTGCCACAGGGCTACGAAACCCGAATCGATCCCCAGGGAAAGAAGCTGCCAATGAGTACCACTCAAAAAATCCTTTTGGCGCGCAGCATTGTCGATCATCCCAAGTTGTTGCTACTCGAAGATGCCTTCATCCACATTGAGGATAAGGAGCGAAAGGAAATCATCGACTTTGTATTGAATCCAGGTCCTGAAGTACCCTGGACTTTGGCCCTTGTTTCTTCTGACCGGTATGTGGCTGAGCGGGCAGATTCTATTTTGGTACTGGACGAGGGCAAGGTTGTTGCTCAGGGTACTTATGCTCAAGTAAAAGACATTCCACAAACTAATTTTACATCAAAAACCGATGCTTAACATTTCCAACAATAGTTTACGCGATTCGGTTCAAAGAGACCGATACGTATCGCTCCTGCGGGTAGAGAGCCTCGTATCCGGGCGCGTAATGCTCCGCTTACTCTCTGGGTTGTTCTTTTTTCTTTTGGTTTTGCTGTTCTTGCCCTGGACGCAGAATATTCGCTCTGGTGGATATGTAACGGCATTGCGGCCAGATCAGCGCCCCCAAACCATTCATTCCATTATTGATGGAAGAATTGAAGAATGGATGGTGCAAGAAGGGCAATTGGTCTTAAAAGGCGACACGATTCTTCGGATTTCTGAAATCAAAGACGACTACTTTGATCCCAATCTATTGGTGCGGACCAAGGAGCAGTTAAAAGCCAAAGAGCTCTCGGTGACTTCCTACATGGAAAAGGTAAAAGCCTTGGACAACCAAATTGATGCCTTGGTTGAAACACAAGGTTTGAAAATCAAGCAGGCACGCAACAAACTCCGCCAGGCACACCTCAAGGTAACCACTGACAGTATTGCTTTTGAAGCAGAGAAAATCAACCGGCAGATTGCCAAAGAGCAGTTCAGGCGGATGGAAGATTTGTATGCGCAGGGTTTGAAATCGTTGACGGATTACGAAAAAAGGAAGTTGACCTATCAAAAAGCACAAGCTGAACTGATCCAAAAAGAGAACAAGCTGCTGACAAGTCAAAATGACCTGATCAATTCTCAAGTGGAATTGACCTCCATTGCCGCTCAGTATAGAGACGATATAGCGAAGGCAGAGTCAGAAAAGTACACTGCCATGTCCAATATGTACGATGCTGAGGCCACCGTGACCAAGCTGCAAAATCAATACATGAATTATGAGGTGCGGACCGGTTTTTATTTCATCACTGCGCCACAGAATGGATACATTACGAAAGCCATACAAACCGGACTGGGCGAAACTGTAAAAGCTGGTGAATCGATGGTGAGTATCATGCCATCCAACTATCAGTTAGCGGTGGAAATGTACATAGACCCGATCGATTTGCCGCTCATGGAAAAAGGACATCCGGTAAGGATTCAATTTGATGGTTGGCCTGCGATTGTTTTCTCTGGCTGGCCCAATACCAGTTATGGAACGTATGGCGGGACCGTTTTTGCGATAGACAACTTCATCAGTGACAATGGAAAGTACCGCATCTTGGTCGCACCTGACCCAGGTGACCACGATTGGCCCAATGCCCTTCGCGTAGGTGCCGGCACTACCAACATGGTGTTGCTCAAAGATGTTCCAATCTGGTATGAGCTTTGGCGTCAAATCAACGGCTTTCCACCCGATTTTTATAAAGGCAACGGCGGCAACGGTATTGAGGGTGATACTAAAATGGCCCAAAAGGAAAAGAAATGAAGTTGGCTTTCCGAAAACCTTTCGCGTCCAGCAATACCTGGTTGCTTGTATTGCTATTGGCGTTGATGCCCATAAAATTCTTGCAGGCGCAACAGACACCGGTGACGCTGACTTTCGAAGAATTTATGGAAAGGGTGAAAAATCACCATCCCATGACTTTTGCGGCAGAATTGCAACCGCTGCGCGGACAAGCTACCGTGCGCCAGGCACGTGGTGCTTTTGATCCTAAAGCTTACACAGATTTGGATCAGAAGTACTTTAAAGATTCCGAGTACTGGAATTTACTCGACGGAGGGTTGAAAATTCCCACGTGGTTTGGCATTGAGGTTAAAGGGGGATATGAGCAAAATTCCGGAGAATTTCAAAATCCAGAACTCGAAACCCCCGATGCAGGCCTTTGGTATGCAGGAATCTCTGTGCCAATTGGTCAGGGATTGTTCATCGATCAACGCAGGGCCACTTTGCGGCAGGCGCAGTTGTTTCGGCAAAGTACAGAAGCGGAGCAACAGCAAATGATGAATGAATTGTTGCTGGCGGCCGGGGCCGCTTATTGGGAGTGGTTCCAGGCCTACCACGTACTTGCAATTTTTGACGATGCCTTTTTGTTGGCCGATCAGCGGGCAGCCGCGGTTAGGGTATCTGCTCAATTGGGAGATCGTCCGTTCATCGACACCTTAGAAGCTGGTATCCAGGTTCAAAACCGGGTGCTCTCGCAGCAGAAAGCCCGTCTCGACCTGCAAAACAGCGCAGCATTGCTATCGGTTTTTCTTTGGCAAGATGGGTTTGTACCCGTAGAGTTGGCTGCCGATACGCGCCCTTTGTCCAGAGAGCAATGGGCCAGCCTTCCAGTTGATCCCAATCTCTTTGGCCAACGAGATAGCCTTATTGTAAACCACCCTATGCTGCTGCAATCGCAGTTGAAACTGGATCAACTTCGAGTGGAAGAGCGGTGGAAACGCGAGCAACTGAAGCCCACCTTAAATTTGAATTACAATGCCCTTTCAGAGCCTGTTGGGGGAGATCCAACTACCAATTATTCGGTCAATAACTACAAGTGGGGATTTGGATTTAGCATGCCGCTGTTGTTGCGCAAAGAGCGGGGAGGACTGCAGTTGACGGAGATCAAGGTCATGGAGGCGGAGTTGGGGCTTTATCAAAAGAATGTTGACCTGAGTTACAAGGCAGATATTGCTTTTAACGAATGGCGCATTTCGTTGCAACAAGCCCAGGGCTTTGCCCAAGTAGTTACTGATTATGCTGGTCTGTTGCGCGGGGAACGTCAGCGTTTCCAGGCCGGAGAAAGCTCCCTATTCCTGGTCAATCGTCGGGAGGTGAGCTACATCAATGCCCAAGTTAAGCTTATTGAAGCCATGGCCAAGAATCAAAAGGCGGGGCTAAAAACCAACTATGCACTCGGAATACTCAACCAGTAATTCAGTTCACGAATTAACGGTTGAAAGCATCGGAAGAATTAACCGATAGGACGCTTTCTTGGCTACTAAGGCTGGCTGTCAACCTAAGCAGGCAGTATGGGCATGCCTCAAATACAAAAAGAGCCGGGTAACAACTGCGAGCTTAAAATTACTGCTGCCAAAAGCGATCTCAACGCGGGTGAAAAGGAAATTGAAAGGATCCTAAGCGTTTTGAAGAACTGCTGGGTAGCATCCTCACTTTTAGAGTACCTTCTTTAAAGGAGCAAGATAATTTGAATTACAGATCATCTTGGATTACGGAGGAATTCTGAAAAGGAAATACCCAATTGTCCCAAACTAAAAAGGTCCCTTCAATTGAAGGGACCTTTTCTATGACTAAAGTTTGAACGTGGATCAGGAGGCCAGACTGGCAACCTTTTCTACGTTTTGAACCTTCATTTCTTGTTCGGCTTCTCGCTTGGCTTTTTTCCGGTCGTATGCACCGGTACCCAAATCATGCAGTAGCTTATAATGGCTGAGTAAGGCTTTTCCAAAGGTTTTGTGGTTGTAGTAGGGAATTCCGTACTCTTTGGCGGTTTGCTCTACAATGGGAGCAATTTTACGGTAGTGCACATGGCAAATGTTGGGAAACAAGTGGTGCTCCACCTGGTAGTTTAGTCCACCTACAAACCATGAAAATGCGCGTGCACCATTGGCAAAGTTGGCGGTGGTGAGCAACTGGTGAATGGTCCAGTTATTCTCTACGCTACCTTCGTCGTCGGGCAAGAAAAATTCGGTTTCCTCAATAACGTGTGCAGGTTGAAATATCAAGGCAAGAATCAATCCTCCGATGAAGTGCATTATAAAGAATGCGATGACGGTTTGCCACCATGGAATTTCTAAAATATAGATTGGAAGCACCAAGGTGCCTGCAAGGTAGAGTATCTTGGTTGCAATAATGTGGAAGAGTGCTTTCCCAAAAGTTACCCCTTGTGCTTCATACAACCCCATTTTGTCATAGCGCAACAACTGATCAATGTCTTTGCCTACAATCCAGTAAAAAGTGAGCAGGCCGTAGAAAAAGGTGATGTAGAAGGCTTGAAAACGGTGAATTGGTTTCCGCTCCTGACTTGGGGAAGCGCGCATCACCCCGGTTTGAATGTCTTCATCGTGTCCTTCAACATTGGTAAAAGAATGATGCAATACGTTGTGCTGAATCCGCCAGTTAATGTGGTAACCGCCAACGTAAGAAAGAATCCACCCAAGAGTATCATTCACCCTCTTATTCTTCGAATAGGAGCCGTGGTTGGCATCGTGCATCACAGATAGCCCGATACCGGCCAATCCAAATCCCATCAATACAAACATGGCCAGGATTGGCCAGAATGAGGTGAATATGCCGCTGAGGACAAAAATGAATGGAATAGTATAGAGGCTAACCATGAAAACCGTTTTGATTTGCATGTGAATATTACCCTGCTTGGCAATGTTGTTTTCTTTGAAGTAAGCGTTAACTCTCCTACGTAATTCCTTCGCAAACTCAGGTCGATCCTTTACATTAAATTTTACAACAGAAACGCTCATACCAGTTCTAAATTTGTGCCCCACAAAAGTAGGTCAGAAGCTTTACTTAACAGTCCAGTAGCTGAATAGTTGCTAACAATGACCAAAATCATGCTTTACAGGGCCTGAAGATTAAAAATGACATACCCGTACAAAGTTAAAAGAAATGGTAATTTGTACAGATTTCTCCCAAAATGGGAAACGGAGGCGTAAGCCAGGTGCAAAGATGGCGGTTTAAACCCATTAAGAAGCCCACTTTTGATTATTTTGTAGGTTGATTTTTGTGTCGGTTTCAAGGCTTTTGGTGTAGCACGTAGAACGATTCTTTGGGCCCCAATAAGGATTTCAGCACAGTACCCGTCAAATGCTTTTCCAGTATGCGTTTAGCGATTAGCGGAAATTGGATATCAAGCCGGGAATTTGTTATTTCAACCGATGTCAACCTCTTCCGAAACGATTACCTACACCCGCGTTCGATTTTGGACGGAAGCCCTCAGTATCCTTTTGTTCATCGTATCCCTTACGTTTCCTGCGTTTTGCACGAATGGAGGTGGCGACCCGTGTGTAAAATCATTGACCTGCTTGTTGCTGGGATGGGGTGGATTATTTCATGCAGGAGCTTCCATTGCGTGGCTGGCCAACCCTATGCTCATTCTGGCATGGATATTAACCCCCAAAAACCGTAGCATGGCCTTAGCCTTTTCGGCAACCGCTTTGGTTTTGATGCTCGCCTTCCTGTTATTCGATGAGGTGAAAACTAAAGAATCGGGTACTTATTCCGTGATCATTCGCTACCATTATGGCTACTGGTTCTGGTTGAGCAGCAGCAGCGCCTTAACCCTTGGTTTGGTCATTCTCCAGTTTTTGTCCAATCAACCGGAAGTGGAAGACGAAGAACTATGAAGCAGTCTAATGGGGGGCGCTGGTTCCTCTACCTTTCAATAGCTTGTTTTGTCGCATCCCTTTTTCTGGATGCCTTTTGCCAGGGAGCCAATACCTGCCGCAGCGGTTGGGAGTGTTTGCTGATAGGTTGGATGGGCGGAGTATCCTGGTTTGCCAATCCCATGTGGTTCATAAGCTTGCTGCTCTATCGAAAACCATTGCTCGGGTTGCTGTTTGCCCTTGCGGGGTTGGGGTTGGCTTTACTCTTTCTTATACCTCGTGAAATCATCTTAGATGAAGCAGGGCACACCAGTCGGGTGGCGCAATACCTTGCAGGATATTGGTGTTGGACAGGAGCTATGTTCACCCTCACCGTAAGTCGCTTTTTGTTGTGGTGGCATCGCAAACAGCGCGAAAAGCCACATTCGATGCCAAATGGTAGTTAATGCGCAGAAAAAAGTACAAGAGCGTTCGATCTAAGAGGCGGTCAATTTTCTTCACCAAGCACTTGCCGACATCATAAATTCTCTTACTTTTGTCGCTCCCAAACGGGAAATGTTCTTTTGGTCCGGTAGTTCAGTTGGTTAGAATACCTGCCTGTCACGCAGGGGGTCGCGGGTTCGAG
>CALCCE010000134.1 GCA_937899835.1 uncultured Flavobacteriales bacterium | reverse complement strand
CAACGCTTCATGTTTGGCAACGCTTCATGTTTGGCAACGCTTCATGTTTGGCAACGCTTCATGTTTGGCAACACTTCACAGCTGTTGCCAAAACGCGTTTTGAAAGCGGGCAACATTTCCCCAAAGCCAGATCGTAGTTGGCAACTGCAAACCGATATCCATCATCACACCACTCAAACCCTCAAACGGACACAGTTCAACTGTTGTTTACCGCTTCCAGCACTTTTTTATAGGCCAATAAACGGTGGTGCAAAGCAGTATCTAAGAGCAAACCAGCCACAAACAACAGCATCAAACCAATGCTTAGGCCTTTCCAATACTCTTTACTGACCAAATAGTAGAGCACAGCAGCTGCAATCACCAGTGCCACCCAAATCAACTTTAGCCTGGAATAGGCTTGGTGGTCCTTGTTGGCTTTAGTCAATTCTTTTTCGTGGGCGGTGGCTGGATTTTCCGCATGCCACTCCTGTACCTTGGTGAGGTGCCCGGGCCGGGCCGCTACCTGAAAACCACCGTAGCCGCCGACAATCAGGGTAAGCAAACTCAAAGGAACGAGCATGCCCTTGAGCACCGGATGACCGCTTTGCCAAATGGCTACCACCGCTACCAGCAATAAAAGGGCGATGGCCAGCATGATTTTACCTTGGGCCACTTCGCCCTTTACCCAAATTTCGGTTTCTTCTAAAAACTGCATACGGCTTGCTTACTTAGCTTTAACAATACCTTCATCCACCAACACCTGAAAGGCATCTTCCATGGTTTCGCGCATGGGCTTGAACTCCATTTTCAATTCGCGTTTGATTTTAGAATTATCGGCCTTCCAGGGCACATTCACGTTGTTGCGAATGAAACGCCGGGTAAAGAGCTTGTTGGTCATAGGACCCACGATCATCAACAACCACTTGGGCAAAGCCTTTTTCGGCAATGGAAAACGGTCGCCATACTTGGGTAGCAATTCCTGTCCCATGGCCAAAAAATCGGTGTTGTGGGCCGATGTAATGTATCGCCCTTGTGCTTCGGGCACATAACCTGCCCGGTAATGCGCTTCGGCCAAATCGCGCACATCTACCAGACCAATCCCCATTTTGGGCGCACCCGATTTCATTTGGCCATCGCCCAACATCTTTAGGATGTTGACACTTTCCGAAGTGGTGTTGTGGGGATTGAGGGCCGGCCCAAGCACCAGACTAGGGTTGACCGTCACCAGATCCCAGCGGTTTTGCGCTTTACTAATCTCCCATGCTTTGCGTTCGGCCAAGGTTTTAGAATACGAATAGGGTTGATAAGAAACGGAGGCGGTGCTGTTCCAAACCTCCTCGGTGATGCGTCCTCCGGGAGCATTCACCGTATCGATGGCATCGGTATAAATGGCCGCACAACTGCTGGTCACCACTACCCTTTTCACACTGGCCACTACGTTGGCAGATTGCAACACATTGGCCGTTCCTTGCTCTGCCGGTTCAATCAGGTCTTTTTGTGGGTTCTTCACATCCGTCACAAAGGGGGAAGCCGTATGGTACACCAACTCACAACCTTCCATGGCCTCCTTGTAGGCGTGAGGTGTGAGCAAATCGGCTTTAAAAAACTTCAACTGCCCTTTCGCAGCCGCAGCCGCCGTTTTTAGGTGGCCCACCTTTTTGTCATTGTCCGGGTTGCGCACAGCGGCATGCACCGTTATGCCTTCATCGAGCAGGCGCTTCACCAGCCAACTGGCCACATAGCCATTGGCTCCGGTTACTAATACGGGTTTCGAAGGATCAATCTGTGTCATGGTTGTTGTGTTTTAAGTGGGTGGGTAAGGTGTTAACCCATCAGGTGCATCGCGTTTTTGTCTTTTTCAAAGATGTGTTTTCTCATTTGTCCTTCATAACACCAATCGCAGAAGGAACAACACAAATCTGGCAATGGGGTGGCTATTTAGTTCATCTCCCGGTACTTCTGTGGGGTGAGTCCGGTTTTCACCTTAAACAAGCGGCTGAAATAGTGCGGATAATTAAAGCCCAGCGAATAGGCAATTTCAGCAACCGAATCTCCGCTGCCCAGCAGCAAATCTTTGGCTTTCTCCACCAAAAAATCGTTGATGTGGTCTTTGGCACTGCGGCCGGTTTCTTTCTTGAGCAAGTCGCTCAGGTAGGAGGCCGACAGGTGTACCTTGTCCGCCAGGTATTGAATGGAAGGCGAACCGTATTCGGCCAGTTGCCCTTTTTGATAATAAGCCTTGAGCAAACTTTCCACCTGCGACACAATGTCGCGGTTTTGCGCTACCCGGGTATTGAATTGCCGTTCGTAGAAACGCAAACAGTAGTTGAGCAACAACTCCAGGCTGGAAACGATCACCCGCTGGCTATGGTTATCGATGCGCTCGTTGTATTCTTCAATGATTTTGGCCACGCAGTCGTTCAAGGTATTTTTCTCTTTGTCGGAAAGGTGCAAAGCCTCGTGTACATCGTAGGAAAAGAAGGAATAGTCGTCGATGTTTTCGCCCAGGGGCGTGGTACGGATGAGGTCGGGATGAAAAAAGAGCAACCAGCCATTGCCTTTATCAAATTCCTGCTCGGAAGTGACCGCATACACCTGATTGGGGGCTTGAAATGCCAATACACCTTCGGCAAAGTCGTAATGATGGCGGCCATACTGCAAACCACAGGACGAACTTTTCAACCCAATGTAATAGAGGTTGGCCGCCGTTTTCACGTTGATCATGTCGGCGGTGATCTTTAGCCGCGAAGCTTTAATCACACTGATGAGCGGGTGCTTGGGCTTTTCAAAGCCAAGCAAATCGTGCAGTTGAGATATGGATTGAATGCGAAAAATATCATCTGCCATCACCAGTTGCTTTTAAGGAACCTTACAAACATCGGCAAAGCCACTTGCTTTCACTAACAGGAATCGCGGAAGCACCAACACATTTCCTGGAAACTCAACGCTGGTACTGCAAATTGAGTTGACGGCCTTCGCGGGCGGCTTTTTTGTCCATTTGCATGCCCAATAACATGCCCAGGCCCATCCCAAAAGGAAAACCCAGGCCGATGTAGGCAAAACTGTTGAGGCTAAAACTAACGATGATGCCCAAGGGCGTGCCAAAGGCCGCCAAGCCAATCACAAACCACGTATCGCGGTGGTAGTTGAGCGGGGTGAGCTTCATTTCTTTCACCAACAGCTGAATGGCCGCGTTGTAGTGCTTGCGCAACGCTTTGGTGCGGTCCTTGTCGATGCCGTGGTCTTGGTTCAAGGCAGCGATGTCGGCATTGAGGCTGGCCGCTACCCTTTCGGTCAACTCCCGGTTTTCGAGCTCCTGCCACAGCTTTTCCCAAGCATCTACCCACTTCAACAATTGAGTAGAAGACTGGCCATCTGTTTTGAGCTGTAGTGCATGAAGCGGCATGGTGGGGAGAATTGGAATGATGAGGTGAAACGCTATTGTGCAATGATAAGGAAAACGGTTTAACAGGTTAAAACGCAGTGCCTTGTCAACGATGCCTATGGAGTCACAATGAGCATAAAATGATCGAAAAAATAAATCGAACTACTCCCTGAAGAGCAGTCCGATCATTGAGTAGTTTAAAGCTCTTGAAGTAACTCCAAGTGAAGCAAAAGCAACTCCATTTCCAATTCAACATCATGAAATGGGAAGAGTTCCATTTGCCGTTTCCTCAAGGCCAAGTATTGGTTCGCCAAGTCTTGAAAGTGATTGATTTTTCGAAAAACACCCCAAAGGTCCTGATCAGTGACCCAATCCATAAAATGGTCAAACCGCGCTTCATTCGAATAATTCATAGGAACATCATTTTTTTGATTCATGTTCCCTCCGGTTGGTCCCTTGCCGGGCTTCTCGACTGCGCTCGAAGACCGGCGAGGTTTCGGCACGAACCCGTAGAGCTTGACCTTGCTAGTGAAGTTTTGCAGTTCCCAATTTTGAATAGGAATCAATAATATGATAGGATGGATTGGAAAGGAATTGCCCCTTCCGGTCTTCGAGCAAACGTTCTCCACTGAACGGTAGAGTCGATGGGGCTGGATTTTTGCAAAAAATTATTTTGATAACCCGATGGGCATTTCGGATTGGGATCCCGGGCCCCGC
>CALCCE010000133.1 GCA_937899835.1 uncultured Flavobacteriales bacterium | reverse complement strand
ATTTTTGGTGCAGACAGCCATTGCTACCAACTGCGTTCGAGGGCATCTGAGGTGGAAATCTGCGCCTTTGAGACTAAATATAAGGTGCAGCTTCCCAGCGGTTTTCGAGCGTTTTTACTAAAAGTTGGTAATGGTGGGGCCGGACCCGATTATGGTATTTATCCTTTGGGGAAAGGCATGTCGCAATTATTTGGAGAGGACCCTGTTTCGTTTTTGAATCAACCCTGTATTTTGACCCCAGCGCTCACCAATGAAGAGTGGGAGGCGATGAGTATGGTAAGAAATGATGAAGATGTATCGGACGAGGTGTATGTAGAAGAGTCGGGAAAGTTATTTGGAGGCATCCTTATTTTGGGTACCCAAGGTTGTACTTATTACAACGGTCTGGTTTTAACGGGGCCACATCAAGGGAGGGTGATCTTTTTGGATGGTGCTTGGCAGAAACCCTACTTTGCCGAAGAGGACTGCTTTCTCAATTGGTATGAATCCTGGTTGGGTAAGGTAATTTCAGGGAAACTGAAAAAATATTAGTGAGATTGGCTGCGCTTTGGTTCACCATTAAATGCTACCTGAACCTTTGCGCTTCTTAGGTCTGCTTGGTGAGGATGATACATTAGTGCTGGGTGGCATTAGGAATGTTGCTACATAATTTGCTTCTTTGCTCGCAACTAACCCTAATTCAAGTTCTTTATAACCTCAATTTTACATGAAACGTTTATGCAGTGCCTTGATGGCAATGGTTTTGTGGTGCGCTGTTCAGGCCCAGGAAACCGATACGATTAGTATTGATTCTGCTCAATTATCGGGACTCCTTCAGGAGATGATCATCATTGACAGCATTGAAAACTCGTTTAAATATCAATACGGTACAGTAGACCTGGGCAACGGTATGGCTACCCTGCAAGTACCGGAAGGATACAAGTACCTTGATCCGGAACAAGCCAACTACGTATTGACCCAACTATGGGAAAATCCGGAGAGCGAAACGATGGGCCTGCTGTTTCCGGAGTATACTTCACCGGTAGGTGATAGCATGATGTATGCTGTGGAGATTTCTTTTGAATCGGAAGGTTACATCGAAGACGAAGATGCAGCAGACCTCGATTACGACGATTTGCTCGAAACTATGCAAGAAGACGCAAAGGAAATCAATGAAATGCGTTTAAAGCAAGGCTATGAGGCGGTGGAAATCGTTGGATGGGCTGCGCCTCCTTTTTATGATGCTGCTGATAAAAAGTTGCATTGGGCCAAGGAGTTGAAGTTTGGCGCTTCTGAGATCAACACCCTCAACTACAACATTCGAGTACTGGGCCGTAGAGGCTACCTTACTTTGAACGCCATTGGCGACATGGAAATATTACCCGAATTCCAGGCCAACATTACGCCCATTCTATCCAGTGTAGAGTTCAATGAAGGGCATCATTACGATGATTTTGATCCTGAATTGGACAAAGTGGCTGCCTATGGAGTTGGTGGCCTCATTGCAGGCAAGGTTTTGGCAAAGGCTGGTTTCTTTGCGCTAATAGCCAAGTTCTGGAAATTCATTGCCATTGGTGCTATCGCTCTTTTTGCAGGCGTGAAAAAATTCTTATTCGGCGGCAAAGGCAACTGAGTCGATTGGCTTTAACTTTACTGCGAATGCCCTTCGAATGATCGGAGGGCATTTTTTGTATCAATCAGTGGAGCTTACGCGATAGTAGGGAGATGATTCCAAGTTCCAGTCGATGACCATGCCTTCGGCCAACTCATCGGCTACCTTTTTTCCATAGAGCACTTCTGCAAGGTAGAGTGAGGCTTCAAACGATCGGGCTCCACCCATCGAAGTGATGAATTTTCCGTCGTGCACCCACCATTGGTCTTCCAACACTTCCAGCTGCGGAAAGCGCTGGCGGTAGGCGGCTACATCTCCGGGAAAGGTGGTGGAGATAGCCCCATCGAGCAATCCGGTTTGGGCCAACAGAAACGCACCATCACAGTGGGTGCAAACGTATTGTGCTTGCTGGCTAATGGAGCGAATAAAGTTGATCAGTTCGGTATTTTCCAAGTCTTGATCCAGGTTGTGTTCTCCGGCAGGAATCACCAAAATATCGATGTAAGGTACCGAATCGAGAAAATTGAAATCGGGGAGGAGCCGAAGGCCCTCAAAGGTGGTGACCGGCTCCAAGGTATTGGATACGGTAAAAACATTCATTTTGCGGATGCCTTTTCGAAATTCGGTATGGTGAAAAATATCCATCGGAGCGGTGAGCTCAGAATTATACGTGCCATCAATCAGCAAGAGCGCCACATTGTAGCGATCGGGATGGAGTTCCGGGTAGCTATGCAGCTGAGGGGAGGAATTAATTGGAGTTGAGGTTAGCTTGTCTGCCGATGGTTGACAGGCACAAAAAGTGAGCACAATTAGTAATGATAGCATCCATTTCATGACTGTAAATTAGCACCTTGCTGTGGATTGGACTTATTTTAGCACTCTTTATTATGGTGCCTATCTATGTTGATTCGACCGGTTCAGGTTCCGGACCTCCCTTTTCTTAAGCATGTATTGTCCACCATTGAGCTTTTCCCTGCCCACCTATTAGAAAAAATGATAGCAGATTATTGGAAAGAAGGAACTGATCACATTTGGTTGACCTGCGAGTGGGAAGAGGAGCCAGCAGCATTGGCCTATGGCACACCAGAAAAGTTTACCGAAGGCACCTTCAATTTACACGCGGTTGGTGTTTTGAAAGACTTACATAGAAAGAGAATCGGTCAAGCCCTCCTGGCATACATAGAAAACCTTTTGTATGAGCGCGGTTACCGTTTTTTGATTGTAGCAACTTCCGGTGCTCCAGCAATGGAACGAACCCGACAGTTTTACCTCCGGTGTGGATATATCCACGAAGCTACTTTGCGCGAGTTTTGGCAAGCCGGAGAAGACAAATGGATTTTTTGGAAAAAGTTGGCTTAGGCACAATGGGCACCACCTTTACTTTCCGGTGCTAAATTTGAGAGTATAAGGCACCAGCGGATATCCCTGGAGGCTGCGCATGGTCCAATGTAACACCATTTCATAGTCGGTTTTCGGTTGTAATGTTACGGTGTATATCAAGATTTTTCCATCCTCTAAAAATTCGGTCTTTTCAATTTTAGGAACATGCTTTGCACCCAAGGTGCCCACTTCCGTAGCAATGCGATCGCGGTCCATGGGTTCGGAAAAAACCACTCGAATTTGGGTAGTTGTAGGATCAACAAGGGTGTTTGGCGTGGGAAGTTGCTCTACTTTTACAACCCTCGGCCGCTGGAGTTCAAACGCAGTTTGGTACACATCAATCGGACTGTCGAAATAACCAGAGGCATCCACAAAATTCGCTAACGTTTCTGCATTGTTGTAATCCAGTTCGATCATGGTTTTGATGGCCAAAGCTTTGTCGTTTGCCTTTTGGTAATAGCTTTCGCAAATGGCATAGCCCAGGTAATAGGCAAGGTCGCGCATGCCATATGGATTGTCAGAAGAGTTCCACAACCAATTGGAAAAATCGGGTGAAAACATTTCTTTGGCAAATGCAGCTTTGAGTTCAAGATCGTTGCTTTTGCCAAAAGCAATTTGAGGGTTGGGAGAAGGTCGCTCCATGGCCATTTCTGCTGTCCATTCGGCCACTCCTTCAATGAGGGTTTTTGCCAAAAGGCTTTCTCCAACTGTGGTCTTTTGTTGCGTATGAACGTATTCGTGCAGGTTCAAAAAAACGATTCCTTGTACAGGGTTATTCTTGAAATAGTCTTTCAGATAATCGAATTTTTCAGGGAGTTCGCCTAACTCTGTAAGGGAATCTCCCAGTGCTAATTCGCTTCCAATCAATACCTTGTTGCCAAGGGTAGTACCGTTGCTGCGTAGCGCTCCAATGGTAAAGTAGATGTTAGCTGGTCGCAAATCCGGATAGATTCCCTTCAGCTTTACAATGCCTTTTTCGATCTGTTTCCCATAATGATCTGCCTGCAAGGTTTGTTGACGCACCGTCTCCCAAAAGGTAGGATAGTCATTGATGGTTTGCAGGTATTCTTCTGGCGTGTATCGGCGGGCTTTGAACATGGCCTTTTGACCTGCAGTGGCGGTCTGAAAGAATTCCTTTTTCAGGATGGCCAGCTGCTTTTTGCGGGAATCAGTTTCCCGAATCAACTCATAGGCACGCCAAAATCGAAGAATGTCGCTGGTTTCCACGTGGTCATTCTGTGGAGCCGCACGACGGAGACTTTCAGGGGCAGTGCCCGAAAAGTGGGAAAAACAGAGGAAGATTAGTAGGGTAGCAGTGAGGCAGGACTTTAACATAGTATCAAACCTAAGAAAGAGTAGGAGAAAGAGGAGACTCAAAAATCATGCAAACTGAGGGCACAGTCTCCCAGATAGGAATGGGGGCTCGGCATCCCCAATTGAGGTGTTCTTTTTCAGGATTAGCCCTTTCATAAAGCGTGGGGCACTACTTTAACTTGAAAGTCTCACAAACTGTGCTGCCATTGATGGAAATGGAATGAAAGGATCGGTCCTGATATTCCGTGTAATTCTGCGGATGCCACCGGTAATTCGTTATAAAGAATTGGGCCTCTGCTTCGGGTAAGAATTGAACTCGGACTCGATCTTTTTTACGAAGTAGTTCTTTGTTGAAGGGGTCAGGCGTATTGGCCAGGCAAATGCTAATGGTGGAATCAGGGACTTGGGCGAGTACATGCTCAATCGCCTGCTTGTAGGATGTTCCCCAATAATCTTGCTCGAAATTTTTGCGGAGATATTCCGGAGGAGCAGCAGCTAAGGCGTTGTTGAAATAGACATTTTGTACTGGATAAGACCGAACCATGAAAACGGAAGTTGCGACAAATGAAATGGCCAAAAGGCCAAGGGTAGGCTTAAATAATTGGGTTTGCTGTATCCTGTGCAAACCATATACGATCAGCAAAGCAAAGGCGGGGTATACGAAGTAGAGTTGTCGCCATCCATCATACAGGACGGATTTGAGCACAATAACCACTAAAATGGGGGCAAGGAACAAGAAGGCAAATAAGACATTGTGCCGGGTGTGAGTATTCTTAATGACTTCACCCTGAGCTTTGAAACCTCGAACGATCAGAAGCAACAAACCAGATAACCCCAACAGGAGGTAGGGGATAGGGTTGGTCATTGAGAACCACACCGGGAAGTAAGTCCAGTCAATTTCAGTGGCTTTAACCATATCGCCAAAAAACAAAACCGTGCCACCCCATCGGAACTTTGACATGTTTTTGAAGGCGAACACGAAATTGTCGATGGGAGCCGTCCACAAGAGTGGCCATGTCGTGTACAGTGTAAGGCAGGCAACGGCTAAAACAATTCCGATGCCTTTGAGAGCAGGTAGGCGGTTTTTGCTTTTCAAGGCGTCTACCACCAACAGCGGGAGTACCATGGCGGGAAGAATAACTCCCATGATCCGCAAGTTGATCAACAAACCTGCACAAACGCCTAATTTTAAGAAGCTGAGGGTGGTTTTCTTGTCCAGCGCTACTACAGCATAGTAGAGCGAAATGATGAGCATCGCCATGAAGGGGATGTCCTTGGAGTTGAAAAACGAGTGGGCATATAGACGTGGCTGGAGCAACAAGAGCAAAAAGCCCAGCGTAGCCAAAAGCTTGTTTTGATACAAGTAATCTATGAGTCGAAAAAAGAAATAGCAACCCAGCAGAAAGAAAAAGTGGGTGAGCCAATGCCGCATGAGGTATACATTCCGGCTGTCGGTTAGGTGAAATGCCTTTTCAAAAATAATGAGCGGCAGCTCGAAGGCTAAACCGTAATCCCGGTCTTTCCATTCGAGGAATCCATCGTCCCCTTCAAAAACGTAGCTATAAGCAATGCTACCCGTTCTTCTTTGTTGCGTTTCGTCCCAATTGATGCCGTATCCGTCCAAGCTCACCGTGCCGACAAGCAGCGCAAGTGCACACAATACCCAACCGAGGTATCGCTTCAGCAAAAGGGTAAGTTGCTCCATTTTCATGACGCTCACTTCTTACTAAAGGGTTGGACAAGTTCCTCGTTGTGAACTGAGGAAATTGAATTCACTTGTTGGGCAAGAATGCCTAAAGTTACGGATCTACTTCTGCCAGTAATGGTTAGACTTGGTAGGGGGACACTTGTTACCATGTAGAAATTCGACTCAGGATTTGATCGTAAGTCAACTAAGGTAAGGTTTGAAGGTGAGTTGCGGTTATTTTAGCAGGATGGTCTTTAATTGATAGTAAAGAGGACAATCACAACTAGAAGAATGTGACCTTTGAATTGATAAGATCGATTTGCTATTCAACGATCGGGTGCGACTGTTTTACAGGTCGATCTAGAAACCGGGCAACTGTAGCTGCTTTTTCTTCCTGCGATTGTGCTTTCCAATTGTTGAAGCTTACTTCAACCGGGGTAGGCGCTTTTTCCTCAGTTGCAATCAAGTCAAAAGGAGCTAATAAGCCATCGTTGTTACAATCAGGATGAAAAGACATCGCCTCCAAGTACCAACGAAAACCTTTTGGTGATGGATCAGCAATGTAGCGCCAGAGATCGACGGATGAAATGTGTTTCGGAGTTTCGGCGGTTTTTTGTGCTTTAAAATAACCGTCCACTTCATCTAAAACCTCATGTGCTGGAGGCTTTTCCAATAAGTTGATGTGGGATACTTCACCTGCTTCTGAAAGAAAATATTTCTGCCCATAAGCTTGTGAATGATCATCAGCAAAACTCACAAGTGTAAATGCCTTGTCGGATGATTTACAGCGACAGTGGTGGAGCTTGATCTTTATCGACATAATTAATGCTTTGCAGGAGTGATCATTTGTGGTTTAAGAATGCTTTTGAAGAACTCAGGAGTGTCGCCGTATATTACAAAATTATTCCCATCTGCTCTCTTGCTTGGGAACCTAATTGCATTGTAACCTTCACTCCGTGCTTTTGTAGCAATTTCTTGAAATGGAGCATATTTTTCTGGACCGGTCATGCCAGCCTTCACAAGGTCATCCTCATATTTTACGGCATCAGCAAGGTTCCAGCTCTTGGCCACTGCGGGGTCAGTTAGGTCCAAGACTTTCAATTTGGACAAATCTAATTCAAATCGTATGGATTTGGCATCAAACAAATTAACTCCATGGTGGTAGACTTCAGCTACAGCAACTTCTCCTTTTTCGGCTACGTAGAACCCTCCGCCATATCTGTTAGTTGCCTCGTTAAAATACTGCGGGTTAATTTCATCAAGAACAGACTGAGCATACTGATTACCCTTAACGTGATAAACGCTTTGTGCTTGTTCTTGCTCTGCAGGGGCTAATTCATCTGTATCTTTTGTTTTTGTAGGAGCAGCTTCTTGAGCTTGTTGCGGAACTTCTTCTTGACTTGTACCTTGCACCTCCGGTTCCTCACCAGGCTTCACGTCCGGATCTTTTCCTGCCGAAGTATTGGTTCGTTGTCCTTGAGTAGTAGCATCGGCAATTTCATCCACTTGCCCAGCACCCGCTTGTTCGGCCCTTACAATATCATCGTCGAGTTTTTTGATGAAATCGGTGACGAACTCAAAGGTTTCTTTTGAAAGGTTTTTCAACTTGGGCAAGGCAGTTTTGAGCATTTGTGCCATACTACGGGCAAGGGCGGGCATTTGGTAAATGAAAAGCCCCATACCCACCAGATTCACAAAGAAGTCGATGGTATCCCAATACTTGAGGAAGGTAGGACCCCATTCGGTCGCTTCGATCTTATCGCGGAAGTCTTTGACCAAGGTAGCTGCCACCGTCCAGGCGGTGAAGGCTACATCTGCCGCAAAGAGTAGCGTGCCTGAACCCGGAACCAGTACCGTGAGCGCAATACCCAAGATAATGATCCCGGCATCGATCCATTTAGAAAGTTGCCGGTCGAATTGCTGGTCTTCTACCATTTGCAAAGCAATGGCCGGCATAAAGATGGGCATGGTCGTTACCGACTGGTGTTCGTCGGGCACAAGCACTTCGAGCGCAACAATATCAAAAGGGTCAAATTCTTTGTTCTTGGTATAGCCTTTTAAAGATTTGAGCCAAAGTAAACTGGGAGTTGTTGCCAATAAGACATCTGCCGGAGCATAATCGGAAGATACTTTGGCGTTTATGGAACCATCCTCTAAAGTGATGTCGTAAGAATGGGTGATGTCCGCAAACTGGCGAAACAATCCAGGCGAGGCATAAGGAAACAGGTGGGTATCATTGCCAAACCGATCTTCATTTTCCTTGTCTCCAAACAGCTTTATCAACTCCGTGATTTGACGTTCCGACTTCTCTGTTCCTAACGCGTGGAAAGACAACTTCAAAGAAAAGGTCATCCATTCGGAAGCATAGTCCGACAAAAACTCGTTGATGTTGGTATAAAGTGCGTAGTTGTCAGTTTGAAATTCCTTAACGAGTTGAGGTAACTCACTATCAAAGGTGGTGGTGAGTAGTTTTAAGACCGCCAACTGAGCCGATTGATTGTCTATGTTCTCAATCAGGATGGCATGAATCAAGGTCTTTCGCTGATGGTAGGTGAGCAAATCATAATCCGGTGGATCGAATTGTTTCACATACATGTATACCGGAAAGGGATTGCCCTTTTGGTTGGTAGCAACTGTCTTTTCCGCGTTAAGGAGGGCATTGTCAAAGTTTTGTTGCGAAGCCTTTCGATAGGCAGCTATCGCTTTGTTGTAGGCTTCCACCGTGCTGAAATCCATCGTCTTGTCGTCGATAATGCTATGGAATTCAGGGTGTAGTTGCTCGTGGGTAAAGTGTTTTTCACCTTCGGCCACATACCAATTGGCGCGCTCAGGTGGCATCTTTTGCAGCTCATCAGCAATCGAAAAATGAAGGTCTGAATCAGCGCCTTTGAGCTCTCGCCAATGGTTATCAAGGTAAATCGCTGCAGCGCCAGAATACTGGTTGATTCTGTTTTGAAACTGTTTGAGAGCTTTTTCTTTGGCAGAGGTATCCCCAAATCGATCTGGATCGGCCTCTTGGGGTTGCGGCCCCAATTGATACTCGATCATCACCTGATCTACAATTTGCCAATACAGATCTATATCGGCCTGTAGTGCCTGGTTGTTCTCATCCACTACAGAATCTTTACCCGTGTTGGCGGTGAAAATCGTATCCACACGGCCCCAAACCTCCCGCTTTTGTTTTCCCTTGAGCGCAAGAAATAGTTGCTTGCGCTCCTCGGTACCTTCTTTAGCGCCAGTAGCTAAGTTGTATTGTATTCCCGTAAAGCGTTCTACCCAATTCACCGGCCACCAAAAAGCACCCGGGTCGCTGCTATCATTATTGTAATTGGTCCAGCCACTTCGCCAGCGAATTTGACCATACATGGACTCAATTTCCTCCAGAATGTAGATGGCCTCTTGCTCGGTGGCCTCAAAACAATGCATGATGACATAGATTTGCGATTCCCGATAGTACATTTCGTACCCAGGTTTAGGCACCACAAATCGAATTTTAGGCACCGGCGTGTCATCTACCTTTTGTTTCCTGAAATCGGAGGTAGAAGCTTTTGAAGAAGCAGTGGTCTCCGCAGTAACGCTATCCATGGCTTTCTTCTCGGCCACTTGGCGTTCCTCTTCATCGTTGGTAGGAAAGTCGGGCAGAGGCCGAGGGGCGAATTCAATTCCCATGTTCGTTTTTTTCTTGTTGTTTCAGCAATCGTTGATCAATCAGTTGGCTCATGGCTTCATATACATTTCGTGCTTTAGCACCAGTAGAGCCACTTCGAGCAAGACCATTGCTACTCTGGGTAGGCATCGCGTAGCGGGTTGGGTTTTGTTTAGAAGAACTTCGGTCTTTCATCACCTGGAAAATGCGGTTCTCCTTAATGAACTCGAGGCGTAGGAAGTGTTCTATGCGCTCGAAATTCAAATCTTGTGTGCCCGTGCTTTCTGCATCGAGGCAAGCCAGCTTTAAGATGTTGCCAATGTTGGCACCGGTGAGTTGATAATCCTCTGCCAGGCGCTCCGCCAACTCCGCAGGTTGGTAGTGAAATGCAGGAGGTAAAAGGCTTTGCCAAAGGCGCAATCGTTCGGGTTGCCTTGGCGCATCGATTTTGATATAACTCAGGATACGCCTCTGGAAAGCGTCATCGAGATTTTTCCGATAATTGGTAGAAAGGATCACTAAGTTTTTGCAGTGTTCGATCTTTTGTAGCAGGTAAGCTACTTCCTGGTTGGCATAGCGATCTTTTGCCTCAGAAATGTCGGTGCGTTTGCCAAACAGCGCATCAGCTTCATCAAAAAAGAGGATGCAGTTTTTGTTCTCCAACCGGTCAAACACCCTTTCGAGGTTCTTCTCCGTTTCACCGATGTATTTAGAAATTACTCGTGCCAAATTGATGGCATATACTTCCACACCCAGGTGTTTGCCCATTACCGAAGCGGTAAGGGTTTTTCCAGTACCCGGAGGGCCGTAGAGCATCACCACATAACCATGATTGAGCGAACCCCGTTTTTCAGGTTGTTCAAACAGCGATTGGCGGTGCCGCACAAAATTCATGGGGCTACGCAGTTGCTCATGAACCCGATCTGAAAGCACCAGGTCGTCAAAGGTTTTATCGGTTTCCAGGCGGCTGGCAGGAAAGCTACTTTCTTGATCGAAGCGTGGAGGCGCTCCATTCAAAAAGTGGTGACACCAGGCTAAATCAAGCGAAAGCTCCCTTTCCTGGGGATAAGTAGGTTCGCCAGAAGGTACAGTGAGGTGCAAAACTTCCTCTTTGAAAAGCCGATGTTTGCTGTGGAAGGTCAATTGCTGCTGGGCCATAGAAGTGGGATGGCCTCCACTCAACAAGAATAAAAGGGTTTGCAGGGTGGGTTTCACCAAGTTGGTTCTCCGGTTGGAAAGTATCCCAACCTGCATGGCCTGGCTCCGGTTTTCGGGTGAAGTTTGAAGCAATGGCAATAACAGTTGAGGTTGAAACCATGCCGCAAAACCAAGGCTTACGGCCAAACGTTCCGAGGTGTCCAATACCTGTGAATCTACATAAGTTTGGTAAGTAGAACCTTGTAGCCGGGGTGGAGTTGGAAGGGGAGCCACCTCGTGCCCTTGAATAGCATCTGTCAATTCCTGCATGCGAAGGTGAATAACGCTTTGCAACCAGGTAGTTTCCAGCTGCAAGTCGACCATGTTGGTCACCAGTTCGGTAGGCGGATTTAAATCATTAGAACGATTATCGGGAAATTGGGTCGGATCGATCATGTTCAAGCAATTGGTGCAGCCGGGGTCGGCTTTACTAAAACGAACAAGATACTCCGATACTTTTACGCCTTGTAGTGATAGTTTACCACCGGACTGCGTGGAATGTGAGCGGGCGGTTTGGGTTTAGGAACGGGAAAGGAGGGAAAATAACTTTAGCGGTCTTCATCCGTTCGTTATGCACCCCTGTGTTAGGGAATAAATGTTCTTTATACTATTTAAGAGACGTTTATTTTGAAATTATGATACGATTTGATACGTTTTAATACGATAATGATACGATTGATAATGTATGGT